>UQVK01000001.1 GCA_900544445.1 uncultured Lachnospiraceae bacterium
GGAAAAGGATGAATACATCCGGGAAACGCTGGGCGAACACGCTGCGAACAAATATATCGATGAAAAGAAGGAAGAGTGGGACCGCTACCGCTGTCAGGTGACGGATTGGGAGATCAATGAGTACCTGTACCGGTTCTGATGCTGCAGACTTCCCCGAAGTTAAGGCTGGAAGGAGAGGAGGCAGCACATGACGAACATCATAGTGGTTTTTCCCAAGATCGAAAATGCAAAAAGCATTCGGAATGTCCTTGTGAGAAACGGCTTTTCCGTCACGGCGGCCTGTACCACGGGAGCCCAGGCGCTGTCCCAGCTGGAGGATTACAACGAGGCGATCGTCATCTGCAGCTACCGGCTGGTGGACATGGTCTGTCTGGAGCTGTTTGACTTAATGCCGAAGGGAATGGAGATGCTGGTGGTCGCTTCTCCGAATTTTCTCAGCGAGGTAGACCGGGAAGGGATTGTCTGTCTGAGCACGCCGCTCAAGGTCAATGAGCTGATCAGCACGGTGGGCATGATGTGCCAGACGCAGGAACGGATCCGGCGCAGGAGACGGCAGAAGCCCAGAGAGCGGAATGAGGAGGACCAGGAGGCGATCCGGCGGGCGAAGGAGCTCCTCATGGACCGCAACCGGATGACGGAGGAGGAAGCCCACAGATATCTGCAGAAATGCAGCATGGACAGCGGAAATAATATGGCAGAGACCGCAAAGATGGTTCTTGCGGCCATGCGGTACTAGGAAGGAAAAGAAGATGAAAATAGAATTTACCAAAATGCAGGGCTGTGGCAATGATTACGTCTATATTGACGGGGCCACACAGAAGATTCCGCAGGAAAGAAAGCCGGATTTTGTCCGGAAAATGAGCGACCGTCATTTCGGCATCGGCGGTGACGGCGTGATTTTCATCAATCCGTCAGATGAGGCGGATTTTGAAATGGAGATGTACAATGCGGACGGAAGCCGTGCGCAGATGTGCGGAAACGGAATCCGTTGCGTGGCGAAGTTCGTCTACGACAAACACCTGACGGATCAGACGGAGATCACCGTGGTGAGCGCGGGCAGCGTGAAGAAGCTGAAGCTGTACGTGACAGACGGACGTGTGGAGCGGGTGCGCGTAAACATGGGCCGTCCGATCCTGAAGGCATCGGAAATCCCCGTGCTTTCCGATGAAGAGCAGGTGCTGAACTGGCCCGTGTTTGTGGCGGACAGACAGTGGAAAATGAGCTGTGTATCCATGGGAAATCCTCATGCGGTGGTGCTGGCGGAGGATGTGGCGAGCCTGCCTCTTACGGAGATTGGTCCTAAATTTGAAAATCATTCCATGTTTCCGGAACGTGTGAACACGGAATTCATCCGTATCCTTGACCGGAACACCATAGAACTGCGCGTGTGGGAACGGGGCAGCGGGGAAACGCTGGCCTGCGGAACCGGCTGCTGCGCGGCAGTGGCGGCCTGCGTGCTGAACGGCCTGACGGAAAGAAGCGTTGCCGTCCGCGTGCTGGGCGGAGAGCTCCAGATTGAATGGGATGAAAATACGGGAGAAATTTTCATGACCGGACCCGCTGAAACGGTGTTTGAGGGGCAGGTTGAGTGGTCATAACGACCTCAACGGTTATGCTTTTTCTAATAACGGAAGGAGAAAATCATGTTTCAAGTAAATGAAAATTATCTGAAGCTGCCCGGCAGCTATCTGTTTTCAACCATTGGAAAAAAAGTGAGCGCCTATGCGGCGGCGCATCCGGAAGAGACCGTGATCCGCCTCGGCATCGGGGATGTGACCCAGCCTCTCCCCTCTGTGGTCATTGAAGCCCTCCATAAGGCGGTGGATGAAATGGGAAATGCATCCACTTTTCACGGCTATGCGCCGGACCTGGGCTATGAATTCTTAAGAAAGGCGGTCGCGGAGAAGGATTTTCAGGCCAGAGGCTGCCAGATCACCCCGGACGAGATTTTCGTTTCCGACGGCGCCAAGTCGGATTCCGCCAACATTCAGGAGATTTTTGCGGCGGACAGCCGGATCGCGGTCTGCGATCCCGTCTATCCGGTATACGTGGACTCCAACGTGATGGCGGGCAGGACCGGCACATACGATGCGGCCGCAGAGACCTGGAGCGATGTGATCTACATGCCCTGCACGGCGGAAAACGGCTTTGTACCGGAGCTCCCGAAGGAGCGCCCGGATCTGATCTACCTGTGCTTCCCCAACAATCCCACCGGAGAGACCCTGACGAAGGCGCAGCTGCAGGAATGGGTGGACTATGCCAACAGAGAGGGCTGTGTGATCATTTTTGACGCGGCCTATGAAGCCTATATTTCCCAGGAGGATATTCCTCACAGCATCTATGAATGCGAAGGAGCCCAAACCTGCGCCATCGAGCTGCGCTCCTTCTCCAAGAACGCCGGATTCACCGGACTGCGCCTGGCCTATACGGTGGTGCCGAAGGCTCTGAAGGATCAGAACGGCACGTCCCTGAACGCGCTCTGGGCAAGAAGACACGGAACCAAGTACAACGGCGCGCCCTACATCGTGCAGCGGGCAGGAGAGGCCGTCTACACGCCCGAGGGACAGGCTCAGGTCCGTGAAATGGTGGGAAAATACATGAAAAACGCCTCCTATATCCTGAACGGCCTGAAGGAGGCCGGTTACGAGGTTTACGGCGGCGTCAACTCCCCCTATGTGTGGCTGAGAACCCCGGATCAGATGACCAGCTGGGAATTCTTTGACTATCTTCTGGAAAACGCTCATGTTGTGGGGACCCCCGGCTCCGGCTTCGGCCCCAGCGGCGAGCATTACTTCCGCCTGACCGCCTTCGGCACCTGGGAGAATACGGTGAAGGCTGTGGACCGGATTAAGGCGCTGTAGGCGTTATAAAATGGCTTTGGCCGCCATGATGAATAAGGCGGCCAGAGCCATTTGTTTTTTATACGATAGGAAATTTCATTTCCTATCGTATAAAAACCTCCGGTGGATCGCACTGCGGCGGAAAGGAAGATGTCGCTTACGCGACCCGCCGCAGGCGGAGAATCCCGCAAGCGGGATTCTTTTTATCAGTGCATTTTTGAAGAAAAAAATCTTGTAAGTGCCCAGAATCCGTGCTAATATTTTTACAGGCATAAATTTTCTTATAAGGCCGTTCGGCCAGTCTGTCAGGGCAGATATCTTCTGTCCATTCTGACATCATTTCAGAAACTCTATGCTGAATCCATTTACTCCAATGACAATGTACAGATTTTGCAGGAGTGGCTGAAAGAAAGGCGGCTTCTGCATGAAACAGGCGTCATGATTTATGCGCCGGAAAGGAAGGAGCCGATATGTCAGATGTTTTATCTGTAAACCGGGAACATAAGGATACTGTTTTCCGGATGATCTACAGGGACAGGGAGGAGCTGCTTATATTATATAATGCGCTGAACGGGACGGATTATGAAGACCCGGAGCAGCTTACCGTCACAACGCTGGAAAATGCGATCTATTTTGGTATGAAAAACGATGTATCCTTTCTGCTGGATTCCAGGATGATGTTATACGAGCATCAGTCCACATGGAATCCGAATATCCCTCTCAGGGACCTGTTTTATATTGCCCGTCTGCTGGAAAAATATGTGAATGAACGCGGAAACTCACTGTACTCTTCTGCGCTGATCCGTCTTCCGGAGCCCCGATTCGTGGTTTTTTACAACGGCCTGCGGAATGTGGAGGATGATTTTAGCCTGAAGCTGTCGGATTCCTTTAAAAGAACGGAAGGTGATCCGGCGCTCGAACTGAAGGTACGTGTTCTGAATATTAATCCGGGATCGAATCCGGAGCTTATGAAAAAATGCAGGACGCTTCGGGAGTACAGTGAATTCGTTGCCCGTGTGAGGAAATGTGTGAAAGAAGAGGCGTCTCTTGCAGATGCAGTGGAAAGAGCCGTGACGGAATGTATCCGGGAAGGAATCCTGGAAGGCTTCCTGCGCAGTCAGAGATCGGAGGTGGTAGCGATGTCAATCCTGGAATATGACCGGGAGGAAGAACTGAAAAAGCTTCGCAATGCGGAGTATGAGAATGGAAGAATGGAAGGAAAGGCAGAAGGAAAGGCAGAAGGAAAGGCAGAAGGAAAGGCAGAAGGAAAAGCGGAGGCGTTGCTTCTGATATTAGGGCTCCGTGGGGATGTGCCGGCCTGGCTGAAGGCCAGGATCCGGGGGAAAACGGATCCTGCTCTTCTGGAAAGCTGGCTGATGGCGGCAGCGGATACGAAAACAATATCGGGATTTCTGGACAAAACCGGCTTGAAACCGAATGAAAAAGAAAGCAGGATGGACGGAATGCCGGTACTCTGAAGAAATACGAAATTCTGAATGACGGTTTGAAGCAGGAGGGGCTCCAATCGGAGCCCCTCTGTCCACTATATCCTATTTTCCCGCCCCAGGCGTTTTGGCAAATCTCTCAATATGAGCATGTTGAAAGGTTTTTTTGAGACAGGAAGCGATCCCGCTGACTCTGATCTTACAGATATGTCAGTAGCTTTTCGTTACTACTCAGCCAGGTCTGCGCATTTACTGCGCAGACCGTACGAAAACGTATAGCGAGGAAGCATCCGGCCCATCGCGGCACTCGCCCTATTGTGCTGCGAATGGAATGGCCGGATGCCGTTATTCACACAAGGATAACAGAAGAGCCACCCTTGTATACTTGCCGAGTATGCGGTGGCTCATCTGTCATCCAACTATGGTCAACCCCTTGTGGGACGGTTGTTTCTTTATGTCCTGATTACAGCATGAGAATTTCCAGATTGCAAAAATTTTTTTGAAAAAAGCACTTGCATTTTCAAAAACACTGTGATAACATTTCTTCATAAATTTTTGAAAAGGCATCGAACGGGACTCTGATCAGGGGAAGCGACAGGAATGCGGCGTCACCGACTGAGAGCGCTGCTTGTGAAAGCTGGTTGTGGGAACACCCGGGAGCTGATTATCTGAAAGTTTTGTCTGCCAGACGGCAAGTCTGTTCTGCACACAGAGGCGTAGGGTAATACGTGAACGCGCGTTAAGCGTAAGAGTGGATAAGGCGAAGAAGCATTTTGATGGAAGTGCCGCCTTGTCAATGCGGGTGGTACCGCGGAACTATGAGAGTCCGTCCCGGAATGCGAAAGCATTCCGGGACTTTTTTGTGCGATAGGCTCGGAGGGCGGCCGCATATCTGGGCAGGCTTGCCTGCTCAGATATGCGGACATCCGACGGGCAACGGACAGCGAGCAGCTATGCTGCGAGCTGCCCGGTCCAGCGAACAGCCATGCTGTGAGCTGGACAATATCGCACACAGGAAAGCAACGAGCCTGGCGGCCATGCAAGCATGGTTCGCCCAGTCATGGACAGCATATCTGAGGCTGGAAAGAATTTTCAGCCGGGTCTCTGACGGCTTATGGCAGTTCAGGAGAAACTTTTTTCCTGAAGGGAACTCTTCATATTTCGCCCCGCAGCCGGAGCCTGATAACCAGCAAACCAAAGGAGACCAAAAATCATGCAATTCTTAACATCCCCCATCCAAAAAGAAACCCTTGAAATCTCAGAGCTTCTCGATCCGCAGCTTCTCGGAAAAGAGGTGTGCGTTACGGGAGCGGTTCATACGATCCGCGATATGGGAACCGTGGCGTTCGTCATTCTGCGTAAGGCAGAAGGACTGCTTCAGTGTGTCTATGAGGAAGCCTGCGCGGAGTTTCCGCTGAAGGAGCTGAAGGAAGCGGATACGGTGAAGGCCTGCGGAGTCCTTGCCGCGTCTGAAAAAGCGCCGGATGGAATTGAAATCCGTCTGAAAAGCGTTTCCGTGCTTTCCCGGGCTGCTGCGCCTCTTCCCATTCCCGTAGCCAAGGCGAAGATGAACATTTCGCTGGAAACCAGTCTGGATCTGCGGCCCGTTTCCCTCAGAAACATCCGGGAACGCGCCCGCTTCCGCATTCAGGAGGGAATTGTGAGAGGCTTCCGGGAATATCTGAACGAACAGGGATTTACGGAAATCCACACCCCGAAGATCGGTTCAAAGGGAGCAGAGGGCGGCGCAAATATTTTCAAACTGGACTATTTTCATCATCCCGCAGTCCTGGCGCAGAGTCCTCAGTTTTATAAGCAGATGATGGTGGGCGTTTTTGACCGGGTGTTTGAGACGGCTCCCGTATTCCGGGCGGAGAAGCATAACACCAAGCGGCATCTGAATGAATATACTTCCCTGGATTTTGAAATGGGATATATCGACAGCTTTGAGGACGTGATGGCGATGGAAACCGGCGTGCTCGGCAGAGTGATGGAGATCCTGAAGCGGGATTATGCGAGAGAGCTTTCTATTCTGTCCATTACCCTCCCGGACGTGAGCCGGATCCCCTGTGTGCGGTTCGATGAGGCAAAGCGGCTGGTGAGTGAAAAGTACAGCCGCCCCATCCGCAATCCTTACGATCTGGAGCCGGAGGAGGAAGCGCTGATCGGACGGTATTTTGAAGAGGAATGCAGTTCCGATTTCGTATTCGTCACTCATTACCCCAGCAAGAAGCGGCCCTTCTATGCGATGGATGATCCGGCGGATCCCACCTATACCCTGAGCTTTGACTGCCTGTACAAGGGCATGGAAATCACCACGGGCGGACAGAGAATCCACGATTATCATATGCTTCTGGAAAAGATCAAGCGGCGCGGCATGACCACGGAGGGAATGGAGCATTACCTGATGGCTTTCCAGTACGGCCTTCCGCCGCACGGCGGCCTTGGAATCGGCCTGGAACGCTTCACCATGAAGCTGGTGGGAGACGATAACGTGAGACGCACCACCCTGTTCCCCAGGGATATGAGCAGACTGGAGCCGTAACCGCGGGTCGGCTGTGGGAAGAAAAGCCCGGCGCTGAAGCCTGACCGGCGGGCACCGGGGACGCAGCACCGCCTGGTGCAAAAGAAATGGAGACAGATATGACACAAATCGCACATCAGATCAGTGATGAGACAATTGAATATGTGGGAATCCTGGCGAAGCTGGAGCTGTCAGGAGAGGAAAAGGAGCAGGCAAAGGCGGACATGGGACGGATGCTTGATTATATCGACAAGCTGAATGAGCTTGACACCGGAGGTGTGGAACCCCTGACTCATGTGTTTGACACCGTCAACGTATTCCGGGAGGATGTGGTGACGGGAACGGACGAGAGAGAAGAACTGTTGGCAAACGCGCCCGGCGTCAAGGACGGCATGTTTAAGGTACCCAGAACGGTAGAATAGAAGGCTTACGCCATTTTTCTGAGATTTCATGCCGCGTGCGGCGGCATAAAAAGGAGAGCGGCAGAAACCGGGGTTTCTGCCGGAGAATGACTCACGTCATTCTCCCATGATTGAAGAGCCGCCTGCGGCGGCGAAAAACAGAGGTAGATATGAGCATATTGGAATATACGGCCCTGGAGCTGGCCGGACAGATCAAAAAGAAGGAAATCTCCTGCCGGGAGGCGGTAGATGCGGTCTTCGGGCAGATTGAAAAGAAGGAAAAGGAGCTGAACTGCTACATTTCTCTGGACCGGGAGGAGGCCCTGAAGCAGGCGGATGAGGTGCAGAAAAAAATCGAGGACGGAGCCCTTACCGGCCCGCTGGCGGGGGTGCCGGCGGCGGTGAAGGACAACATCTGCACCCGGGGAAGAAAGACCACCTGCGCATCAAAGATCCTTTCGGATTTCGTTCCTCCCTATGATGCTTTTGCAGTGAAAAAGCTGAAGGAGGCCGGCTGCATTCTCATCGGTAAGACCAACATGGATGAATTCGCCATGGGCTCTACCACGGAGACCAGCGCCTTCGGCGTAACCAGGAATCCCTGGAATCCGGCGCATGTGCCGGGAGGATCGTCCGGCGGATCAGCGGCAGCTGTGGCGGCGAAGGAAGCGTTTCTTGCGCTGGGAAGTGACACGGGCGGCTCCATCCGTCAGCCTGCAGGCTTCTGCGGCGTGGTGGGCATGAAGCCCACCTATGGAACGGTATCCAGAAACGGGCTGATCGCTTATGGCTCGTCCCTGGATCAGATCGGCCCCCTGTGCAGAGACGTGGCGGACTGCGCAGCCCTGCTGGAGGCGGTCAGCGGCCGGGATGGGATGGATTCCACCAGCCTGGAGAGGGAGACGGATTTTCCTGCGGCCCTGTCCCAGGATGTGAAGGGGCTTCGGATCGGCATTCCACGGGATTATTTTACGGAAGGACTTGACGAAGAAGTGCGAAAGGCCGTTCTGGGCGCGGCGGAAAAGCTGGCGGAGCTTGGCGCGCAGGTGGAAGAGTTCGACCTGAGCCTGGTGGAATACGCCATCCCCGCCTACTATACCATCGCTTCGGCTGAGGCGTCCTCCAATCTGGAGCGGTTTGATGGAATCAAATACGGTTACCGCGCGCCGGAATATGAGGGCCTTCATGACATGTACAAAAGAACCCGTTCCGAGGGATTCGGTACGGAAGTGAAGCGGCGCATCATGCTTGGCTCCTTCGTCTTAAGCTCCGGCTATTACGACGCCTATTATCTGAAGGCGCTGCGTGTCAAGGCCATGATAAAGAAGGCCTTTAACGACGCCTTTTCCCGCTATGACTGCATTCTCGGACCGGTTGCGCCTGCGCCTGCGCCGAAGCTGGGAGAGAGCCTCACGGATCCGATTCAGATGTATCTGGGAGATATTTATACCATTTCCGCAAATCTGGCGGGACTTCCCGGCATCAGCCTTCCCTGCGGCCTCAGCAGGCAGGGACTTCCCATCGGCGTCCAGCTCATGGCGGACTGCTTCCAGGAAAAGAAGCTGCTGAATGCGGCATATGCCTACGAACAGGCGAGAGGACGTTTCCCGGCCTGTCCCTTAGACATACAGGAAACGGATGGATGCAGGCAAGGAGGTAGCTATGGCAAAACAATATGAAACCGTAATCGGCCTGGAGGTTCATGTGGAACTGGCCACCAAAACGAAAATATTCTGCGGCTGCTCCACGGCGTTTGGAGCGGAGCCGAACACCCACACCTGTCCGGTCTGCACGGGAATGCCCGGTTCCCTTCCCGTTCTGAACAGGCAGGTGGTGGAATACGCCATGGGAGTAGGGCTGGCGACGGACTGTGAGATCACGCGCCTGTGCAAATTCGACCGGAAAAACTATTTTTACCCGGACAATCCGCAGAACTACCAGATTTCCCAGCTCTATCTTCCCATCTGCAGAAACGGGCATGTGGAGATCGAGACGGCGGCAGGAAAGAAAAACGTGGGAATTCACGAGATCCATATGGAGGAGGACGCGGGAAAGCTGATCCATGATGAATGGGAGGACATTTCCCTGGTGGACTACAACCGCTCCGGCGTTCCGCTGATTGAGATTGTGTCGGAACCGGACATGCGCAGCGCGGACGAGGTGATCGCCTACCTGGAAAAGCTGCGTCTGATCATCCAGTATCTGGGCGCTTCCGACTGTAAGCTCCAGGAGGGCAGCATGCGGGCGGATGTGAACCTTTCCGTCAGAGAGGTGGGATCGGAAGCCTTTGGAACCAGGACGGAGATGAAGAACCTGAATTCCTTCAAGGCAATCGCGCGCGCCATCGAGGGAGAAACGGCCCGGCAGATCGAGCTTCTCTCTGAAGGAAAGAGCGTGATTCAGGAGACCAGGCGCTGGGATGACAACAAGGAGTATTCCTACGCCATGCGTTCCAAAGAGGACGCGAAGGATTACCGCTATTTCCCGGACCCGGATCTGCCGCCCGTATTCATCAGCGAAGAGTGGATGGAGCGCGTGCGCGCCGGTCTGCCGGAATTCCGCACGGAGAAAATGGAGCGCTACCGCAGGGAATACGAGATTCCGGAATATGATATCGACATCATCACCGGCTCCAAGGCCCTGGCGGACCTGTTCGAGCAGGCTTCCGCCCTCTGCGGCCAGCCCAAGAAGGTGTCCAACTGGATCATGGGAGAAACCATGCGCCTTCTGAAGGAGAACGGAGAGGAACCGGAGGAGCTCCGGTTTTCGCCGGCCCACCTGGCGGAACTGATCGGCATGGCGGACCGTAGGGAGATCAACGGGGCTCAGGCAAAGGAAATCTTTGAGGCCATGTACGACCGGGATGTGGACCCGCAGGAATATTCAAAGGAGAAAGGCCTGAAAACCGTGAACGACGAGGGAGCGCTGCGCGCCGTGGTGGAGCAGGTGATCGCGGAAAATCCCAAATCCGTGGAGGACTACCGGGGCGGCAAGGAAAAAGCGCTCGGCTTCCTGGTGGGCCAGACCATGAAGGCGATGAAGGGAAAGGCGGATCCGGCGGGCGTGAACCGGATTCTGAAGGAACTGCTGGGATAAAGAAAATTTTTCCCCGTGACATAAAAACATCCTGCAGGAGCAATCGACTGCAGGATGTTTGAAACTGGGTGCGATATAGGAAACAGGAATTCCGGATCAGTTCTCCTGGAAGATATATTCCAGAAACTTTTCCGCGTTTTCCGCGTGTTCGGTATTGACCAGAATGCCGAAATAGACATTGTCATATCCGGCGTAGGCCTGCGTTTCCTGAAGAAGAGCGCAGTCTGCGATATCAATGCCCACCGGTACCTCTTCTTCCGTATCATCATCCGGAATATTGGCATAGATCAGACGGTCCGAATATCTGGAGAGTGTCTCTTCGGAAAGAAATTCATTGAGGCCGCCGAGATATCCGTTTTCCGCATACTGGTTAAAAGTATCCGGATCCGCAATCATCACATCCACCTCCTGGGCGGCAACCTGAGCGGCAAATTTCTGGAGATTCGCCACCGCATAGGTATCTGCCGAATCCTGACTAAGGGTGAAGTTGGTTTCCAGTGTGGTGCTGTAGTTTTTCGTATCAATCTGCGCGTATTCATCAAAACCGGCCATGTATTCTTCCGTATCCATATCGGTATAACCGTTGACAAATACAGCATACAATGCATTGTCTTTTGCCGTCGCAACGGTGTAGATCAGATTTCCGAGGAAAACAGCCACAAGGATGGTAACAAGCGTTGCGACCCTGTAATACTCCCAGAAATACTGAAATTTTTCTTTCAGGCTCTTGCCTTTCATTTTTTTATGCTGCTCTCTGATTTCATCCATGACGGAATTGCCCGCTGCCATAATTTCCTCTTTCTGCCGCGGAAAGCGGCGGTTTATTTCCTTACTATGATAGACGGTCGATGAAATAAAGTCAATGAAGGGGGAGGGGCAACTTCTGAAAATTTTCTAAATTCCCTGTGAATTTTTGATGTCCTTTCAGTTGCTTCTTGCAACCGGGCGAAATTTGTAATATCATATTAAACAGTAGAAAAACAGCCTCCGGACGGTCTGTGTTCCGGAAAACGCAAGGCGTTATAAAACGCAGGGAGTTTCAGAGGCAAAAGGAGTCGGAAGATGAACGAAACCTATGTGGAATGTATGGTAAAAAGAAAGAAGAACGGACTGCTCACGGCGCTGAAGGTGTTGCTGATTGTGATCGCGGTGTTCGCTTTCCTGATCGGAAGCATTGGCAGCATCATTTTTTACATCATTGCCGTAGCGGCCGGAGTCGGCGCCTATTTTGTGGGCCTGAACGCAAGCCTGGAATATGAATATCTGTATGTGGACAGGCAGCTTTCCGTGGATAAGATCCTGGCGAAGAGCAGAAGGAAGAAGGTGGAGACCTTCGATCTGGGCCGGATGGAGATCCTGGCGCCCATCAAGTCCTGGCACATGGATGAATTCAAGAACAGGCAGCTTAAGGACGTGGATTACAGCTCCGGCGTGGAAGAGAAGCCGGACAAACGTTACTGCATGATATATAATGGAGAGAAGCGTGTCATTTTTGAGCCGAATGCGGAGATGGTGGCGGCGATTAAGTCCATCGCTCCCAGAAAGGTATTTACGGATTGACATTTTCCGGCAAGTCTGGTACACTTCTAAAAATAAAAACTGTCAGTAAATTTTACTGGCAGTTTTATATTCACCGTTTTCCAGGCATCTGTCCGTTTATTGCGGACAGATGAGGAAAACATCACCACAGAAGAACAAAAGGAGGAGACAAGATGGGTCAGATTATTGGCGATGGCATTACCTTTGATGATGTGCTGCTGGTTCCGGCATACTCTCAGGTAATTCCGAACCAGGTGGATTTATCGACCTGGCTGACGAAGAAGATCAGACTGAACATTCCGATGATGAGCGCCGGAATGGATACCGTTACCGAACACAGGATGGCAATCGCGATGGCCAGACAGGGCGGAATCGGAATCATTCACAAGAACATGTCTATTGAAGCGCAGGCAGAAGAAGTGGATAAGGTAAAGCGTTCAGAAAACGGAGTCATCACCGACCCCTTCTCTCTTTCTCCTGAGCATACTCTTCAGGACGCGGATAACCTGATGGCGAAGTTCCGCATCTCCGGCGTACCGATTACGGAAGGCCGCAGGCTGGTTGGCATCATTACCAACCGTGATCTTAAGTTCGAAACAGATTTCACGAAGAAAATTAAAGAGTCCATGACCTCGGAAGGACTGATCACCGCAAGAGAGGGCATCACCCTGGAAGAAGCGAAGAAAATTCTTGCGAAGGCGAGGAAGGAAAAGCTTCCCATCGTGGACAAGGATTTCAATCTGGTGGGCCTGATCACCATCAAGGATATCGAGAAGACGATTAAATATCCGCTTTCCGCAAAAGACTCCCAGGGACGGCTGCTGTGCGGTGCCGGCGTGGGAATCACGGCAAACGTGCTCGACCGCGTGAGCGCCCTGGTGGACGCGAAGGTGGACGTGGTGGTTCTGGATTCCGCGCACGGACATTCCGAGAACGTGCTCCGCTGCCTGCGCATGATCAAGGAGAAATTCCCGGATCTGCAGGTGATCGCCGGAAACGTTGCCACCGGAGAGGGTACGAGAGCTCTGATTGAAGCAGGAGCGGATGCGGTGAAGGTGGGCATCGGCCCCGGCTCCATCTGTACCACCCGCGTGGTTGCCGGTATCGGCGTTCCGCAGGTTACGGCTATCATGGATTCCTATGCGGTTGCGAAGGAGTACGGTATTCCGATCATCGCGGACGGCGGCATCAAGTATTCCGGAGACATGACCAAGGCTATCGCCGCCGGCGGAAACGTCTGCATGATGGGAAGCATCTTCGCAGGCTGTGACGAGAGTCCCGGAACCTTCGAACTGTATCAGGGAAGAAAATATAAGGTTTACCGCGGCATGGGATCCATCGCCGCCATGGAAAACGGCAGCAAGGACCGTTACTTCCAGTCCGACGCGAAGAAGCTGGTTCCGGAAGGCGTGGAAGGCCGCGTTGCCTACAAGGGAACCGTGGAGGATACCGTATTCCAGCTCGTTGGCGGCATTCGTTCCGGTATGGGCTACTGCGGTGCGCACACGATCGATGAACTGAAGGAAAACGGCAGATTTATCAAGATCTCTGCGGCAGCGCTCAGAGAGAGCCATCCTCATGATATCCACATCACCAAGGAAGCTCCGAATTACAGTGTAGAGAACGACTAGGAAAAAGACAGCCCCATGGAATTCGGGTGCAGACAGTGCCGGATTCCATGGGGAATCTGTTTTTAGGCAGAAAAAAGGAGAAGGGACGGCTATGACACTGGCAGATACTGCGAATGGACCGGACTGGATCGTGTGGGCAGTTGTCATTGTGATCGCAATCCTGTCCGCCGCTCTGCTTTCCCGTCATGGAAGCTGGCTGATCGCCGGATACAATACTGCATCGGAAAAGGAAAGAAAGAAGTACGATAAAAAGAAGTTGTGCAGAACAGTGGGAGCCGGTCTGGCTGTGGCGGATGTGATCATCCTGATCATGGAGCTGTTTGAAAATGTGCTCCCGGCATCCTTTGCCGGGATCGCCGCCATGCTGATTTTTACCGACTGCTTCGTGATGGTCATTTTGGGAAATACGATCTGTAGAAAGAAAAAGGACAAATAAAAGGAAATGGTAACCGTTCAGAACGGTTACAGGAAAAGAACGGCTGAAGGAGTGAGCGTTTTCATTCCTCCAGCCGTTTTGCGTCCAGTTCTATAATCTGTGCGTTCTGCGTTCGATACCGTTTCACCATTTCATGAAAGGGCGTGCGGTTCAGATGGGAGAGCAGGGACATGATGACGGCGCTGTGGGTGACGATCAGAATCCTGCGGTCAGCGCTGCTGCCGCCTTCTTTTTGAATGATGTCCTGCAGGGCGGGAACCACCCGGTTCAGAAGATCCTGATAGGATTCGCCTTCCGGCGGATGTCCGTATCTCCGGTCTGTGTGCCAGATCTGATAAAGCTCCGGATATTTATCTTCCACCTGTTCCCAGGTGAGCCCCTCCCAGAGTCCGAAGCCGATTTCCTCCAGCCCCGGATGAATGAGACAGGGGATCTGAAGCCGTTTTGCAGCAATTTCCGCCGTTTCCAGCGCCCGTTTCAGGCCGCTGGTATACACGATGTCAGGCCGGTCTTCTGAAAGAAGCAGGCTTTCCGCAAGCTGCATGGCCTGTCGGCGGCCGGTTTCATTCAGGTCCGTATCCGTACTTCCCTGGATCCGCCGCTGCAGATTCCAGTCCGTTTCTCCGTGTCTGGTGAGAAGAAGTTTCATTTGAGGTTCCTTCTTCAGGTTCCGTTCCATGAGAAAACTCCTTTCCATTTTAATCCCCCTAATATTAGCATGGGGAGCCGGAGCATGCAAGCCGGCAATTGTCTGGTTTTGCGGATGAACGGCAACCGCTGCTGGTCACCGCATGACCAGTAAGGGTGCCCCTATAATCTTAAAAATGGGGACATAATCTTAAAAACGAGGCATTTGTTATGGGGATTCAATCATTTATAATCTTTTTATAAAGAAATGAGGTGAACGGAGAGTGAAAACAGAAAAAAACAGGGAACGAACAAAGCGCGCGGCGCGGACAGCCCGTGTGGACTGGAGAAAGGAATTCCAGCATAACTGGCCTCTGTACCTGCTGGTGCTGCCATCGGTGATCTTTGCAATCATCTTCTGCTATATTCCGATGGGAGGCCTGATGATGGCTTTTCAGAACTATAAGCCATGGCTTGGAATCTTCGGTTCGGAATTCGTAGGGCTGGAAAATTTCCGGCAGATCTTTGAATTTAAGGAATCCTACCAGGCAATTATCAACACGCTGATCATATCCGTGAGCAAAATTGTTCTGGGGCTGGTGGTGCCTGTGATCATGGCGCTGCTTCTGAACGAGGTAAAGCAGCTTGGACTGAAAAAATGTATTCAGACGTTGGTTTATCTGCCGCACTTTCTTTCCTGGGTTACGGTGGCAGGCATGCTGAGGGACATTCTTGGTATGGACGGAATCGTGAACGCCTGTCTGAAGGCGTTGGGAATGGAACCCATCTTTTTCCTGGGAGAAGCCGGGATGTTCCGTCAGCTCGTGATTTTGTCGGATCTGTGGAAGGGCTTTGGATTCGGAATGATCGTATACCTTGCGGCCATATCCAACATCGACCAGAACCTTTATGAGGCGGCGGAGATGGACGGCGCGAATAAATGGCAGCAGACGCTTTACATAACGCTGCCCGGAATCATGCCGATGATCATTGTCATGGCCACTCTCAGCCTGGGAAATGTGCTCAATGCGGGATTTGATCAGATTTTCAATCTGTATTCTCCGCTTACCTACAGTACGGGAGACATAATTGACACTTATGTGTACCGGCAGTCGCTTGTGAATGGGCAGTACAGCTTCGGAACTGCGGTGGGACTTTTCAAGTCCGGCATCGGGCTTCTGCTTACAGCCGTTGCCTACAAGCTGGCGTATAAATTCGCAGGATACCGGATTTTCTGATGAGAGGAGGAGAGAAAAGATGCGCCGTACATCGGTCAGCAGAAAAATATTTGTGATCTGCAACACAACGTTTCTGATCACCATGGCTCTTCTGTGTCTGCTTCCGCTCGTCAATCTGTTTGCCATTTCACTGAGCGGAAAAAGCGCTGCCAACAGCGGGGCGGTAACGTTCTGGCCCATTGACTTTACATTGCTCGCCTATGAAAAGACCTTTCAGAATAATAACTTCATACGCTCCCTTGTGATCTCGTTTCTGAGAACGGGGCTTGGAACCGTACTCAGCATGTTTCTCATCACGACGGCGGGATATGCCTTGTCCAAGGATTTCAGGGGAAGGACGCAGCTCATGTGGTTCTTCGTATTCACCATGCTGTTCGGCGGAGGGCTGATCCCCACATACCTGGTCAACTCGGCTCTGGGGCTGAAGAATAATTTTCTGGTCTATGTTCTGCCGGGAGCCTTCAGCTGCTATAACCTGATTCTGATCATGAATTTTTTCAGGTCCATTCCCAAATCCCTGGAGGAGGCGGCGCTGATTGACGGGGCAAGCTTTTTCACGGTGCTCCGGAAAATCTATCTGCCTTTGTCAAAGGCCGGACTTGCCACGGTGGCCCTTTTCATCATGGTGGGGAACTGGAACGAATGGTTTACCGGAATTTTGTATATGTCGGACACCAAGAACTATCCGCTGGCTTCGTTTCTGCAGGTCATCGTGGTTCAGGGGAACCAGCAGGATCTTTCTCTGGATCCCACCTCGGCCGCGGCCATGTCGGAGCGCACCATAAAAGCGGCTCAGGTATTCATCGGAGCGTTACCGATCCTTCTGGTTTATCCTTTCCTGCAGAAGTATTTTGTGAAGGGAATCGTGATGGGAGCGGTAAAGGAATAAAGCTGGATCTTATTCTATTATGAAGGAGGAAAAAGGAAATGAAAAAAGCAGGAAAAGCAACTGCTCTGGCACTTGCGGCGGCGATGCTCATTGCAGGCTGCGGTGGTCAGGGAGGCGCTGTGGAAACGGCGGGAACCAGAAATGCAGAAGGAAAGTACGATCCGCAGATTACGATCACCATTGCCAAGCAGCTGGATGAAAATACCGGAAGATATGGAGACGGTGAAGATATCAACAAAAACCCGATGGTGGATCTGGCAGTGGAAAAGCTCGGGATCAAAATGGAAACCACGCTGTTGGGCGGCGATGCATCCAACTATGACACCAAGCTGAGGCTGGCTCTCACGGGTTCCGAAGAGCTTCCCGACGTATTTCCGGTATACGGCACGCAGATGATCGCCGATATGATTGAATCCGGTCAGGTGAAGGCGATCGATGAAGACATTGAAAATTATATGCCGGACAGACTGAAGGAAATTTATGACCAGTATCCGGAAACCTTCTATCCGGTCACAAAGGACGGGAAAACTTACGGCATTGCCTGTGCTCCCTGTCTGACGGAAGGACAGGTGATGGTGATTCGGCAGGACTGGCTGGACAATCTCGGCCTTTCGGCCCCCACCAACATGGACGAATTTGAGGAAGTGATCCAGGCGTTTACGGAAGACGATCCGGACGGAAACGGTCAGGACGATACCTATGGCTTTACTTATGCGGGCGACAGCATTTATAATACAGGATGGGTGGCTGATCCGGTTCCTCTGTTCTCCGCTTACGCCGGAAAATATCTGCCGGGCACCTGGCAGGAGGATGAGAATGGTCAGCTGGTGTACGGTTCCATTCAGGAAGGAAACAGAAAGACTCTGGAGAGAATGGCACAGTGGCATGCAAACGGCTGGATGTTCCAGGAGGCTGCCGCCACAGGCGCTTGGGATGCGATGATGCAGTTTACGGAAGGCAAGGCGGGCATCTTCATCGGAAGGCCCTGGGCCATTGATTCGGTCAGAGACGTGACGACGGTTGCGCCGGATGCGGTCATTAAGGCTTATCCCAATATTCTTCAGGACAATGGAGACCCTACATACCAGACTGCGCAGGTGAACGACGGCTGGCTGATGTTCAGCAGTGACTTCAATAATATGGAAGCCTTCTTCGTCTACTACGACTGGCTCTATGACGGAGCGTTCGGCACGGGAGATTTCCAGTATGGCTATCTGGAAGGGTATGATTATGATATCGTGGACGGAGAAGTAGTGTTCGATTCCACCCTGTTTGATCCGCCGGTAACGGATCCCTTTATGCCCGGAAAATCAACGGTTTTGAAGAATTCGCCCGCGATTGATACCATGCAGCCTTATCTGGATATCAAAGAAGGAAAGACTGCGGAGAGCAGCGCTCAGATCAGGGCAGCCGCTACGTTTGAACAGGCCCCTGATACGGCGGAAGGCTATGTGATTGCGGGAGAACACAGAGACGAGCTGATTTCCAATCTGTTCAATGGGGAACCCACGGAAACCATGAAGAAGAACTGGGAGCAGCTTCAGACCATGGAGAAGCAGACCTATACCAATATCATCTATGGAAACGAGCCCATTGAAGCTTTTGATACGTTTGTGGAAGAATGGAAGGCGCAGGGCGGGGATCAGATCACCGAAGAGGTAAACGCCTGGTATGAGACCGTAAAATAACGATCGACGCAGATAGAAAAGCATGTCTGAGGGACTGCCGCAGAAGCGGCAGTCCCTGCCGTGCGTGAAAGAGGGAGCCGGAGGAAATCCAATGTGTCACTGACGCTCCGGAATGAGGATAGCCATGAAAAAAATAAAATCCATCTATATGATTTTCGTTTTCTTTTTTATTATGATCATAGTGAGCTTCCTGCTCCTGTATCATTACAGCGCCGCCAGCCTTCAGACCTCCCTCATGCGGGTGGCGCGGATTCAGATGGACTATGCGGAAAGCCTGCTGGAGCAGAAAAGTAACGAGATAGAAATAGAAGCGGATGGTATTCTGAACAGCAATAACTTCAGAGAACTTCAGCTTATGGTTATGGAAGAATATGATCCTTATGAATACGTGATGGGCGTGAAAAACATCAAGGAATATTTGAACAGACGTCAGAAAAGTAATGTGGGAATGGCAGAATTCATTCTCTGCTGGCCGGAAACAGGAGATATTATAACTACGCTGAACAAAACGGAGGTAGACCCTTCGCTTCCGGAGATGGCAGCTGACAACAGATGGATTTCCTATGGGAGAGATATTTATTTTGTCAAGAGATATTCCGCAGACTGGCTCATAAATGATGAGGAACCCTATCTTTTTATCAGAATGGATCAGGATTTTCTTTATAAAATAAAAACAATGGCATCCGGAATTGGAACAGGAGGAATTCTGATGTTACTGCCGGATAAGACGAGTCTGTTTTCCGTTAATGAGGAAGAAAGAGCGTTATTAGATCAGCTTGCAGCCCGAAATGAAAAAACGGAATTTGAGATATCTGTCGGCAGAGACAGGTATCAAATCATCAAGCTTGGCATAGCACAGAACGGACTGGAACTGGTAGCCTATTATCCGATCAGGGAGATGATGAAGCCGGTTCGGAATATCATGGGGATTATGGCAAGGATGCTGGGAGTGATTCTTGCGGTGGGATTCATTTTTATGGTTCTGTATTACAAAAATATTCTGCTGCAGCTTAGAATCCTTACGGAGAAGCTGAAACAGGTAGAAAACGGAGATTTTAGCGCACGAATCACAGATCTTCCGGACAATGAATTTTCTTATGTATTTGAGCAATTTAATGAAATGGCACGAAGGATTGGAGAGCTGGTTGAATCTACACTGAAAGAGCAGCAGCTGAGAAACCAGGCGGAGCTGAGGCAGCTTCAGCTTCAGATTAATCCTCATTTTCTTTATAACAGTCTTTCTTATATCGTGACAGTCGCAGACAGGCCGCAGGCGGTGACAGAAATGGCGATGCATCTTGCAAGCTATTACAGATACTGCACCAGAAACAGATCGGTCACCACGATAGGCGAAGAGGTTCTGTACGCGAAGGCATATCTTTCCATTATGGCAATGCGGAAAAGCATGGAATATCATATCAGCATGCCGGAAGAGCTTGAACACGTTTCGATCATTCCCCTGATTTTACAGCCCATTATTGAAAACGCGGTCGAACATGCCATTGAGGAGAGGGAAAACGCGAAATACATTTATGTGAAAATATACAGGCTTCCGGATTCTTCCATCCGGTTTGAGATTTCAGATGACGGAAACGGCTTAACGGAAGAAGAAACGCATCGGCTTCTTCAGAGCCTCAATAAGAAGGAACGGAATGAAAATGGAAGCGTTGGCCTGTGGAACGTAAACCAGAGACTGGTAAACTATTATGATAAATCGGCCGGACTGCGGTTTGGCAAAAGCATATGGGGAGGACTGTCGGTTTCCTTTACCATTTTACCGAGGAGTGTGGAAGATGAGGGTGTTGATCGCTGATGATGAAAATTATATGCTGGAATATCTGAAAAAGCTTGTGGACTGGAGCACATACGGATTTGAACAGGTACTTACCGCAGGCGGCGGTTCCCTTGCCAGGGACCTTCTCGAAGAATACAGGCCGGAGCTTCTCATCACGGACATCAGGATGCCCCGTATTTCAGGCCTGGACCTGTGCGCGTTGGTTGAGGGAAAAGGATATCAGACGAAAATCATCATCGTTTCAGGCTACGGAGAGTTCGAATACGCCAAACAGGCCCTCCGCTACGGCGTATCGGAATATCTGGTAAAGCCCGTATTGAAAAAGGATATGGAGGAAACGCTGGAAAGGCTGCTGAGAAATAATCTGGTTCAAAAGGAGAAAAAAGAGGAAAGCGGGGAAGAGAGCGGAGACAGAAAATCACTAATTACATATGTTAAAAAATATGTGTATGAGAATTTTGACAAACCGCTGTCCCTTGATATTCTGGGAGAGGCGGTCCACTTACATCCGGCTTACCTCTCAAAGATCTTTAAAGAGGAAACGAATATCAATCTTTCCAACTATATTACAGATATCCGGATGCAGAAAGCGGCCGAGCTTCTGGAGCAGACGGGCCTGAAGGTGAATGAGATCATGTATCTGACCGGCTATCGGAAGAGCCAGCATTTCACAAAGCTTTTTAAAGAAAAATTTGGTGTGACGCCCATGGAATACCGTAGAAAAAAACAGATCAGTACGGTAGAATAGGGGAAGGAAAGAAGACTTTGCCAAAGGAAATATGAGTTTATGAGCATGAGCGTGAGAAAAGCGGGAAAAAAACGAAGCGTCATAAAGCCTGCCCTGTGCTTCCTTCTCTGCGCGGCCTTTCTTTCCGGCTGTCTGTCCGGGAGCGGGACGGGGCCGGGGAGCGCAGCCCTGAAAACCATAAAGGAAGATACGGATGTCAGGGAAAGCGCCGGAGAACCGCAGACAGGGCAGGAAACCGCCGTCTCAGGTCCGGCAGAACGGCTGACGGAAAGGGCGAAGAAGAGCCTCGAAGAGAAGCGGCAGCCACAGATCATGGAGACGGACTGGTCGGAATATTTTCAGGGGCTAAACGGCACCGCCGTTCTGTATGACGCAGAAGAAAACAGATATCTTGTATACAATCCTGAGCTGGCGGAGACGAGAAGATCGCCCTGTTCCACCTTTAAAATCATCTCTTCTCTGCTGGCGTTGGAAAACGGCGTGATTGATCCGGAAAATTCTGTCCGGAAATGGAGCGGGGAATACTTCTGGAACGGGGAATGGAACCGGGATATCGGTTTTGAGGATGCCTTTCATGCCTCCTGCGTCTGGTACTTCCGGCAGGTGGTGGATGACATCGGAAAGGAACGGATGCAGGAGGGGCTGGATGCGCTACGGTACGGAAACTGCGATATCTCCGACTGGGAGGGCAGTCTGAATACCAATAACAGCAACCGGGCGCTGACGGGCTTCTGGATCGAATCCTCTCTGAAGATTTCTCCGAGGGAGCAGACAGAAGTGATGGAACGGATTTTCGGGGAAGATGGATATGCCTCGGCAGCAACCGGGGAAAGGCTGAAGCAGGTCATGCTCCTGCAGGAAGAAGACGGGCTTTCCATTTACGGGAAAACGGGGATGGGAAAGGCGTCCGGCGTTACGGTGGATGCCTGGTATACGGGCTTTGCCGAAACGCCGGAGGGAAACCGGTACTTCTGCGTCTGGCTGGGACAGACGGACGGGGCGGAGGTGACCAGCGTGAAGGCAAGGGAAATCGCGGTCCGCATGATCAATGATCACTGGAGGATGGAGTGAACCCGGACGGATATTTTCTGAGCATTTTGTGAAACCTTTCTGTTTGCAGGCCTTCCGCACTTGATAGAACCTCCCTCTTTGTGTTACACTAATCCGGCAGTAAGTAAAAACCGGAAGAGGAAGCAAGATGCGTTTTTTAAAGAAACTGATCCTTTTTACCCTGCTGGTTCTGTTTGCCGGCGCCGCCGTGGTGGGCGGCAGGCTGATCTGGCAGGGATATCAGATATATAAACAGGTGACGGGAGAAGAGTCCCTTTCCGAAAAAGTGGCGGAAATCCGGTCCAATCCCCATTATACCACGCTGGACGAGCTGCCGCAGACCTATAAGGATGCGGTGGTCGCAGTGGAGGACAGCCGTTTTTATAAACACGGCGGCCTGGACCTGATTTCCACAGGCCGGGCGGTCGTCATCAACCTGCGGGAAGGAGAACTTGCGGAGGGCGGAAGCACCATTACCCAGCAGCTTGCCAAGAACATGTATTTTACCCAGGAAAAGAAATTTCTCCGTAAGGTGGCGGAGTTGTTTGTGGCCTTTGATCTGGAGCGGGATTATACCAAGGATGAGATTCTGGAGCTGTATCTGAACACCATCTATTTTGGCAGCGGCTATTACTGCGTTTATGATGCGGCGGAGGGATATTTCGGAAAGGAGCCCTCTCAGATGACCGATTATGAGAGCACTCTGCTGGCGGGAATCCCAAACGCGCCTTCCGTTTATTCCCTCACCAACAGCCCAGAGCTGGCTGCGCAGAGGCAAAAGACGGTTCTGGAGTGTATGGTACAGCAGGATTACATCACACAGGAGCAGGCGGATGAGATTCTGGCGGAGGGAAAATTCTGCCGGACGGAGAGATTCAGCAGGCGGGAGAGGAATAAGATTGAAATGAAAGAAATCCTGCAAAATGAGCAGATACTTCGACAGAAACTGACAGCGGCTCTGCAAAAAAAGAACGCTCACAGGTAATGAGGCACCATCACCAGAAAAACGGAATAGAACAGAGCCGCGATGGTAAAGAGGATCACGATGCCTCCTGTCACGGCAGAGATATAAGAGGAAAGCGCGCGCAGCTTCAGATGGTCACATAGTGACTGAAGCAGGTGCGCGGCTTTTTTTTCGCCCAGTGTCACCAGGTACATGAAGGCAGGAAGCATGGGCAGCAGGTATCTTCCCTGCGGCTGAAAATCCCAGGTATAGGAATAGATCACGCACAGAAAGATGGGAATCAGGCAGGTGAGCACCATGACAGCGTTGGTAAAAAGCCGGTGTCCTCTGTCCATCCAGGTTAGATACAGCCCCTGGCCCACAGGAAACAGGGCGGCGATCAGCCCGATGCCGAAGAGCCAGTAGTATGCGTTATAAATATAATAATGGGTGGGCAGGTTCATGGGGCCGAACATGGCCACAAAGCTGCGGCAGAGCAGGGTGAAAAAGTCGGTGCCAAACACCATGGAAAAGACGCTTACACCCATGCCCTGATAAGTGGTCCGCAGGAGCGGATGGTATTCCGGCAGGCACGTTTCGGCGACACAGGCGTTTCTTGCTGAAATGCCAAGAAAATCTCCATGATAGAGAACCGCGTTCCGGATAAACCACCAGCCCGCTCCGAGAAGGACGATGGCGCTGATGAAAAGTCCCTTTTTCAAAAGGGGAACCAGGTGGATGTGAAAACGTTCCTTCGGGAAGGCGGTTCCGTCCGGAAGGATGGTCCCGGCCTGCATCCGGCTGACAAAGGCGGAAATGAAAAGAAAGATAACCGCAATCACCGCACCATAGGCATTGTAATAGGAGAGAGCGCACAGAATGATACCGACGGCGAGGCGGATGCAGACAGGGCGGCGGAATCCGTCCCGCAGGCCGCTCAGAGCCTCTGTAAGCATCATCATGACGGAGAAAATGGCACAGGAGTCCGTATTCACATAGGTATGGATGAAAATGCTCTGGGGCAGAAAAACGGCAAGACAGGAAAAGACCCACTGCGAAAGCCGGTCGGGAAACAGCAGCCTGGACAGCCTTCTGACGTAAATGGCCGCGCCGAGCCCAAACAGGGCATTTACCAGCCGCGCCGAAACCAGGAGAACGTCAAAACGGTCGGTGAAGAGACGGAGAAACCATAAAAGATACCCCTGCAGAATGTAGGTCAGCATGGGCTGGAAGGCATAGGAGCCGCCATAGCCCGGAATCAGGACCGCAGGGTCATCTCCTTTAGGGAGCCGTCCGTTCTGCGCGATGTACCAGACGATCCGGAAACGGTTGATTTCGTCCGGCCCTTCTCCAAAGGGCTGTATGAAGATGAACGCCATCATACACAGAAGTGCGAAGGCGAAAAACAGCAGATCATAAAAAAGATCGTTCTTGAAGATGCTTCGTACCTTGGTCATTTTTTCCTCTATGCCGAAGCGTTTTACGCTGAGGCACGCGCGCCGAACCTCCAGTTCGGCGCTGCGATAACGGGATTTGCGACGCTTCGGCGCAAATCCTGATTGAAAAATGCGCTATCGAGCGCATTTTTCAATCTTGTCCTCTGCGCCGGAGGAAGCGCTTCCTGCCGCACGCATTTTGCCTGAAGTCAGAATAGGAAGATTCTACTCCCATTATAAACATTCCGGTCCGGCGGTGTCCAGTGAAAAGTGAGGCGCATGGGTGATTGTGGTGAGGCGCATGGGTGATTGTGGATATAAAGGAAGACATGTTTATTTCATGGTTTGTTAGAAAACAGCTCGTCATCAAGCAATTCTCTGATTTTGTCCGGAAGGTCTTCCAAATGAGAAGAAGAATTCATGAATAAAAGATCTGTATATTTTTTCTTATCGTTCGGCTTTGAAAAGATATGGGTTACCTCATATGCCTGTTTGCTTTTCCGTTTCATCTGTTTCCATATTCATGCAGATGGAAAAATTAAGATCAGTTGTTCCGAATTTATACGTTCGTGTATTCGTTATAATTTCTTCCAACATAAAGCTTTCAGAGCCGGCTAATGTTGCAACTTCATTTATGTGTTTGAGCTTTTTCAGGCAGAGACCATAGGGATGTTTAGAACTGAAAAAAATATGGCTGGACTGTAGCTTGTTGTTTACGGCATTATGAAAAAAACGTTTGGCGGATAAAATTGTTTCAACCCCGGTCAGATGTCTGAAGTGTTGTACCTTATATAGAACCTCTATACATTGTCCTTCAAATACATACAGAAATTTTTTCCCAACCAGATATTTTTTATAAGATTTTGCCGCTGATTCTATCTGGCTTATTATTTTATTTTTATTTTCCTGTTTTTTTCTCATACGCTTAACCCTGTATGGTATATCATTTGTAAAAAAACGCTGGATAACATATAGTCATCCAGCGTATAAATCAAATAAGCGGTTTTATGCTGGCTGTCAGCCTGGATACCCTTCCGAGTATCTGAAAAGTGCTGATACTTAATCTCCTCAGCCGGAGTACAGCTTTTACGTGCCGCCACACGGAATCCTTTGATTCACTGATATTATGCTCAGAAATACGGCCAATATCAACAGATTTTCAGAAAAAAACAGCTTGTCATAAAATTCAGGATAGGATATACTACAGATAGAAACGGGCGGGCACCATGCTTCGTCCATTAAAGCAGTACATACGACTGGCGGATTGGTGGAGCACCACAGGGAGTATGTATGAAGGAAACCGGCCGCCTGGGTACCCGTATGTGAGTAACCAGGCGGTATTTTTATTCATTGGGAAACTTTTAATGCCGCCCTTCGGCGGCAGGAAGGAGAGGCGGAGAAAATCGCAGATTTTCTCTTGGAAATTGGACTTACGTCCAATTCCTCACTAATTTAATGCCGCCCTTCGGCGGCAGGAAGGAGAGGTAATGAAGCTGTTATCACTGGAAGAGGAACTGAAAGGTAATGCCTATCCGGGCAGGGGAATCGTCCTGGGCAGGACGCCTGATGGAAAGAAGGCCGTGGCGGCCTATTTCATCATGGGAAGAAGCGCGAACAGCCGCAACCGGGTGTTCGTGGAGGACGGAGACGGAATCCGGACGAAGGCATTTGACGAGGCGAAGCTGGAGGATCCCAGCCTGATCATCTATGCGCCCGTGCGCGTTCTGGGAAACAAGACCATCGTCACCAACGGCGATCAGACCGACACCATTTACGAGGGAATGGACAGGCAGCTCACCTTTGAGCAGTCTTTAAGAAGCCGGGAGTT
This sequence comes from uncultured Lachnospiraceae bacterium, assembly GCA_900544445.1. Taxonomy (GTDB): domain Bacteria; phylum Bacillota; class Clostridia; order Lachnospirales; family Lachnospiraceae; genus Eisenbergiella; species Eisenbergiella intestinigallinarum. The sequence continues at coordinate 26,155 of UQVK01000001.1, forward strand.
TGAGCCGGACGGCCCGAATTTCACGCCCCGTATTTCCGGCATCATGCATATTGAGCGCGGCGGCTTCAATTTCGCCATGTCCATTTTGAAGAGCGATGCCGGAAATCCGGATTCCTGCCTGCGCTTCACCTATGCCTATGAGAACCCGACGCCAGGCACGGGACGGTTCATCCACACCTATATGCATGACGGAAATCCGCTTCCCAGCTTTGAGGGAGAGCCGAAGCCGGTGGAGATTTCCGGAGAGATCGATGAATTCACGCAGATGCTGTGGAACAGCCTGAACGAAGAGAACAAGGTTTCCCTGTTTGTGCGTTTCATCGACATTGAGAGCGGCGCCTGGGAAAGCCGCATCGTGAACAAGAATAAATAAGATGCCGCCTGCGGCGGACTGCCATCGCGGTCATAAAAAGAAAGGACAAAACGATGAATGAAATTCAACTGAAATACGGATGCAACCCCAATCAGAAGCCTTCCCGCATCTTCATGGAGGACGGAAGCGAGCTTCCCGTTACCGTGCTGAACGGAAAGCCCGGCTACATCAATTTTCTGGACGCCTTAAACGGCTGGCAGCTGGTGAAGGAACTGAAGGAAGCCACGGGACTTCCGGCGGCGACCTCCTTCAAGCACGTTTCCCCGGCAGGCGCTGCGGTGGGGCTTCCGCTGCCGGAGACGCTGGCAAAGATCTATTGGGTGGATGATCTGGGAGAGCTTTCTCCCCTGGCCTGCGCCTATGCGAGGGCTCGCGGCGCGGACAGGATGTCCTCCTTCGGAGATTTTATTTCCCTGTCCGACGTCTGCGATGTGGACACGGCAAAACTCATCAAGAGAGAGGTTTCCGATGGTGTGATCGCTCCCGGCTACACGCCGGAGGCGCTGGAAATTCTGAAACAGAAGAAAAAGGGGAACTACAATGTGATCCAGATCGATCCGGATTACCGTCCTGCTGAAATCGAGAGAAAGCAGGTGTACGGCGTCACCTTCGAGCAGGGGAGAAACGAGCTGTGCGTGGATGAAAAGCTGCTTTCCAACGTGGTAACGGATAAAAAGGACATTCCGGAGGCGGCGCTCATCGACATGAAGATCGCCCTGATCACCCTGAAGTATACCCAGTCCAATTCCGTCTGCTATGTGAAGGACGGACAGGCCATCGGCATCGGCGCGGGCCAGCAGTCCCGCATTCACTGCACGCGTCTGGCGGGAAACAAGGCCGACAACTGGTTCCTGCGCCAGTCTCCGCAGGTGCTTTCCCTGCAGTTTAAGGAGGGCCTTGGCCGTGCGGACCGTGACAACGCCATCGACGTATATATGAGCGACGACTATATGGACGTTCTGGCGGACGGCATCTGGGAGAACACCTTTGCGGTGAAGCCTCCCGTATTTACCAGAGAGGAAAGACAGGAGTGGCTGAAGAAGCTGGATGGCGTAACCCTTGGCTCCGACGCCTTCTTCCCCTTCTCCGACAACATCGACCGCGCCCGCAGAAGCGGCGTGAAGTATGTGGTCCAGCCGGGCGGCTCCGTCCGTGACGACGCGGTGATCGACGCCTGCAACCGTTACGGCATGGCGATGGTATTCACCGGAATCCGGCTGTTCCATCATTAAGCCCCGGAACATGCTGAGAGGGTAGAAAAGATATTTTTTGAAAAAAGCGGTTGCTTGGCGAAACAGAAAAGATCAGGCATTACATTTCCGGCATGAAATGTAATGCCGCTTTTTTGTACATGGGTTTTGTTTGGCCTATCTTTTTTTCACAATCCAGTTATCATTTTGTGTTTTTCTTTCCGCACAGCAGCCGCATGGCATATCTTTAAGAACACCGACGGAATGATCCAGATCAAAAATGTATTCTAAAGACACCAGCCTTGCTTCGGCCGTCTCATGTGTTGAGCCGCATAAAAACTGCCACATGCCATCATCCTCATCATGCGACACATATAAAATGGGTTTTCCATCATCTACAATATGACAACAGGTGATTGAAGCCGTATCAGGCGCATCATAAAAAGGAAAATCCATATGTTACCCTCCTTCCGGTTTCTGATTTTGCTGCTGTCTTAATTATACTCTGGCAGCGCACCTTTGGAAATGGGGTGAGTTGTAAAACCGGAGCCGGGAGGGCTGACGTTGCTGTTCAGGTCCGTGCCGGTCTCCCGCTGCCCTGTATCTTTCATCTTTCCACTTTTTTCAGATCCCTTCAAATTTTGCGCTTTGCAAAAATTTATCCCTTCCCCAAATGCGGGCAGACGGTTATAATCAGGTTAAACGGGAAGAAGAGGGCTTCCCGGAAAACAATGAGAAAAAAGAAAGGGAAAAGACAATGGAAAAAATGCTGCTGAATGAAAACTGGAAGCTGCGGGACGCTTCGGAAACCGAGTGGATTCCCGGAACCGTGCCCGGCAGCGTCTATCAGGACTACCTGAACGCGGGGAAGATGGAGGATCCTTACTGGCGCGCCAACGAGGAGCAGGCGCTGGAGCTGATGAAGAGGGATTTTGAATACCGGACGGTATTCGATGTTTCCGGGGACATGCTTGCACATGACGAAGTGATTCTGCATTTTGACGGAATCGATACGGTGGCGGATATCTGCCTGAATGGACAGACGCTGGGCCACGTGGACAACATGCACCGCACCTGGGAATACCGGGTGAAGGAGCTTTTAAAGAAAGAAGGAAACGAGCTGTCTGTCCGGATCACCTCCCCTGTGAACTATATTTATGACCTGTATGAAAAGGATCCGTTGATTGTGGGAAGTTCCGATGCCATGCGTGGCTGCTCCTACCTGAGAAAGGCTCACTGCATGTATGGCTGGGACTGGGGTCCCCGCCTCCCTGACGCCGGAATCTGGAGGCCTGTGAGTCTGCTTGGCGTGGATGCGGCAAGGTTTGACAATGTATATGTGACCCAGAACCATGAGCAGGGAAAAGTGACGTTAAATTTTCAGGCGGATATCGAGCTCCTGGGAGCGGAACGGCTGCACCGTCTGGGAGGAAACGGAGCGCAGAAGGATGCGGACAGACTGGAACAGGAAGGGATGGAGCTTCATATCACCGTGACCGCTCCGGACGGGACTGCACAGAAGGTGGAAACTGGCCGGATGCAGACCGTGATCGAGAACCCGCAGCTCTGGTGGCCGAACGGCTATGGGGATCAGCCCCTGTACGGCGTGAAGGTGGAACTGTGCCGGGATGGAAAGGTTCTGGACGTCTGGGAGAAGCGGATCGGACTGCGGACGATGAGAGTGGTACGGGAAAAGGACAAGTGGGGAGAAAGCTTCTGTCATGAGGTGAATGGGGTTCGCATTTTCGCCATGGGAGCGGATTATATCCCGGAGGACAATATCCTGCCCCGGGTGACGCCGGAGCGGACCCGCGATCTGCTGCTTCAGGCGAAAAATGCTCATTTCAACTGCATCCGCGTATGGGGCGGCGGTCATTATCCTGCGGATGCCTTCTGGGATATCTGCGATGAGCTGGGACTGATCGTCTGGGAGGATTTCATGTTTGCCTGCGGCGTGTATGATCTGACGGAAGAATTTGAGGCAAATATCCGGGCGGAGTTCATTGACAATGTTAAGAGAATCCGCCACCATGCCAGCCTTGGACTGTGGTGTGGAAACAATGAGATTGAGCAGTTCCTTGCGGAAAATGATGCAGCCTGGTGCTTAAAACCCAGCCAGCTTTCGGATTATTTCAAAATGTATGAATATATCATCCCGAAGGTGCTGAAGGAATACGATCCGCAGACCTTCTACTGGCCGGCAAGTCCTTCTTCAGGAGGCAGTTTTGACTGCCCGAACGATGAGAACCGGGGGGATGTCCATTACTGGGATGTGTGGCACGGAAACAAGCCCATCACAGAATTCCGGAAGTTCTTCTTCCGGTATCTTTCGGAATTCGGCTTCCAGTCCTTCCCCGCTCTGAAGACGGTGGAGACTTTTACCCTGCCGGAGGACAGAAACATTTTCTCATACGTGATGGAGAAGCATCAGCGCAACCAGTCTGCGAACGGAAAAATCATGAACTATATGGAGCAGACCTTCCTGTATCCGAACGATTTTGACACGCTGCTGTATGCGTCCCAGCTTCTGCAGGCGGAGGCCATGCGCTACGGGGTGGAGCATTTCCGCAGGAACCGGGGCAGATGCATGGGAACGATCATCTGGCAGCTGAACGACTGCTGGCCGGTGGCGAGCTGGGCCATGATCGACTATGAGGGCCGGTGGAAAGCGGTGCAGTATTATGCGAAGCGTTTCTTTGCGCCGCTGATGATTTCCTGCGAGGAGGAAGGAATCCTGTCACAGAACACTAACGTGAACGCGGAGCCTTTTGAACTGAAGAAGTCCATCCGTCTCTGCGTCAGCAGCGAAAGCATGCAGGACCATCAGGTAACGGTGCGCTGGCAGCTGCGGGAGGCTTCCGGACAGGTGAAGGAGGCACATGAGGAGGAGCTTTGCGTGAAGGCGCTTTCCAGCGAATGGCTGGAGCGTGTGCCTCTGCAGTATGCCCAGACCAGAAGGGATTACGTGTCCTATGAGCTTCTGGAGAACGGAGAGATTGTATCCGCAGGAAGCGTGCTGTTCTGTGCGCCCAAGCATTTTGAATTTGAGAACCCTCATCTGAAGGTGGAAGCTGTGGGAAGCGATGAGATTCTGGTGACGGCGGACGCTTATGCGAAGAGCGTGGAGATCCTGAACGGGGACGATACCATGCTGCTTTCCGACAATTACTTTGACATGAATCCGGGAACCAGGAGGCTGAAGGTGCTGAAGGGAGTTCCGGAAGGGTTAAAGGTAAGAAGCGTGTTTGATATCCGGTAATCAGAAAATGGAAGCAGGAAAGGGAAAACATGGCGGAAATCAGGAAATATATTCTGAAACATAAGAATATATCGGCTGCGGCCCTGACGCTGGATTGCGTGACCGGCGGGATCCTGTCGGTGGATCAGGTCTGCTCGGAAGCGCATGTACCGGTGGGCGTCCCTGTGAAAAAGGGACGTATCGACCGGAGCGCTTTAAACGCATGGTGGAGCGGCCGGGCGATTCCGGCCAGCAGGTCGGGACTGAAGGAGGCGCTGCTACGGATGGATATTCCGCAGCCGCAGCTCCTGCTGGAAAAATGTCTGGGGCTCAGCCTGTCCGATCAGTACTGGATCTGCCCGGAAGGAAGTAAGCTTAGCTGGGAAGAGGTTAACTTTTTTCAGAATCCGTTTTCAGAGGATGTGGGAAACATTCTGTTCGGAAAAAGTGTGGATGGTAATGCAGTCAGCCTGATGTCGCCGGATAATACCTCAGACGGATGGCTGAAAAAGAGATGGATTCTGGCAGACGGGAAGCGCTGTCTGGTAAAGGGCGGCAGCGGCGCTGTGCAGCAGGAGCCGTATAATGAGGTGTTTGCGTCCCGGCTGATGGAAAGGCTGAATATTCCGCATGTTTCCTATCGCCTGCTGGTGGAAGAAGGGTATCCCTACAGCGTATGTGATGATTTTGTTACGCCGGATACGGAACTGATCAGTGCCTGGTATATCATGCAGACGCAGCAGAAGCTGAATCATATTTCGGTATACAGGCATTATCTGAACTGCTGTGAAAGGCTGGGGATTTCAGGTATGCAGGCTGCGCTGGACCGGATGCTGGTCCTGGATTATCTGATTGTAAATGAGGACAGACATCAGAATAATTTTGGAGTGATCCGCAATGCCGATACTCTGGAATATCCGGGAGCCGCGCCCATATATGACAGCGGTACGTCGCTCTGGTTTGATAAACCGACGGCCATGATACGGGCGGATGCCAAAACGGTATGCAAGCCGTTTAAGACCAGTCACGAAGAACAGGTCGGACTGGTACAGGATTTTGACTGGCTGGATTTCTCAGCGCTGAAGGGAATCGAAGAGGAGCTTCGGGAACTGGTCAGGGGATCTCTGTTTATCGACACGGCGAGGTGCGATGCTCTGTGCAGGGGAGTGGCTGGAAGAGTCAAAATGCTTAAGAAGCAGGTGGACAGCCACTCCCGAAACGCTATTTTTCCGGCGGCAGCGCAGGCGCGTGCAGACGGCGGGGCTGAGGGACAGGAAACAGGGGTGCAGGCAACAAAGCGGCAGAAAACGGAAGATACCCGAAACGATGTGAAGCAGGACACTGCATACAGTGGAAAATGGAGCGGCTAATCAGCCGCTCCATAATATTGTGCCTGGGCGTTCCAGAGCTCCCGGTACAGCCCATCCTTTTCCACCAGCTCTTCATGGCTGCCCTGCTGGACGATCCTCCCCTGATCGAATACCAGAATATTCTGGCAGAACCGGCAGGAGGCAAGCCTGTGGGAGATGTAAAAAGCCGTTTTCCCTGCGGGACGGGGCGAACCTCCTGCGGGATGGGACGAACCGGACTGACCCTGCGTATCGGAGGCCGCCCCGCCGCTCACCACCCGGTCAAAGCCTTCGTAGACCTCACATTCGGAGAGCGGGTCCAGGGCGGCGGTGGGTTCGTCCATGATGACGAAGGGGGCGTTTTTGTAAACCGCGCGTGCGATGGCCATTTTCTGTTTTTCCCCGCCGGAGAAGGCGATGCCTTCATCGGCATATTCCTTTCCCACCCAGGTATGAAGCCCCTGCGGAAGCCGCTCCAGGGCTTCGGACAGTCCGGCGGCCCGGAGGGCGTCCCGGGCGCTGTCTTCATCCACGTTCTCACTGCAGGCCACCGCCTCTCCGAGAGGGAAGGCGAAAATCCGGAAATCCTGAAAAACCACCGAAAAGAGGCGGCAGTATTCCTGATAGTCGTATTTGCGGATGTCAACGCCGTTGAGCCGGATGCAGCCCTCCGTCACATCGTACAGACGGCAGAGAAGCTTGATGAAGGTGGTTTTGCCGGAGCCGTTTTTGCCGACGATGGCAATCCGGTCCCCGATCAGAAGCTTCAGATTCAGATTCCGGATCACATATTCCTCAGAGCCGGGATAGCGGAAGGACACATTTTCAAATTCCACGGAAAAGCGGTTATCCTGCCGTTTTTCCACGGGAAGGGTTCCTTCATAGCGTTTTCTGCCCGTTTCCATAAACCGCACATAGTCGCTGCAGTAGCGGGCGTTGTATTTGGAAGAGGCCAGCGCGCTCATCAGCTCCGCAAGGGAAGAGGACATCCGGATGATGCTGGAGGCGCAGGTGACCACTTCACCCGGAGTGATGAGCCCGTATGCGGCGCGCAGGGCGGCGAACACATAGACCAGAAGGCCTGTGAGCGCGGAAATGGTTCGCTTGATGGCCTCACCCGCAGAGGTCAGCCCGGCTTCGCGATAAGTTTCCATTTCCACCCGGCGGATGGCTTCCTCCGATTTTTCGCGGATCAGCTTCTGCTGCTGGTAGATCCGCAGATCCTTCTGCCGTTCCGGGCTGGAGAAAATTCCCATGCAGTAATCCAGAAAATTTTCATCCTTCGTCCGTTTTTCATGGAAACGTTTGATCTTCTGCCCGAAGGAAAGATCCGTCCGGTAGCTGATCAGGATCATTGCGGCGATCAGAAAAAGCAGCAGGAGGGTGGCGGGGGCGGAACGGAAGAAGGCTCCGAGGCTTCCCGGATCCCCTGGGCTTAAGCTGCCCTGACCGGAGGAGAGACCGGTAAAAAGAAGCGGGAGCGTGAGGACGATGGCCGCAAGGATGGAAACAGCCGCCTGCAGGGCTTCCTCCAGATCGTCGAGAACGCGGCCGATCAGGCCCCGGTTGGTTCCCGCGTTCCGGATGGAATGGATCATTCCGTGTACTTCGGGATTTTCCAGATATTCATAATCCATATCCAGGAGCTTTTCATCGATCAGAAGGTTCTGCTGCTCATACATATACTCCATTTTTTTATTATAGCCCTTGATGGCCAGGGCGAAAATCGTGGCGCAGAGCCATTCCGCTCCCAATGCGGCTGCGGTGAGCAGAAACAGCCGCGAAAGGCCTGCCCCGGCATAGACGTTGTCCAGAAGACGCCCCATGAGAAGCAGCGCGATGTAGGGCCGGATCCCCTGTACCACGGCTACGCAGCAGGCGCAGAAAATCACTTTTCCATAGCCAGCCCTGCTGTAGTCGGAAAGAAGCCGAAGCTGATTTCTGATATCCTGACTGTTCATGATTCCCCCCTTTTCTGAGCGCCGCCGGAGGATTTATAATACCGGCTCTGGACCTCATACAGATAAGCATACCGGGTATTTCCGGCAAGGAGCTGCTCATGGGTTCCCTCCTCGATCAGCCTCCCGTTTTCCAGAAGCACGATCCGGTCGCAGAAGCGGGTGCTGGAAAGCCGGTGTGAGATGAAGATGGAGGTGGCGTTCTTCATGGCTTCTCCGTACCGCAGATAAAGCTCATTTTCCGCGATTGGATCCAGCGCGGCGGTTGGCTCGTCCAGAATGACGAGAGGCGCTTCCTTATACAACGCTCTGGTAAAAAGCAGCTTCTGCTTTTCTCCGCCGGAAAAATCCACGCTGTCTCCATTCACCTCCCGGATCAGGGCGGCGTCGCCCTTTCCGGGCGTTTTTTCATAGCGCTCCGCAAAGCCGGACAGCGTAAGATCCCGCTCCAGACGGCTCCGGTCGATTTCCTCTTTCCCGCTTCCGGTCAGATTTTCATCCAGAGTGACCGGGAGCAGGGTATAATCCTGAAACAGGACGGAAATACAGCTGAAGTATTCCTCTCTGGTAAAACGCTCCATGGGAATTCCTCCCAGAAGAATCTCCCCCTCTGTGGGATGATAGAAGCCGCAGATGAGCTTGACCAGCGTGGTTTTTCCTGCCCCGTTTAAGCCGAGAAGCGCCAGCTTCTCGCCGGGGCGGATGGTGAGGCTGATATGGGAAAGGGTCTCCTGTTCATTTCCCGGATAGGTAAAGCTCACATTTTTCAGCTCCAGGCTGACGGGAGAACGCCGAAGCTTCGAGAGCGCCTCCTCACCGATGCCGTCCGTCCGCTTCCAGGCGTCCTGCCAGCTTAAGAATTCCCGGATATAGCTGATGGAGACATTGGTGCTGTTGATGTTCATGAGCTGCCGGATCAGCATCTCGAAATACAGGGCAAAGGAGCTGACCAGCCCGATGTAATAGACGAATTCGGAGGCCGAAAGCTCCCCGCCTGCAAGCAGCACAAGAAGCAGGCCGTAGGCTGCCCAGTTCCGAAACAGGAGCAGAAAGGCATTCGAGACATTCCGGACGGTATACCAGCAGTGAATGGTGTTGAAAATCTGTTCCAGCTCCTCCAGCGCCGCGTCATATTTTCCGATCAGGAAATCCAGAAGCTGATACATACGGATGTCCTTTCCGGCCGCCGCGTCTTTCGCCTGGGTGTTGATGTAATCCGTCCTGCGGGAGGAAAGGCTGGTTTTTCCATAATATTCCCCGTGCTTTTTCCGGGCGATGCCAAGAAGCTTCAGATCCGCAAGCACGGTCAGCATGATCACCACGAACAGCCACCACCGCACCCTGCTGATCAGAATGCCATAAAAAAGGAGCAGGATAACGGCGGTGGGAACCTCCTTCATGAAGGAGGCGCAGAAATACAGCCCCCTGCCGAATTTGACGGAAGAAATTACATTTCCGGTCACCTCCCGGCTGGGGCCGTCCTCCAGCCTGTCGTAGTCCACATCCATGATCTTATCCAGAAATTTTCTCCGGAAATGATACAGATAGCCGTCTATCCCCACGCTGAACCACGCATGGATGCAGCCGGAAAGGACGTTTCCCAGCCACAGAAATGCGCACAGCAGGAAGATATGAAGCAGCAGCGTAGAGGTATCCGCCCCGCTCTCCAGATCCGCAACCACCCATGAGGGAAGCAGGGCTCCCAGATAATCCGCAGCAATGCCGGGGATGAAGGAAAAAAGGGTGAAAAGAAAGACCGTTTTCTTCCACTTCCACATTTCCTTCATGCAATAGGCCAGGTTGCTGACGAAGCGGTAACGGCTTTTCCCCTTTCCATAGATATGGCTCAAATACATCATGACGGATCCCCCCTTCCCTGGCTGCGGATGGGAAAACGCGCAGAAGCGGGCTTCCCCTGGCCGCAGAGTTGTCCTGATGATATATGGATAAAATATTTTATCATACAGGAGTGCGGAAAGAAAGCGCTCTGCACGAACGGTTCTCCCTGTGCACGAATGGAAGTGTATTATTCTTTTGATCCGGTATACAAATTTTGAGGGATACGATATAATAAATGACACAGACGGTGAAGGGAAAATTTTTTTGCTGCTTCCGGGTTGTGCGGGTAAACTGTTCCGACTGTATCAAAGTGGGGCCTGGCAGCGCTTCGAAAGGGGGAGAAGATTGAAAATGAAATTTTATATTGGTTCCGGGATGAAAAACAGCAGGCTGGTTCAATACTATGCGGGAATACTGAAAAAGAACGGATGGCAGCAGACGTATGACTGGACCGTACATGTGAATCAGGAAGTATCCGCAAGGGACATCTGCGGATATGCGGAAGCCGAAAAACAGGGAATCGCGGATTCGGATGCGGTGATTCTGCTGCTGCCTGCAGGAAGGGGATCCCATGTGGAGCTTGGAATGGCGCTGGCATGGAATAAGAAGATTTACTTATGTACCTCCAACCGGGAGGATTTCAGCATTGAAAATACGGTGGCCTTTTATGAACTGCCGCAGGTCGTCAGGCTGACCGGAACGGCGGATGAAAATCTGAAGCGGATTATGGAAGGATAGGCGGGAAAGCCGGTCATCCTCTGCCATGCGGTCCTGGGGAAACGGGACTGCATAAATCTTAATGCAGCCAATAACAGATCAGAATTTGAAGGGAACGATGATGAAAAAGATAATTTTGCCGACGCTTTTCTTCCTATTTTCTTTTCTATTGATAAGCTGTGGAGAAATATCGATATCTGAAAGCAATGAACTCTCAGATTCTGACCACGTAATTAAATGGTTCGACTGCCTTAACGGGGATGAAATGGTTTGGGATGATGTGAAAGAGTACAACCTGGAGGAATTCCCGGGAGTGACTTTTCGCTGGCGCCCGGAACAGATGGAGGCTGTAATCGATAAAGAGGTCGTTCCGCTCTATGAAGGAATGCCGATATGGAGCGCTTATTTTTGTGATTTGACCGGGGACGGCATTCCGGAACTTTGCTCTACGTTAAGCAGTGGGTCGGGAATGATAGATAACCGGATCATAATTTACGACTATGCCGGTGGAGCGAGTTATGAACTTTCGGATCGGGGGAATTTTGACTATATTCTCAATATGCGGGAGGATTCCCTTGTTGTGGAAAAGCGTGTTTATATGCAGGATGAAATGGTTGAATCAGGAGAACTGGTGTTTCGTGATGATACCATCCAGATAATTACAGAATGAAAATGGCGGGGGTGCCCGCCTTTTTTAGTCCCTTATTTGATATTAGGAAATTGCTCCCTTCATGATGACAGGCTGTTTCCCTGCCTTTCATAAAGGGAGCCTGTGAAAACGGTTTCCCGTCTTTTTACAGGAGTGCGCCTGAAAGCTCGTCCCGTCTTATTCTGCCTTCTTCGCCGTAAACAGCTTCTTTAAGCAGCTGAAGGCAACCATGACGCCCAGCACCATGAGCAGAACCGCTACGATAAGCTGCAGGCCGTCCACCAGAAGAGTGGCCGTTCCCGCGGCAAAATTGGTGACCAGAGCGATCATTTTCTGCACCAGAGCGGTGAAGGTCACGATCAGCATCAGGAACATGGGAATGTACAGGGTCCAGCCGGTGCGGCCCGTGGTTTTCAGGAATACGGCCAGGGCGATCAGCACCAGAGCGGCCAGAAGCTGGTTGGCGGAGCCGAACAGAGGCCATACGTTGTTATAGCCGCCAAGGGTCAGCAGGTAACCGAAAAACAGGGTGATTACCGTGGCAAAATATTTGTTGGTCAGCACCCGCTGCACGGGGGACATGGAAGCCGGGTCCGTGGAGTCGGGATAGAACAGCTCCTGGAAGGACATGCGGCCGATACGTGCCACAGAGTCTAGGGAAGTGAGCGCAAGGGCGGATACGCACATGGTCATGAAGACCGTGGCCACCTGAACCGGAACGCCCAGCGTCTCCAGAAAGCCCGCTACGCCGGAAGAGAAGATGGCAAAGGGCGTGCCGTCCGGTTTTGTGCCGCCGACCGCCACCGCGCCTACCACGACCAGGGCGATGATGCCGAGCAGAGATTCCAGAACCATGGCGCCGTAGCCCACCATTTTCATATCCTTTTCATTGCTGATGGTCTTGGACGAGGTGCCGGAGGATACCAGGCTGTGGAAGCCGGATACCGCGCCGCAGGCGATGGTGACGAACAGGGTGGGGAACAGGGCGCTGCCGTCCGCCGCGACAAAGCCGTTGAAGGCATTTAACTGCATGGTGGGATGGGCGACCAGAACGCCCACAACCGCGCCGATGATCATGCCGAGCAGCATGAAGGTGGTCATGTAGTCCCTGGGCTGCATCAGAAGCCACATGGGCAGGACGGAAGCCAGGAACAGATACGCCATGATGATGTAGATCCATGCGGTCTTGGTGGCATAGATCGGAAGCTGCATGCCCACGGCGAACATCACAACCAGCAGCGCGATGGCGACAATGGCCTTCACCCACTCATGCATGTTTTTCACATGCTTCTGAATCAGGCCGAAGAGGATGGCGACGAGAATGAAGAGCATGGAAATGGAGGCCGCTGCGGAATTTGCGTAGGCAGTCGCCTCATCCGCCACTTCTGCGCCCACGCCGACGAAGGTTCCTGCCACCATGTCGGTGAAGGCGGCGATGACCAGCAGGGTGAACAGCCAGCAGAACAGCATGAACAGCCTGCGGCCGGTCTTTCCGATGTATTTCTCAATCACCATGCCGATGGATTTTCCTTCATTTTTCACAGAGGCATACAGCGCGCCGAAATCCTGGACCGCGCCGAAGAACAGACCACCGATGATGAGCCATAAAAGCACCGGAACCCAGCCGAATACGGAGGCCAGGATCGGGCCGGTTACCGGGCCTGCGCCCGCGATGGAAGAAAACTGATGGGAAAAAACCGTAAACCGGGAGGAGGGCACATAATCCTGTCCGTCCTCATGGGTGTAGGCGGGTGTTTTCGCATTGGGATCGATGCCCCACTTCTTCGCCAGCCATCCGCCATAGAGCAGATAACCGGCGGCAAGAGCCACAATGCCGATTAAGATGATGACTAATCCGTTCATAACTGATGTTGTCTGTAAAACAGACTCTCCTTTCCTCATAAATGGTCATTGCCAAAACAGCGGATACCGCGCAGACGTTTTCCGGCCTGCGGCGGCATATGTCCGCCGGCAGCTTAGAACCGGATGAGAAGCGTGTTTCCTGATGCATCAAAAAAGGCCTCCGTCTCTGAATGTACACCCATACATCCAAAGACGAAAGCCCTGTGCTTCCGCGATACCACTTTGGTTGCCGTAAAAAACAGCCTCTCTGTCCTGTCATTACATCCGGCTCCGGTTCAGTCCGAAACGGATACAAACAGGCTTCCTGATAACGGTGGAAAACCGGTGACGCCTACTGCTTTCCTTCCCTGTGCCGGAAAATTCAGCGTACTGCTCACAGAGGATATTGACAGAAAACGAATACCGTCTCGCACCATCCGACGGCTCTCTGTAATTCGAAACCTTCTGACAACCTGTTCTGTTCCTGGCATTTGACATTGTCTGTTAACGATTTTAGTTTTAATACTTTTGCGAAAAAAAGTCAAGCAGAATTTGCATTCAGCCGTTCTGATTGCCATCCGCTCCGTTATTTTGCTGCTGCCAGCCGCCCTGGTTGTAGCCGCCCTGCTGGGCATTGGGATCGTAACCCTGCTGCCAGCCGCCCTGGTTGTAGCCGTTCTGCTGCCAGTTGGGATCGTAGCCCTGCTGATAACCGCCCTGCTGCCAGTTCTGGCCATAGCCCGGATTCTGGCCGTAGGCCTGGGAGCTTCTTCCATAACGAAGCGTGTTATAGAACGCTGCGTTGGTTACCGATGTATAAGGAGTGACATAGATTGATGCGATACCGCAGGTGACAATGGTGAGCAGATACCAGGGGATAAAGGACAGATCCAGAATGAACTTATCCATCTTGTGCCCGATCATCATGGATTTGCTCTCCCGGATGCAGTCCATGATGCCTTTTTCCGGGTTCTCGGCGAGAATGTAATATGCCTGAGAATAGCGGTAGGAGGCGATGATGCCGGGAATCCAGAAAAGCAGGGACCACAGTCCCACGAAGAGGCCGATCATAAAGCTTAATCCCCAGGCCTTCAGGAACAGCCTGGCATAGGCGAACAGGTCGCTGATGCCGGCAGGCTGCCGGTTGATGACCCGGAGCGTATATCCTACAAAGCCAAGCTCCAGAAAGGCAACGACAAAGGATGCCACGATGGAGGTCAGAAGCGTGGGGAGAAGCATGCCCAAAATGAAAATACTCGCGGAATCCCCGCCGAAAATGCTGGTGAGCATGCTGGAAAAGCCGCTGAAGGTGGAAATGATCATCTGAACGGCAGCGACGATCACCGTATAAATGAGAGCAACGAGCACCGGATGCGGATTAGCTGTCCGCATGGCATCTTTGGCATCGGTTTTTAGCTGAATGCGATCCATTATGTAAGTCCTCCTGTAAAAAAGATAAGATAATAAGACAACAGGAAATCACAGGCATTAAACGGCTTCCTGCATCCCGTTTCCGTTTCGTCACCATTGTACCATTAAAGTAACACAATTACCACGAAAATTTATGCTTTTTTGTCTTTTCCCAATATTTACTTGACGCAGGAGTGTTTCTATGACAGAATGAAGAAAATTACATAGGAGAGGGGATTTATTATGATTCAGAGAAGAAGCATTGTAGTCTGTATCCTTCTGTCACTCGTTACCTGCGGGATCTACGGCCTGTACTGGCTGGCCTGTCTCGCCAATGACACGAACACCGCGTCAGGGAGAAACAACGACACTTCCGGCGGAATGGTGGTGCTGCTTTCGATCATTACCTGCAATATCTACCACATCTACTGGATGTACAAGGCAGGGGAGAAGATTGATGCGGCACGGCAGATGAGGGGGCTTCCTTCCCAGAACAATGGTCTGGTCTATCTGCTGCTCACGCTGTTTGGTTTTTCCATCATCGCATGGGCTCTTCTGCAGAATGAACTGAATAACATGAGCGATGCGCGTCCTGCCATGTAATGGCGGGAAACGGCGCTGCGGTCCGCTGGCCCGTCAGAAAATGGTGATGGGTTTTGGAATCCGCACAAACACAGGAAAAGGAATTCCGGCAGAGAGAATCTTCCGGAATTCTTTTCTTTAAAAAAAGAACCCCGGAAAAAGCATCTGCCGTTTGCGTATTCCGGATTCTTGTGATAAGATAAACCATACTGTTATTACAATCTATGCTTCGAGGAGGAGAGATCCGGAATATGAGCGATAAAGAGCTGGAAAAGGCGGTAAATACGGAAAGTGCGGAGAACACGGAAGAAAAGACTTCCCGCAATTTTATCGAGCAGATGATCGATAAGGAT
The DNA here is from genome assembly GCA_900544445.1 of uncultured Lachnospiraceae bacterium. Lineage (GTDB taxonomy): Bacteria > Bacillota > Clostridia > Lachnospirales > Lachnospiraceae > Eisenbergiella > Eisenbergiella intestinigallinarum. Next base: position 41,655 of record UQVK01000001.1, read on the forward strand.
CTGGCGGAAGGTGTGTATGACACGGTGCATACCCGTTTTCCTCCGGAACCCAACGGATACCTGCACATCGGACATGCCAAGAGCATTCTGTTAAACGCGGGACTTGCCAGAGAATACGGCGGCAAATTCAACCTCCGTTTTGACGACACGAATCCTACCAAGGAAAAGCAGGAATTCGTGGACTCCATCAAGGAGGATGTGAAGTGGCTGGGGGCGGACTGGGAGGACAGGCTGTTCTTCGCTTCCGACTATTTTGACCAGATGTATGAGGCGGCCGTAAAGCTGATTAAAAAGGGAAAGGCCTATGTGTCGGACCTGTCTGCGGATGAGATTCGGGAATACCGCGGGACGCTCACGGAGCCGGGAAAGGAGGACCCATCCGCAGGACGCGGTGTGGAGGAGAATCTGGCCCTGTTTGAAAATATGAAAAACGGCGTATACGCGGACGGGGAGAAGGTGCTTCGCGCCAGGATCGATATGGCATCCCCCAACATGAACATGCGCGATCCGGTGATCTACCGCGTGGCTCACATGAGCCATCACAACACCGGGGACAAGTGGTGCATCTATCCCATGTATGATTTTGCCCATCCCATTGAGGATGCCATTGAGGGAATTACCCATTCCATCTGTACGCTGGAGTTTGAGGATCACAGACCCCTGTATGACTGGGTGGTGAGGGAACTGGAATATCCGGTTCCGCCCAGACAGATCGAGTTTGCCAAGATGTACCTTACCAACGTGGTGACCGGTAAACGCTACATCAAGCGGCTGGTGGAGGACGGCATCGTGGACGGCTGGGATGATCCCAGGCTGGTGTCCATTGCTGCCCTGAGACGGCGCGGCTTCACGCCGGAATCCATCCAGATGTTCGTGGATCTGTGCGGCGTTTCCAAGAGCAATTCCTCTGTGGATTATGCGATGCTGGAATACTGCATCCGTGAGGACCTCAAGCTGAAGCGGTCCAGAGTGATGGCAGTGCTGGATCCCATCAAGCTGGTGATCGACAACTATCCGGAAGGACAGACAGAGCTGCTGGAAGCGCCCAACAACCTGGAAAATGAGGCGCTGGGGAGCCGTCAGATTCCTTTTGGAAGAGAGCTGTATATCGAGCGGGAGGACTTCATGGAAGAGCCTCCGAAGAAATATTTCCGCCTGTTCCCCGGAAACGAGGTGCGTCTGATGAATGCGTATTTCGTGACCTGCACGGGCTTTGAAAAGGATGAAAACGGAAACGTGACCGTGGTTCACTGCACCTATGATCCGGAAACGAAATCCGGAAGCGGCTTTAACGCCCGTAAGGTAAAGGGAACGATCCACTGGGTTTATGCGCCGGAGGCCTTCCGTGCCACCGTGCGGCTGTATGAGAACATCATCGATGAGGAAAAGGGCGTCTATAATGAGGACGGCAGCCTGAACCTGAACCCCAATTCCCTCACCGTGAAGGAATGCTTCCTGGAGCCTTCTCTGAAGGATGCAAAGCCCTATGAGAGCTTCCAGTTCGTACGGCAGGGCTTCTTCTGCGTGGACTATAAGGATTCCAAACCGGGAGAACCGGTATTTAACCGCGTCGTTTCGCTGAAGAGCTCTTTTAAGCTTCCGAAGCAGTGAGCGTGAGTCGGCGCGGCGTTCGGGCGCCTGAGCAGTGCAGAACGCCTGCCCGGAGCAGAAAGGCATGAAATGAACGATCTGGCAATTCATCTGACGGATGAAAACGGAAAGCATCTGTACGAACAGATCTATGAGTATATTGCGGATGAAATCAGGGAGGGGAAGCTTCTTGCGGGAGAGAAGCTTCCCTCCACCCGTTCTCTGGCGGACTATCTCCAGGTGGCGAGAAGCACGGTAGAGCTGGCTTATGACCAGCTCGCTTCAGAAGGATATATCGAATCCGTTCCCTACAGGGGGTATTATATCTGCAGGGTGGAGGAACTGTACCGCATCGGTACATCCGGAGGGGGGCTCCGTTCGGAAAAAAAAGGGGCCGGACAGGAAGACGGTCAGCCGGGACAAAAGGACAGCCGGACGGCGAGGTATTTTGACATCGATTTTTCTCCAAATGCCATCGATATGAATCTGTTCCCCTTTGGCACCTGGAGAAAGATCACCCGGGATATTTTGAGCGGGGACAGAAAGGAGCTGTTCGCTTTGGGAGAGCCGCGCGGCGATCTGGAGCTGAGAAAGACGGTCTGCCGCTATCTGCACGCCTCGCGGGGCGTGAATGCCTCGCCGGAACAGATCATCGTAGGGGCGGGAAACGATTATCTTCTCCTGCTTCTTCAGTATATTCTGGGGCGGGGGATCACGGCGGCCTTTGAAAATCCTTCTTACCGGCGGGCCTTTCGGATTTTTTCATCCTTTGCGGCAAGAATGGTCACTGTCCCTTCTGACGAAAACGGCATCCGGGTGGACGGCCTGCTCGCCTCCGGAGCAAATGTGGCCTATGTGATGCCCTCCAGACAGTTCCCGACAGGGACGGTCATGCCCATCGGGCGCCGGACGGAGCTTCTGCGGTGGGCCTCCTCGGCAGAGGACCGGTATCTGGTGGAGGATGATTACGACAGCGAATTCCGCTACCGGGGAAAGCCGATTCCATCGCTTCAGTCTGCGGATACGGCGGGCAGGGTGATTTATATCGGCACCTTTTCCAAATCTGTCGCGCCTGCAATCCGCATCAGCTTCATGGTTCTTCCGGAGAGACTGATGGAGGCCTATGAAAAAAACTGCAGTTTTTTTTCCTCCACCGTTTCCAGAATCGATCAGACCATTCTGAACGAATTCATCTTAAGCGGAGCCTTTGAACGTCATCTGAACCGGATGCGCAAGGCCTACCGGGAAAAGCATGATCTGCTTCTGGACTGTCTGCAGCCTCTTTTGAACCGATACCGCCTGTCCGGGGAGTATGCGGGCCTGCATGTGCTTCTCACCTCCCGCGTGCCGGCCGGTGAGGAGGAGCTCCTGGAGCGTGCGGCTGCGTGCGGCGTGCGCATTTACGGCCTGAAGGAAGCGGCTCTTGCGCCCTTTGAAACGGATTATGCTACGGTGCTGCTGGGATACGGTGGGCTTGATCAGGAAAGAATAAGGGAGGGAATCAGAAGGCTGGACGCGGCGCTTTAGCGCAGGAAGGAGAATCGGGATGAAGGACAGACAAAACACAGACATCCCTGTGGCCGAACAAAAAGCATTTTTTGCGAAAGGAAAAACGCGGGATGTAAATTTCCGGATTGCAGCCTTAAGACGGCTGAGGGAGGGCATCCGCCGGCGGGAGAAGGAGATTGCCGCCGCTCTGCATGCGGATCTGCACAAGTCATCCTTTGAGAGCTACATGACGGAGATTGGAATGACCCTGGATGAAATCGGTTTCCTGATCAGACATGTAAAAGAGTATGCAAAGCCCCAAAGAGTGCCTGCGACGCTTTCCCAGTTCCCCGCGAAATGCCGGATCCAGAAGGAGCCCTACGGGGTAACGCTCGTCATGTCGCCCTGGAATTATCCCTTCCTGCTCGCTCTTGAGCCGGCGGCCGGCGCGATTGCGGCGGGAAACTGCTGCATCATCAAGCCTTCCGCCTATGCCCCTGCGGTATCCCGTGTGATCCGCGAACTGGTGGAAGAACTGTTTGATCCTGCATTTGTGGCCGTTGTGGAAGGCGGGAGAGAGGAAAACAGCCGGCTTCTGGAAGAAAAATTTGATTACATTTTCTTCACCGGAAGCGTACAGGTGGGGAAGCTGGTTATGAAAAAGGCGGCGGAGCACCTGACTCCGGTCACCCTGGAGCTGGGCGGAAAAAGCCCCTGTATCGTGGCGAAGGACGCGGACCTGAACCTGGCGGCGAAACGGATTGTGTTCGGAAAGCTTTTAAACAGCGGACAGACCTGCGTGGCGCCCGATTACTGTCTGGTGCAGGAAGAGGTTCTGGAAGCGTTTCTGCCTCTCCTTGTGAAATGGGTGAGCCGCTTCTGGGGAGAACATCCGCTGGAGCATCCGGATTATCCCAGAATGGTGAATGAAAAGCATTATGACCGGGTGATGGGCCTTCTTGCGGGGGAGAAGACGGTCATCGGAGGAACGGGAAACCGGAAAACGCTCCAGATTGCACCGACCATTCTGCGGGACATTTCCCCGGATGCGCCCGTGATGCGGGAGGAAATCTTCGGCCCCGTCCTTCCGGTTCTGCCTTTTCGGACGCTTGATGAGGCGGAACACTTTGTGGCGAAAAGACCCAGGCCCCTTGCCCTGTATCTTTTCACAAAGAGCCGAAGCACCGTCCGCAGGGTGACGGAGAGGCTTTCGTTCGGGGGCGGCTGCGTGAACGACACCATCCTTCATCTGGCCTCTTCCCGCATGGGCTTTGGCGGCGTGGGAGAGAGCGGCATGGGAAGTTATCATGGAAAGCGAAGCTTCGATACCTTCAGCCATGAAAAATCCATTGTGGATAAGGGGCGGATGCTGGACGTGCCGCTGCGCTATCCGCCTTACACGAAAACAAAAGAAAAGCTGCTGCGCCGGTTTTTAAAATAGAAGACGCGGTATGCTTTGGATGGGAGACTGGAATGGAAAAATGCGCGCTTCTTTTTCACTTTGAAGAACAGAGGGCACAGAAACTTAAAAAAGCTCTTTCCCGCCTGGAAATTGCTGTAAAACAGGTAAAGCCGGAGGAGTACGGGCTTCCCCTCGGCCTGCTCGCAGGCCTTCCGGGCAGCTTCCTGTTTGCGGCCCGGGGCGCAGCCGGCAGCCCGCAGCCGGCGGGAGCGGCCGGGCAGAAGGAAGCCGAGCCGGATCAGGAGATGCTGGTGTTCTCGGGGATTACGAGACAGGAACTGGACAGAGCTCTGGACGCCATGCGTCGCGCAGGCGTTTCCGGGATCGCGCTGAAAGCAATGCTCACGGAAACGAACCGGTTCTGGAACGCCAGACAGCTCGTGTGGGAGCTGAAAAGAGAGCATGAGAGTTTCCACAGGCCATGAGAAGACTGACAGAAATAACAAACGATTGACATACCTGTCAGGCCCTGATTGACCGGGGAAGCGGAAAGTCAGGTCAAAAAAGTGGCCAAAACCGGTTTTGAAACCGGTTTTTTTGTGCAAATTTTTAATTCTGTAAAAGTGACATATCAATATGTTCGGTAAAAGCACGAAATGTATGTTAACCGGTTGACATATTTCTTTTGGAATGCTATTATCAAAGCACAGTAAGGCATGAGACAACAAACGGAAAAAACCGAAGCTCATCCGCTGAGAACTCTTTTCCCCCTCCCTTTCATGTTTTATAAAGGCGGTGCGGCATCGGTCCTCCGGAAATCACGCCTGACTGTAGCAATACCCCCTCCTGATATCTTTTCCCCAAAAGATATCATTACCATAAGGATGTTCCTTATGAGCCGGGTCCCTCCCTAAATTCCCGGCACAGAGCGGGAACATCTTAACCCCCTTCTTTTTTTGAGTCCGCATGGGTCTCCCCCGACCCCTGCGGTCTTTTTTATACGCTTTTTCAAGGAATTTACATTGGAAATGTCAAGCGGTTGTGATATAATGGAAACGCCTTAACTCAAGAAAAAAGACAGACAGAATACAAGGCGCTGGAGGAAATCATGGCAACACTGAAGGATGTGGCGAGGGAGACCGGCCTTACGGTCAGTACGGTGTCCCGTGTGCTGAATAACAGAGGTTATATCAGCAAGGAGGCCAGGGAAAAGGTATATGAGGCGATGAAGAAGCTGAACTACCAGCCCAACGAGGTGGCGAGATCCCTGTCCAAACAGACCACAAATACGATCGGGGTAATTCTTCCCCATATTGACCATCCCTATTTTTCAAGGCTGCTGAGCAGTCTGGAGACTGCCGCATATCTGAATGAATATAAGCTGATGGTCTTTAATTCCAATGAAAGGGACGATAAAGAGGTCAAATATCTGGAAATGTGCAGAGGGATCCGCGTGGCGGGCATCATCCTGTGCAGCGGCACCGTAGATGTGCAGCGGTTTGAGGATCTGGGAGTGCCGCTTGTGACGATCGAACGGTTTCTGGAGAGCGGGACCGCTGCGATCGAGTGCGATAACCGCCAGGGCGGAAGAATGGTTGCAAAACACCTCGCTGAAAAGGGCTGCCGGAAAGTGGTTTATCTGAGCGGGGAGAACGCGGAGCCGATGCCTGCGGACGACCGGGCGCTGGGCTTTGCGGAGGTCTGCCGCCAGGAAGGGCTTGAGTGCCTTGACCTGGAGAAAGAGAAAACGGACGCGTTGTACGCCTCTCTGGATTATCATGAATATATTGAAAAAATACTGGAGGAACATCCGGAGATTGACGGCATTTTTGCCAGCAGCGATGTGATTGCCGCGCAGGTGATCCAGATCTGCAGAAAGAAAGGGATTCCCATTCCTGACCAGATCAAGCTGGTGGGATTTGACGACAGCCTTATTTCCATGCTGACGAGTCCGGCGATCACAACGATCCGTCAGCCGATTCCGGAGATGGCATCGCTTGCGGTTCAGACGATCCTGCGGGCGTCCAACAAGGAAATGGTGCCGAGCAGAACCATTCTTCCCGTATCCCTTGTGGAGCGGGAGACCACATAAAAACGAATCCCGCGGCTTTCAGGTATGAAAAGACTCCATGCAAAATGAACGGACATTTTGCATGGAGTCTTTTATAAAAGTAAAAGTATCGGTTTCTATTCCGCCTGACTGTCTTCGTTTTTATCTTCGCCGTTCTGACTGTCAGTAAATCCGCTGTCTGCGGCTTCGCTTTCCGGCATGCCTGCACCGGCTTCCGCAGGTTCAGATGAGGCGGCCGCTTCCGAAGAATCCTCTGCGGAAACGTTTTCTGCCTGCCCTGACATGCTTCCGGTGGAATTGATGGTGGCGTTGATCCTCTGGCCCACCTTGCTGACGGCCTTTTCCGTAGCCTCCTTCACACGGCTGATGGCGTTCTCCATCTGCTCATCCACGTTGGCGTATTCGTTGCTGTTCTTGATCCGGTCCACCGTGTCGTTGATTTTGCTGGTAACCGCGGTGAATTCTCCGGAATTGCGAAAACGGGTTACCGCTTCATCCACCTTACTGGTCACAGTTTCATATTCTCCGGAGGATTTGATCCTGTTTACCGTATCCTCCACCTTTCCGGAAACGCTGGTGAGAATTTCATCCGCCTTTTCTTTTGCCTTCTTCAGATCCAGAGATACATAAGAACGGCCGGCGCCCTCTGATTCCGCGTCCGGAGTGGAGGAAGCCGTCATATCGTCCAGGTCCTCATCCTCAAACTTATCGAAATCATCGTATTTATCATAGTCGTCAAATTCGTCATCCGTACCGCTGCTCTCTTTGGCGGAGCCGTCCTTTTTCTTCAGGTAATACCAGGTGCCTGCTGCAGCCGCTCCGAGAACCGCCGCGGCGGTGAGCAGCCTTCCAAATCCATGCGATTTTCTGGCCATTGTTTTTTCCCCTTTCCTTCAGGTGATTTTTAACATCAATTCCGGTATTTCTGCCTCATAAACTGCAGTCAGAGACTTCATTACATGTATTCTAATACTATTTTGAAGATTTGAAAAGAAATTATGTATAAAAAATGTATAAAAGCGTTACTATTCAGCCAGGTCTGCGCATTTACTGCGCAGACCGTACGAAAACGTATAGCGAGGAAGCATCCGGCCCATCGCTGCACGATGAGGCGAGTGCTGCGATTGGAATGGCCGGATGCCGTTACAGTTCTGCCGAAGGCTGAACTGTAACATAAAAGCATTTCGGCAGGACGGTTCTGCACTCTTGTTTCGCCCCTTTCAAATATGTTATGATAAAAAGCGGGAAAAGCAACAGGTGGCAGCTCGGAAGGAGGCGCCGTATGAACCATAAATTTTTTGATGTCTCAAAGGAAAAGCAGGACAGGATTATCAACGCGGCACTGCTGGTGTTTGCGCAGAACGGATACCGTCATGCGGGGACGGACGAGGTGGTAAGGCGTGCCTGTATCAGCAAGGGGCTGCTGTTCCATTATTTTGAAAGCAAGCTGGGACTGTATGTATTTTTATATGATTATGCAGTCCGGTTTATGCTTCTGGAACTGTCAGGCGCGGTGGATAAAACGGAGAGTGATCTGTTTGTTCTGATCCGGCTCATAGAAGAGGCTTCCCTGCGGGCCTGCAGGCAGTATCCCTGCATGAAGGCGTTTCTGGACAGCGTGCAGGAGGAAGACTGCCGGGAAGCGCTGCAGGCCGTCGCGCGGCAAAGGGAGCAGTATGAGAAAAGGCTCGCGGACATTGTGAAGCAGGCGGACGTGCGCCTGCTTCGACCGAACGCTGATGAGCGCAGGATCCTGCATGTTATGGAATATACCTTCCGCGGGCTGACCAGAGAGCATTGCCGGAGGGAGGATTTTCTGCCGGAAGAACTGTTTGGCGAGATTTTTTCCTATCTCAGACTGTTTGAAAGGCTGTTTTCCTCCTGGTGAGAAGAAGCGCGCTGTTGATTATTTGTTCATTTTGTAAACCGGGTCCGCGGGATAGCCGCCCTTCAGCTTCTGCATGCCGCGCTGTACCGCGTCTTTGGAGGTTTTCCAGTCCGCGTCTTTGTTGCGGTAGTCGAATTTTTCGATGAGCCAGTCCACATCGGCGGAAACCCGCTCCATGTTTTCTTCCATCAGGCCGAAAACCAGAGGGAAAAATTCCTTTTTTTCCGCGTCGTTGAGCTTCGCGTCCGCGCCGTTTAAGACATCCCGGAAATGATGCAGGCAGAAGCCCTTGCTCTTTGTCAGTTTTTCCCGGAAGGCGCTGTCATTTTTATAAAGGTAGAAAAAGGTGTCCAGATAGCGGGCGTACTCCTTTTTAAAATAATCGCAGATATAGCAGCTTTTTTCCTTTTCCCCGATCCAGGCGGAAACCGGATTTTCCTCCGAAGGCTTTCCCTTCAGCTTATCCATAAAGGAAGTTTTCCCGGGAGTGAAGTGGGAGAACTGATCCTTCATTTCCGCAATCAGTTTCTTGTAATGGGTTTTTAAGATCCATCCGTTTCCCAGAGTGTTTCCGTAATCGAACATTTTCTTGTAATGCATGCGGCAGAAGCCGGCCTTATCCGTGGCGTCCCGGGTATCGCTTTCCATATAGGAAGCACAGGAGCCGAGCACATAATCCATGATATCCTGCTCCACATTGCGCTCAATATAGCAGAACGGGCATTCGTCGTCCGCGTTCATGGCGTCGTTTAACGGTATGGTATATAATTTTTCCTTCATTCGCTGATCCCCTGTCCTTTCGCCGCGCTGCGGCTGTACTATGAAAATATGAAAGCGTTCTCCTGTTCATTGTAGCTGATTCGGGAGGGAAACTCAAGTCGGAAAAAAGTTGTATGTAGCCGGCTTTTGTGATAGAATTGTAAAAATGTGTCGAAACCTTGTTCCGGACGGCGTTTCCAGTTTGGGGAAACGCCTTTGTCGGGTACGGGCCTGAAACACGGATCAATGTTACACGATAGCTGGTTTTACTTATGAGGAGGAAATCCTAATGGAAAACAAAAGAGTCATTCAGGTGGACGAAAAGGTTCCGGTTAATCTGCTGATCCCTCTGTCCATCCAGCATCTGCTGGCCATGTTCGGCGCCAGTGTTCTGGTGCCCTTTGTGTTCGGCATTAATCCTGCGGTCGTTCTGTTCATGAACGGCTTCGGTACGCTTCTGTACATTGCGGTAACAAAAGGAAAGGCGCCTGCTTATCTGGGTTCCAGCTTTGCTTTCCTGGCGCCTGCGGGAATTGTCATCAGCGAGATGGGATATGAATATGCGCTGGGCGGTTTCGTGGCGGTAGGCTTCTGCGGCTGTATTCTGGCTGCGATTATCTATAAGTTCGGTTCCGACTGGATCAATGTGATTCTGCCTCCGGCGGCGATGGGGCCGGTGGTGGCGCTGATCGGCCTGGAGCTGGCGGGAAGCGCTGCGGAGAATGCGGGGCTTCTGGACGAAACGATTCAGCCGGAAAATGTGATCGTGTTCTTCGTAACGCTTGGCGTTGCTGTTTTCGGATCCATCATCTTCCGCGGCTTTCTTTCCGTTATCCCGATCCTGATCGCTGTGGTCGCGGGCTATGTGGCTGCTGTCTGCTGCGGAATCGTGGATTTCTCTGCGGTAATAGCGGCGCCGATCTTCTCCATGCCGAATTTCCAGCTGGCAAAATTTGACCCTCAGGCGATCCTGATCATCCTTCCTGTCATTCTGGTCATCACCTCTGAACACATCGGACATCAGGTGGTGACGAGCAAGATTGTCGGAAGGGATATTCTGAAGGATCCTGGACTGCACCGTACTCTGTTCGGCGATAACTTTTCCACCATGCTCTCCGGTCTGGTCGGTTCCGTTCCTACAACCACTTATGGAGAAAATATCGGCGTTATGGCGGTGACAAAGGTTTACAGCGTGCGCGTGATCGGCGGCGCGGCAGTGCTTTCCATCATCTGTTCCTTCATCGGAAAGCTTTCCACCCTGATTCAGACGGTACCCGGCCCGGTTATCGGCGGAATCTCCTTCCTGCTTTACGGCATGATCGGGACCTCCGGCATCCGTATCCTGGTGGACTCCCAGGTGGATTACGGCAAATCCAGAAACCTGATCCTGACCTCCGTCATCTTTGTGGCAGGACTGTCCGGCATCACGGTAACGATCGGAAGCGTACAGCTCACCGGTATGGTTCTGGCCTGCGTGGTCGGAATGATTCTGGGCCTGACCTTCCATCTGCTTGAGAAATTCCATCTGACAAACGAAGACTAAACGGGACTGATTACCCGGAGGTTTTCACTGGCTTCCAAAACGAAAATACCGCGCCCTTTGTCTGTTCGCTATAATAAGAGCGAAAACAGACAGAGGGCGCTTCTTTTTCCGCGCAGCCGGAGCAAAAGGCGCTCCGATATGGAGGTAAGATATGGAAAAAAGAAGACTTGGAAACAGCGAACTGTATGTAAATCCGGTGGGCCTTGGCTGCATGGGTTTCAGTCATGCATCAGGCGATCCGATGGAGAAGGGCGCAGCGGTGAAAACCATCCGGGAGGCGTATGAGATCGGATATGACTTTTTCGATACGGCAGAGGTTTATACCGGCGTTTATGCGGACGGCACGATTTCCTATAATGAAGAACTTGTCGGAGAGGCCCTGAAGGGAGTGAGGGATCAGGTGGTGATCGCCACCAAGATGGGCGTCCACCACAATGAGGATCTCACCCTGCGGATGGACAGCCGCCCGGAAATCATCCAAAAGAGCGTGGAGGAAAGCCTGAAAAGGCTGGGAACCGATTACATCGATCTGTACTATCAGCACCGGATCGATCCGCTACTCCATGATGGCCAGATGGCATGAGGCGATTTTCCCGGTCTGCGAGGAGATGAATGTGGCCTATGTGGCCTTTTCTCCCCTGGCGAATGGGATCCTGAGCGGAAAATATACGCCGGATACGAAGTTTGAAGGCAGCCAGGATTACCGCAGCGGCATGCCGCAGTATACGAAGGAGGGCTATGCGAAGGCGAAGGGGCTTCTGGAACTGCTTTCCCGCCTGGCGGAGGAAAAACATGCCACCATGGGGCAGATTTCCCTGGCCTGGATGCTCTGTAAGAAGCCTTATATCGTGCCGATTCCCGGCTCCCGGAAAGTGGAGCGGCTGAAGGAAAACTTCGGGGCAGGAAGCATCGTGTTGAGCGCGGCGGAGGTTGCGGATATTGACGCGAAGCTGGACACCATGAACTTCGATGTGTTCGGAGGACATACTGCGAAATAGGAAAATGGGGGCAGGCGTTACGGATTTCGCCTGCCCCTGTTTGGGACATATTCCCGCCTGTCCTGTCATAGACTTGGACAAAGGGACAGGAATGGAGGGAAAGATGTCTGAGAAATTTGAAGCAAAAAATATCCGGGAGGTCTGTGCGCTTCTGGCCACTGATCCGGACAGGGGCCTTTCCGAAAAAGAGGCGGCGAAACGGCATGAAACAGGCGGTCCCAATGAGCTGAAGGAAACGAAGAAAAAGAGCGCTCTGGAAAGCTTTCTGGAACAGCTGAACGATCCGCTGATCTATGTGCTGATGGCTGCGGCCGTGATTTCCCTGCTTCTGCATGAGATCAGCGATGCGGCGATCATCGCGGTAGTGGTCTGTATGAACGCGGTGGTGGGAATGATTCAGGAAGGAAAGGCGCAGAAGGCGCTGGATTCTCTGAAAAAACTGACCAGCCCGCGGGCGTACTGCATCCGGGACGGAAAGGAGCGGGAGATCGCGGCATCGCAGCTCGTGCCGGGAGATATCGTCTGCCTGGAAGCGGGCTGCCAGATTCCGGCGGATCTGCGCCTGACCAGAACCAGCGGTCTGAAGGTGGAGGAATCCGCGCTGACCGGGGAATCCGTCCCTGTGGAAAAGAATGCGGGTTATCTGGCCCCTTCAGATCGGGAGACCGCTTTGGGAGACAGGCAGAATATGGCCTATATGTCCACCATCGTCACAAACGGCAGGGGAGAGGGCCTGGTCACCGCCATCGGAATGAACACGCAGATCGGGAAAATCGCGGCCATGATCGATGGGAGCCCGCAGGAACTGACGCCTCTGCAGAAAAGGCTGGGAGAACTGGGGACCCTTTTGAGCATTCTTTCGCTGTTTCTCTGCGGCGCGCTGTTTCTTATTGCGCTGATTCAGAAAAGGGACATTGTGGAGATGCTGATCACGGCCATTTCCCTTGCCGTGGCGGCGGTGCCGGAAGGGCTTCCGGCTGTGGTCACCATCTGCCTTGCCATGAGCGTGACGAAAATGGTACGGGTGCACACCATCGTCAGGAAGCTTCCGGCGGTGGAGACGCTGGGGGCGGTGAGCGTGGTCTGCTCCGACAAGACGGGAACCCTGACCCAGAACCGGATGACGGTGGAAAAATGTTTTCTGAATCAGCGGTTTCTGGACGCCGGAGAACTTGCGGCGGGATCGGCAGGGAAGGCCCCTGGAGGCGGGTATGAGGAATTCCTGCGGGGGCTGACCCTGTGCAACGATGCGACCCTGGAAGGGGAAGAGCGGTTCGGGGATCCCACGGAGCTGGCTCTTCTCGATCTCGCCGCAGGCTGCGGCATCCGCAGACAGACACTGGAAAAGAAGCTTCCCCGCACGGCGGAGCTTCCCTTCGATTCCAACCGGAAGATGATGTCCACCTTCCACCGGAACGGCTCAGAAAGCGTCACCTATACCAAGGGAGCGCCGGATGAGATTCTGAAAAAGTGTACCCGGATTCTGCTGTACGGGAAGGAGGCTCCCCTGCAGGATGTGCAGGTCCGGCAGATTCTTTCTGCGGTGGAGAAAATGTCCGGTCAGGCTCTTCGTACCCTGGCGGTGGCAATGCGCAGAGGCGGAAACCGGCCGGAGGAGGAGAATCTAACCTTTATCGGAATGGTGGGTATGAAGGACCCGCCGAGGCCGGAGGCGGCGGAAGCGGTGGAGCGCTTCCGCAGGGCCGGGGTTACCACGGTGATGATCACGGGAGACCATGTGGATACGGCCTATGCCATTGCGGCGCAGCTGGGGATTGTGAAGCGCAGGGAGCAGTGCATGACGGAAACCCGGCTGAGACGGCTTCCGGATAAGGAATTCCTGCGCGCGCTGGAGGATGTCCGGGTGTTCGCCCGCGTCTCTCCGCAGTCCAAGGTCCGGATCGTGAAGGGGTTTAAGGCAAAGGGAAAAATTGTGGCCATGACAGGGGACGGAGTGAATGACGCGCCTTCTCTGAAGGCTGCAGACATCGGTATTGCGATGGGAGAGAGCGGAACGGACGTGGCAAAACAGGCTTCGGAAATCATTCTGACAGATGATAATTTCGCGACCATCGAAAAGGCCATCGAGGAAGGCCGCGGCGTTTATGAGAACATCAAAAAGTCCGTGATCTTCCTGCTTTCCTCCAATCTGGGAGAGATCATGACCATGTTCACGGCGGTTCTCATGGGGCTGGCCTCTCCTTTAAAATCCAGCCATATTCTGTGGATTAACCTGATCACCGACTCCCTTCCGGCTCTGGCGCTGGGGGCTGACGACAATGACGCGGACAGCCTGATGAAAAAGCCTCCGAGAGATCCGAAGGAAAGCCTGTTTGCGGATGGAGGCCTTGCCCGCACCTGTTTCTATGGCCTGTTGATCGCAGGCATCAGCCTGACCGCCTTCTTTACGATCCCGTATGGAATCATGAGGGAGAGAGGGATCGCCTTTTCTCCGTCCGCCTTCGCCGTGATCCTTCAGAACGAGGCGGTACTGAGCCGGGCGCAGACCTATGCCTTTACGGTCCTTGGCATGTCCCAGCTTTTTCACGCCATCGGCATGCGGGACGTGGAAAAGTCGGTTTTCCGTATGAATCATCTGAGAAACCGACTGATGCTGTTGGCGCTCGCGGCGGGCTTCCTGCTGCAGATTGCGGTTACGGAGATCCCGTTTCTGACGGCAGCCTTCGGCACCGCCCACCTTTCCCTGCGGGAATGGCTGCGGCTTCTGATCCTGGCGGCATTTCCCCTTCTGGCCCATGAGCTTTTTGCCTTTTTCCCCGAAACGGGGAGAAAACAGGATTAAACCAAAGTGGGGCGGGCATCCGCTCCGCTTTTTCTGTATTCGTTTGGAGTCATTCCATAAAATTTCTTGAAAAAACGGATATAGCTTCTTACATCATTATAGCCGACGGATTCACTGATCCGGTTCACCGTTTCCGTACTGCCTGCCAAAAGCTCAAGAGAACGGGAAATACGGTAATAATTCAGGTATTCTGACAATGTTTTTTCTGTGGCCATTTTGAATACTTTATTCAGATAAACAGAGCTGACTCCCACATGTGCCGCAATCTGCGGTATGGAAAGAGGTTCCGAGTAATGCAGCTCCAGGTACTGTACTGCCTTGCGCACATAGGCATGAGAATCATTTGACATCTTCGGGCTGCTGTTCGTAAGGCATGCAAGGCAGGACCACAGGATATTGTCGCACTCCTGGATGGTCTGCGCAGAATCGGTTTTTTGAATAAATTCATTCAGCATGCTTTCTTTTACGGTGATGTCCAGTTTCAGCAGACTGGTAAAAACAGAGTACAGAACGATGGAGGTAAACTTTTTTGCCTCTGCAAGCGAAGCAGCCTTAGACAGACATTCCGTGGAAAAACGGTCTGCGTGTTTCTTTAGCTGGGAGGAATCATGGGCGAGAATACAGTGGACAAGCTGCTCTGGAAGGCCTGGATCAATGCTGGGAGCAAATTCCTTCTGTACTTCAAAGGTAACGTTTTCCGTTCCGCACGACATAAGAAGAAAATTCTGTTCTGCAAGCAGTTTCGCCTGATGGAGCCGGTCAGGCCCGGAAGAACAGAGGACAACGGAAAAGAGAAGCTGCAGCGAGGAATGGAAAGTGGAATGCATCTTCAGAAGTTCACATCGTCTTTTCAACTCTGACTGGAGCTTTTCTCCGGAGTCCGTATTCAAAATTACAGCAATCTCACCGATATCAGTATTCAGCGCATAACATGCACCGAGAATGGAAAAGGAGCTGACTGCGTTTGCGCACAGCATCTGCCCGATCTGTTTTTGCTCAGCGTCGTCCGTAAGGTCGGAAAGGCCGGGGACAAAAATCAGGATGAGACAGAAATCGGAATGAGGAAACCGGATTCCGCTTCTGGTATATTCCTCCGGAAGCTGGTCGGGCTCAATTCGCCCGTCAAGCAGATCATGCAGCAGCAGATCGCGGATAAGCTGCTGATTTTGCAGGGTAACGGAACGGGCGTGACTGAGCTGTGTGGATATGCGTTCAAATTCGGTATCCAGAAGCGTAAATTCGTCCGAGCCTCTTTTGGAAGATTTTGTATAGGGGCTTGCCCCAAGTTTCTCCATTAACGCGTCTACCGGCCTGATCATATGCGCGGCATAGAAGACGGAAACGAGGAAGGAGAGAAAGAGAACAGCGGGATAAAGCACGGGGGATGGTAAAACAGGAAGCAGATAGTTAAACTGATCCTTCCAGGTGAGATAGAAGGAGCAGCGCACATCGTCTTCAGCATTGGATGAATAAGCGATTCCTTCGTGCAATATTTCGTCTTCACCGGAAGAGCTCCAGAGAAGCTGATCCTGAAAATAGACAGCGGAAAGCCAGGGGCTTTCAGAAGCCTCTTCTTCACACATCTCCTGCAGGTCAGCCAGGGAAAAGGAAATGACGATGTATCCTCTGGCCCGGGATTCATAAATGGGAAGGCGCCGGATGTAGGTCAGAAGAGGGACTTCCCTGCGCCCTTCATAATATCGAAGATTGGCGGTAGAAAAAAACCACATACTGTCTGTTTCCATGGAAGAAACCGTTTGGATAAGTTCCTTATTGTAATAATCCGTTTCGTAATAAATGCCGCTGTTCGTATCATAAATACGGCCGGAACGATAAAAAAAGAGAGCGATATTTTCGTATTCATAAAGGTCGGAAAAGGTGGAAACATCATCAATCATCTGGGAAAGCTGGTCAATACTTGGACTGGAATTCTTCAAAACCAGATCCACGGAGGGCATGGAACCGATCAAAACAGAACTGCTTTTCATGCTGTTAATGATATCCTGAATGGAAGAAGCGGCATGATTGGCGTGGGTTTCCAGGTTTTCCTTCAGCACAAACAGATTCCGTGTACAGAACAGAACGCAGATAATCACATATACGGTGGTCAGGCCCGAAGCCGTCAGCAGAAAGGAAGTGCGAAAGTGGCGGGATTTCAAAATGTTTTTGAACTTCAGGGAAGGGAATAGATGAATTTTGAATAAAAACACGATTCAACCTCTTTTTGTAATCGAATTTAAAGCATAATGACCAATTATCAAACAATTATCACTCCTTCATTATATCTGATTATTCAAAAAAGTCAATTTTATTACATTAAAAATATGCAAAATGCACATCAAAAATCAAAACAGGAGGACAGGATATTATCTCATTTCTTCAAACACTCATAGCAAAAATCAAACAAAATGAAGAAAATGTGGTTTGATTTTTGCTATTTTCATGAAAAATGGGTATTATTTACAATTTCTGAAAGGGAAAAATGAAATTGGTTTAAATTTTGCGTTTTGCATAAAATTTTCAGGCTGTATAATGAAAATAGATTTAAAAATGTACAAAAAAGTATTTGGAATTGAATTAAAGAAACATAAAATGCACAATAACAGGAAAGAGGGTGAAAGAGAATGCTGGGGAAAGCAAAAGCAAAAAGTAAAAACGACAGGAAGGAAGGGGTGAAAGGCTTAACCAAATATTTATGGAAGCATAAGTACATGTATCTCATGCTTGTGCCGGCCATTGTTTACTATGTGATATTCTGTTATGTTCCCATGTATGGAGCTTCAATCGCATTTAAGGATTTTAATCCGATGCAGGGGATCATGAAAAGCCCATGGGTCGGATTCGATGTGTTTGAGCAGCTCTTTGGAATGAGCAAATTTTATTCCGTATTCTGGAATACCATAAGAATCAGTTTAATTCGTCTGATTTTCGGATTCCCATTTCCGATTATCGTCGCGCTTATGCTGAATGAATTAAGATGGAACCGGGTAAAACGGGTGATTCAGACGGCCATCTATATTCCAAACTTTATTTCATGGGTTGTTTTGGGCGGTATTATGACCAGCCTGCTGTCCATGGATTCAGGTATCGTGAACGGAATCATTAAAATGCTTGGATTCCAGCCGATTGGATTTTTGACGGATGAAAGATACTTTGTGCCGACGATGGTAGTTTCCATGATCTGGAAGACGTTTGGATGGAATACGATTATTTACCTGGCGGCAATGACGGGAATTGATCCACAGCTGTATGAAGCTGCTACGGTGGATGGGGCAAACCGGTGGCAGAGGCTTCTTCATATTACACTTCCCTGCATCCGTTCCACAATCATTGTGGTACTTATTACACGTATCGGCAGTCTGATGCAGGCAGGATTTGAACAGATCTTCGTATTATATCATCCGGGAGTATATGGAACCGCCGATATCATAGACACTTATGTATATCGTATGGGTCTGCAGGAAGGAAAGTTTGAACTCGCATCCGCAGTCGGTCTGTTTAAGTCGGTGGTAAATTTCATTCTGGTGGTAATTGCAAATAAGACAGCCAGGATGATGGGAGAGGAGGGAATCTACTAAATGAAGATGACCTTAAAGAAAAAAGGACAGGAAGGCCATGTCAATCATTCCCTTGGAAGCAGGATTTTCGAAGCGGTTAATCTGTTGCTGCTGATCCTGCTGGGAATCACAACCCTGTATCCTTTCTGGGACTGCCTGGTGGTGTCGATGTCTTCGTTGAAAAGCTACCTCTCTACCAGTATTCATCTCTGGCCAAGCGAGTGGTCGTTTGAAGGCTACGCCTATATGCTGGGAAACGAATCCCTTTGGACATCCTATGCGAACAGCATTTTTATAACGGTGGCTGGGACCCTGATCAACATGCTGATCACAATCATGGCAGCCTACGTCCTTTCCAAACAGGAACTGAAAGGACACAGGATCCTGATGTTCCTGGCGGTTTTCACCATGATGTTCACAGGAGGAATAATTCCTACCTATATTGTGATAAAGGATCTGGGGTTGATGAACAGTCTTTGGTCGATGATTCTTCCTTCCGCAATCAATACCTATAACCTGATCATTCTCAGAAACTTTTTTGCGGAGCTGCCGACAGAACTGGAAGAGGCGGCTCTGCTGGACGGTTGTACGGAGGTTGGAGTGCTGTTCCGGATAATGTTGCCCATTTCCAAGCCTGCTGTGACAACGATAGCGTTGTTCTATGCGGTTGACCACTGGAACGATTTCTTTTCCGCGATCATGTATATCAACAGCCGGGAAAAATGGCCGTTGCAGCTGTTCCTGCGTTCCATGCTGTTTGAGAGCGATGCGGCATATTCCAGTGGAGGAGAGAGCCTGTTTCTGCTGGGACAGCCAATGAAGATGGCGGCCGTCATGCTGGCCATCATACCGATTATGTGTGCTTACCCTTTCTTCCAGAAGTATTTTACAAAAGGCATATTGACTGGAGCGGTTAAGGGTTGATATTTTTGAAAAAGGTTAACTTATCAATTCATACTAAAAAGAACAGGGGGCTATTTTATGAAAGCAAAAAAAGTGACAGGATTGTTGTTGGCGTTTGCAATGGCTTTTTCCATGACCGCGTGCGGTAATTCCACTTCAACCTCTGCGGATTCCGCAGAATCATCCGGCTCAGGGGAAGAAGCGGCTCAGGATCAGGCGGACAGTTCGGAAAGGGTTCCGATCAGATGGCTTACTACGGGCGATACGGCTGCTGAGGTTATCGAGGATGGAGACCGCATTATCGAAGAGATTAACAATAGGCTTGGGATCGATCTGACGGTGGAAATCGTACCGGAAGGGAATACGGAAAAGGTTAATGTAGCCATGGCATCGGGAGATTTCCCGGATATTGTAACCGGAGCGTACGGAACGAGCGCGACACAGCAGTGGATTGACGACGGAATGGTAATCTCTCTCAACGATTATATGGACAGCAGCCCGGATATAACGGCATGGCTCGAGGATTATGAATGGTCGGCTCAGGACGGCAACTATTATGGACTGCCCTTTATTACGCAGTATGAGACTGCCAATTCCCTCGTCATTATGAGACAGGACTGGCTGGACAATCTGGGGCTTTCCTATCCGGAAACGCTGGATGAGATAAAGGAGGTATTGAACGCATTTACCTTCAATGATCCGGATGGAAACGGTCAGGACGATACGTTTGGTTATACCGCTCAGAAGCTGACAGATTCATCATCGACTCCATTTGACTGGGTATTTTTTGCCTATGGACTGGAATATGCAGATTATACACTGGATGAGGATGGAAATATTATTGCCTGGTTTGAGGATGATTCCTTTGTTCCGGCCATGCAGTACATTAAGGAACTCTGGGACAGCGGTGTGATCGATCCAGAACTGATGTTAAATGACAGCACGAAAAAGGAAGAAAAATTCTATCAGGGAAAGAGCGGTTCCATGCTGGCGCCTTTGTTCCGTCATGTGAGCAGACATGAAAGCAGCGTACAGGAACTGTATCCCGAAGCAACGATCAGTTACGGACTGCCTCCGAAGGGGCCTGATGGAGCGAGCGGACTGAACAGACAGGGAAAGAGCGGAATGTTCACCTGTATAACAACGGCCTGTGAAAATCCGGACAAGGCGGCGGAATTCCTGAATTTCATGGTTTCCGAGGAAGGAAATAATCTGCTCAGACTTGGAATCGAGGGAATCCATTATACGATGGATGGCGATACGGTAGTGTTTAATGAAGAAGAGAGAGCCAAAGACGCCTTTTCACCTGACGGATGGGCACATGCGCTGGCATGGGGATCCTTCTACTGGCCGCTGGAGAGCGGATATCTGCCGGATACTGAGCCGAACAGAGAAAGGGCTCTGGAGACGGTGGAACTGGCCTCTGAGTGTCAGATACCGAATCTGATTAAACAGAAAACTGCGGTGGAAATTGAGAATGCTTCTGTGGCCGGAGATGTGTTTACACAGTATTTCTCCGATATGCTGCAGGGAAAGATCGGCATTGAGGAAGGCGCACAAAAGCTGAGTGAAGAGTGGAGAGCGCAGGGAGGACAGGAGATCATCGATTCCGTGACAGAGGTCTATCAGACACAGTCTGCGCAGTAAAAGAATCAACTGTGCTGAAGTGTGAAGGAAAGGCGGGAAGGTGTATTCCCGCCTTTCCTGATAAAATGGAGCGGGGAATGCTCCGGTATGGAGGAAACTGTGAAAATGGAGAAAAAACCAGATATCATTTTTATCCTTACGGACGACCAGGGAGCATGGGCCATGCATTGTGCAGGAACACCGGAACTTTACACACCGAACCTGGATCGAATCGCCTCGAATGGAATGAGGTTTGAAAATTTTTTCTGCGCCTCTCCTGTCTGTTCGCCGGCGAGGGCGTCGCTGCTGACCGGAAAAATGCCGTCCTCACATGGAGTACATGACTGGATTAGAAGCGGAAACGTGGACAGAGAAAAGTTTGCCGAACAGGGCAGGGAGAATCCTTATGGAACCGGATATGACATGGAAGAGAAGCCCATTGGCTATCTGGATGAACAAATCGCCTACACGGATCTTCTGGCAAAGAATGGTTATCAGTGCGCGCTTGCGGGTAAATGGCATCTGGGGGACAGCGTGAGAATGCAGCATGGCTTTTCCAGATGGTATACGCTGGGACTGGGAGGCTGCTGTTATTACCATCCGGATATTGTCGAAGACGGTCAGATACAGGTACAACACGGGAAATATGTGACGGAACTGATCACGGATAAGGCGCTGGAATGGCTGGATGAATTCCTGGAAAAGGACGACCCGTTCTATCTGTCCGTACATTATACGGCGCCGCATTCTCCATGGGGAGAGGAGCAGCATCCGAAAAAATGGATCGATTATTACAGGGACTGTGCCTTTGAGAGCATTCCGGATATTCCGGATCATCCTGATATGACGACTGGACCGGTGTATGGAACGAAGAAAAGAAGAGAAAATCTGATCGGCTATTTTGCGGCGATCAGCGCGATGGATGAACAGGTGGGGCGTATTTTAGACCGACTGGAAGGATCCGGTAGAGCACAGGATGTGCTTCTTATCTTTGCGGCGGACAATGGCATGAGCATGGGGCAGCACGGGATATGGGGAAAGGGAAACGGAACTTTCCCGATGAATATGTATGATACGGCAGTAAAAGTGCCGTTTCTCGCCACCTGGCTCGGACATATACGGGAAGGAAGCGTCTGTGAGGAACTGATCAGTGCCTATGATCTGTTTCCGACGCTGATGAGCCTTGCCGGAATCGATTACAGCAGCGCCGGAGATTTGTGCGGCCATAGCTTTGCGGATATTCTGTGTGGAACAGAGAGCGGTGAAACAGAGAAGACAAATGAGGGAATTGTGGTCTATGACGAGTATGGACCGGTACGGATGATACGAACGAAAGAATGGAAGTATGTTCACCGGTATCCATATGGGAAAAATGAACTTTATGATCTGAAGGAGGATCCGCAGGAAGAGAATAACCTGTATGGGCAGGAGCGATACGAAGAGGTGATTCTTGATTTGCGAAAACGTCTGGAAGGATGGTTTGCCCGATATGCAGATGCAGATCTGGACGGCGTGAGACAGGCGGTCACCGGAGCGGGACAGTTGGGACCGGCGGGAAAGAGAGCCGGGCGAGTGGAAATTTACGCGCCGGTTGAACTGATCTGAGCGAGGAGGTTCAGGCGAAAGCTGCAAGACAGAAAAACCTCCGCAGAAGCGGAGGTTTTTCTGTCTTATGAGGGGGGAGATAGTGTAACAATAGGTGTTGTTCATCTATCTGTTATTTATGATACAGGGAAAATGTGTCAGGAATGTGTCCGATTTCCAAAAAACCTATAAAATTTCTGAAGGAATTCTTTAAAAAAGGAAAAAAGATTCTGATCTGCCTGGTCTGTAACCGGCAGGTAAAGGAACGAAAAGGGATTGACTGCATTCTCGAAGGCGGATAAGATGAGCGTAAGACCGAAATGCGGATTCCGGAGTGGATTCCACACTTTCCTTTACCGGTGTATACTGATCTGAAAATCAAGGAGGAAATCTGATGAAAAAACCGAACATTTTATTTATTCTGCTGGATGATATGGGCTGGAAGGATCTGGCCTGTACGGGAAGCACCTTTTATGAGACGCCGAATATCGACAGGCTTTCCAGGGAGGGGATGAGCTTCACGAATGCCTATGCCTCCTGTCCGGTTTGTTCCCCTTCCAGGGCCAGCTTTCTGACCGGAAAATATCCTGCAAGGCTGGGGCTGACGGACTGGATCGATATGGATGGAACCTGCCATCCGCTTCGGGGCCGGGTGATCGACGCGCCGTATGTGAAGCATATTCCGGAGGGGGAATATACGGTGGCGCAGGCGCTGCGCGACGGCGGCTATGCGGCATGGCATGTGGGAAAATGGCATCTGGGAGGAGAAGCGTATTATCCGGATAAGGAGGGCTTCGATGTCAACATCGGAGGCTGCTCCTGGGGCCACCCGCATCAGGGGTATTTCGCACCCTATGGAATCGAAACCCTTCCGGAAGGCCCGGATGGAGAATACCTGACGGACCGCATTACAGATGAGGCCATCCGGCTCATCCGTTCTCATGACGGGGAAAAGCCCTTTTTCCTGAATCTGTGCCACTATGCGGTGCATGAGCCCATCCAGGTGAAGCCGGAGGATCGGGAGCGGTTTGTAAGAAAAGCGAGGGAGCTGGGGCTGGATCAGGAAACCGCGCTGGTGGAAGGAGAGCTGATGCACACGGAGGATAAGGCGGGAAAAAGGGTGATGCGCCGCGTCCTTCAGTCGGATCCGGACTATGCTGCCATGATCTGGAATCTGGACTGGAACATCGGAAGGCTTCTGCATGCGCTTGAGGAGAGCGGTCAGGCCGAAAATACGGTGGTGATTTTCACCTCAGACAACGGCGGACTTTCCACCAGCGAGGGCTCGCCTACCTGCAATCTTCCGGCAAGGGAAGGAAAGGGCTGGATGGAAGAAGGCGGAATCCGGGTGCCGCTGCTGATCCGTTTCCCCGGCAGGATAAAGCCGGGAACCCGATGCGATGTGCCTGTGACCACCACCGATTTTTACCCGACCTTCCTGGAGCTTGCGGGCCTTCCGGAAAGAAAGGAACAGCATTGTGACGGAAGAAGCATTGTTCCGCTTCTGCGCGGAGAAGCCATGCCGGAGCATCCTTTATTCTGGCATTATCCGCATTATGGAAACCAGGGCGGAGTGCCGGGATCTTCCGTGCGGCTGGGACGGTACAAGCTGATCGAGTCTCTGGAAGACCACAGCCTGCGGTTGTACGATCTGGAAACGGATTTTGGAGAAACCCGGAATCTGGCAGAGGAAAAACCGGAGCTTGCGGCGAAGCTCCTTCTCATGCTTCACGGCTGGCAGAGGGACGTTGAAGCTGCGTTCCCGTCTCCCAATCCGGAGTGGAAGCCGTTGGATAATCGGGAATAGCCGGACAGACAAAGGCCCCCGCACAGTGCGGAGGCCCTTTTGTCTTATGAGGGGGGAGATAGTGTAACGATAGATGTTGTTTGTTCATCTATCTGTCATTTATGATACACGGAAAATGTGTCCGGAATATGTCTGAATTCAAAAATTGCCATAAAAATTATGAAGGTTTTCTTTATTTTCCCTTAAATGAAGCAAAAGGTGGATGCGGCTGAGGCCCGGCCTCCGGAAAACGGCCGTGGAGGAAATATATTGACGCAGTGTCAGAATAATGTTATAGTTTGGATGATGACATTGTGTCAGAATATTGCGGCTGCCCGGAGCAAAACCGATCAGGAGCCGCTTTGAAGAGATTTGTAAAAGAAGGAAGGAGAGGAGACGGCAATGAAGGCAAAGGTTTATTTTACCCGTGAAATTACGCCGGAAAAGGTGGTTGAGCTGTATCACAGACTGGGCGTGGAACTGCCCGGAAAAGTGGCGGTCAAGGTTCATTCCGGAGAAAAGGGAAATCAGAATTTTCTGCGTCCGGAGTTCTGGAAGCCCATGGTAGAGGAAGTGAATGGCACCATTGTGGAATGCAACACCGCATACGGCGATGCGGCAGGCGGCGTGCGCGACCATACGGAAGCTCACATGAAGCTGATGGAAGAGCATGGCTGGACGCAGCATTTTGACGTGGACATCATGGACGCGGAAGGCCCGGACATCGTCTGGCCCATCCCGAACGGAAAGATTCTGAAGGAAAACCATCTGGGGAAAAATATTCTGAACTACGATTCCATGCTCGTTCTCGCCCATTTCAAGGGACATCCCATGGGCGGCTACGGCGGAGCGCTCAAGCAGCTTGCCATCGGATGCGCCAGCCGCGCGGGCAAGGCGCTGATCCATTCGGCGGGAAAGACGGACGACCGTTTTGAGACCTGGAAGCAGCACGCGAGCAGCGTGGAATTCCCGGAAGCAATGGCTGACGCCGCCATGAGCGTGGTGGAACATTTCCAGGGAAAAATCGCCTTCATCAACGTGATGAAGAATCTTTCCGTGGACTGTGACTGCTGCGTGGTGGCAGAGGATCCCTGCATGAAGGACATCGGCATGCTGGCTTCCCTTGATCCGGTGGCCATCGACCAGGCCTGCATGGATCTGATTACCGGCTCCGACGATCCGGGACGGGAGCATTTCATGGAACGCGTGAACAGCCGCAACGGCATCCATACCATTGAGGCTGCGGCTGAGCTTGGCTTTGGATCACGGGAGTATGAGCTCGTAGAGATCTGAGTATTTTATTATAAAGAAAGAAAAAAGAAGGGGCTGTCCGTCAGTCTCTTCTTTTTTATCCATCATAATCAGACCTCCTTGACTGTATGGACATACTATAATACGATAATCACAACGAGTATGTTGGAATTACAACAATAAGGAGGCTTTTGTGGAAAAATATACGGATGTGCTGAAAAATACGAAATTGTTTGCCGGTGTGGGCGAAGAAGAGATCGGGACCATGTTGGACTGCCTGGGCGCGGCGCTTCGTCAATATAGAAAAGGCGACTATGTTTACCGGGCGGGAGAGTATGTTCGCAGCCTGACGGTACTGGTCGAGGGCTGTCTGCATATCCAGAAGGACGATTACTGGGGAAACCGTGCCATTTTGGGAGACGTTGCGGTGGGGGAAATGTTCGGCGAGGCGTATGTGTCGCCCGAAAGCGGCGCGCTGTTAAACGACGTGGTCGCGGTTGAGGACAGCGCCGTTCTGTTTTTCGATATTCAGCGGATTCTTACGGTATGCCCTTCTGCCTGTAAATTCCATTCCCTGACCGTAAAAAATCTTTTTTTCGCAATCTCCGAAAAGAACAGGAAGCTGGTGTCCAAACTCGGCCACATTTCCAACCGGACGACACGGGAGAAGCTGCTTTCCTATCTCTCCGATGAAGCGCAGCGCAGCAGAAGCGCTTCCTTCTCCATTCCCTTCAACCGTCAGCAGCTTGCGGATTTTCTGTCGGTTGACCGCAGCGCCATGTCCAATGAGCTGGGGAAGATGCGCAAGGAGGGATTGATTGAATTTCATAAAAATCAATTTACCCTGTTGTAGCGTCTGGAAGAACCTGAAAAAAGCGGATAGAAATCGGCACGGGAATGTGATAGAATTTCCCTTGACTATAACGATTGACTGAGGGCAGGAAGAAACATGAATATTAAGTACACAATGAAAAGACTGAGAAAGCATCCCCTTGTGGAGGTCCTTGCGCGCAATGGGGGAAATCCGCGGACGCTGGTGCTGATTGAGCCTCTGTGGGGGATTCCGTACAACCTGATTGCGCCATTTGCCACGCTGTATATGTATACGCAGGGGATCACGGACGTTCAGATCGGGACGATTCTTTCCGTTTCCATGGTTGTGCAGGTGTTTTTTTCCTTCTTCGGCGGGATTCTGACGGACAAGCTTGGCCGGAAATTCACCACCATGATGGGAGATTTCTTCGGATGGGCAATGGCCTGTCTGGTGTGGTCCGTTTCTCATAATTTCTGGCTTTTTCTGCTGGCGGCCATTCTGAACTGCTTTGAGCAGATCAACCAGACGGCATGGTACTGTCTGCTGATCGAAGATGCGGAGCCGAAGGATCTGGTCGGACTGTATACCTGGGTGAATATCGGGGGCATGGTCGCCATCTTTTTCGCGCCCCTTTCCGGGCTGTTCATCAATTCCTATTCGGTGGTTCCGGTTCTCCGGGTGCTGTATTTTATTTTCGCTCTGACCATGATGGCAAAAACGCTGATCACCTTCCGGTTCTGCCGGGAAACCAGGCAGGGTAAGATCCGCAGGGCCGAGACGAAAAATGTTTCCGTTTCCCGCATGCTTGGGGAATACCGGCAGCTGATTCCCAGAGTGCTGAAGAACAGGGGAATCATGAAGGCGGTCGCCGTATCGGTGATTCTGTATATTACAAATATGATCAGCACAAATTTCTTCAGCCTGTATGTGACGCAGAGGCTTGGAATCTCTGATCAGTATCTTGCGGTGTTCCCGATCCTGAACGCGGCGGTGATGCTGGTTTTCATGGTGGGAATCCAGCCCCGGATGAACAGCGTGAAATTTCGGCTTCCTTTGTGGTGCGGGCTGATTCTGTACGCCTGCGCGGTAACCCTGCTGATTCTGATTCCTGCCAGCAGCCTTGGCCTCGTTATTCTTTATGTGTTCGTATGGGCCGCGGGAGGCGCGCTGGTGGCTCCGCGCAAGGACGCGCTGATCCAGCTGAATATCAATCCGCAGGAGCGGGCGAGGATCAACGCTCTGATTATGGCCTCTACCATTGCGTTTTCTTCTCCTTTTGGCTACCTTGCGGGGTGGCTGTCCAGCCTGGACCGCAGGCTGCCCTTTGTGTTCATGCTCGCTCTTTTCCTGGCGGCAATGGTGATCGTCGGACGCATTCAGGAGCCGAAGCTGGGGCAGACGGATGGCGGTGCTGCGGATGGGGAAGAAGAGGATTGAGAAATGAAGTTCCTTCCTCTGGCGTGCTGTGAATGCCGCTTTCTCCGCCGCGCCGGAAGCGGTGATCCAATCAAAGCGGCCGGATGATTTTTGATAAGGGTCATTGGCATGGTCCACCATTTCTCTTCCGTATGCCGTAGAGTTTACAGCCTCAATACAGGCCATGATGCGGCCTGCGGGGGAACGGCTGCGGCGTTTGCGCCTGTCATGCCCGCAGCCTGCGGCCGGACGGCCCGGGGATTGCGGAATCCCTGAAAATATCGGCAAATACGGTCAATCCCACATCTCCGGAACCATGTGGAAACGGAATGCACAGAACCGGAAAGTCCCCGGACAGGAGTATGCTTTTCCGGGGGAGAGGCGCCCGGAACGGGCTGTGGGGCTCACCCGTTTCAGGGGTCAAAATGGGTGATGGTATTTCTCTTTTTTTTTCCTGTATAATGTAAATGCGGTCGCGAAAGCACCGCCCGGAATGGCGGCGGAGCCTGCCGCAGAATTGCAGGAAGAAAGGTTGAAAAATAAGCCCGATGGTTTATTTTTCAATCAGGATTTTCGCCGAATTGTCGCAAATCCCGTTATCGCAGCGCCGAACTGGGGGTTCGGCGTGCGGGCCTCAGCAGTGCTTCGGCATGGAGGTAAAGATGAAAAATTGTAAAATAAGCCTTGACAGATGGGATGTATCCCGCATAATCAGACAGACAGACAGACAGACAGACAGACAGACAGACAGACAGACAGATAAGATAAGTCTGTCCTTTTTGCGCGATAAGCCCGGTGTTCAGTCCGCATTGCGGATGAAAGGAGGGGATCAGGATGGAGAAGGTCAACCGGTATGAGTTTGAGGGGGAGGTAATTGAAGTTCCCGTCTATTGGGACGACCATCTGAAGCGATATGCAGAGGACTACAGGGATTACTGTGAACAGCCGGGCTGTACTCCGGCGGGCCGTCCCATTCTTTTAACCATCGAAGACGCCTGCCCTCACGCCGAAATGGTGGACGACGACCCGGCCGGCATTGACTGCGGCTCCTGCCGCCACTACCATCAATTCCCCGGCTCTCTGCTGGGGGTATGCAATAACGGGAAACGGAGAAGGAAAAAAGGACGCTCCTGCAGGAACACCTTAACCCCAGAAACCAAGGAGGAAACATCATGCGAAAACGACTGACAGCAGCATTTATGTGCCTGTGTCTGCTGGTTACGCTACTCCCGGCCACGGCCTTTGCCGATGGAAAGCCGGACAGAGACCCGTCACCAGCAGAGAGCGGCCTGTGCGAACATCACCCGAGGCATGACGAAGCTTGCGGCTACACCGGGGGCAGCGAGGGAAGTCCCTGCACCCATGAACATGACGAGGCCTGCTATACCCTTGTGACGAGCTGCGTCCATGAACACGGCCCGGAGTGTTACCCGGTCCAAAGCGTGTCGGAGAATACCGCCGCCCTGCCGGAGGCGGAGGAACCGGCAGAAGCCGTTGAACCGACGGCCTGCACCCATGTATGCAGCGAAGAAAGCGGGTGTATCACAAAAGTTCCGGACTGCGGGCATGAACATGACGAGGCATGCGGTTATGCTCCGGCTGAGGACGGGACACCCTGTGCATATGTCTGCAGGATTTGCAATCCCCAGGACGGCGGGAGCGAGGAGGAAACCGGGCCGGAGGCTGAGTGTATCTGCACAGAACTGTGTACCGGGGACAACATCAATGGGGAATGCCCGTTGTGCGGCGCCGGGGGAGCGGATCTGACCGCCTGTAAAGGAGTGGAGAGCCAGCCGGACACACAGGCAAAAGCGGCGCCGGCCCGGGCAATCACCCCGAGAATTGCCTATGATACCCTCTGGATCGGAAATACCCGCATCACAGACAGCGGTTACTGGACAACAGACGGGAATGGCAATCTGACGGCTTCCGATGCCGGCAATTATAATGTAGCCTTTGACGCAGACACCAGTACCCTGACGCTGAACAATGCGAACATTGCAGGACAATATGATTTTAACTACAATAATTACGACGCAGGTATTTTGGTATATAGCAGTTCCAATGCTGTGTCTCTGAACATCCAGGTCGCAGGGAACAATGTGGTTTCCGGAAGCATTGGGATTTATGCGTTGTCGAACGGGGGCGAGGTATTCGTGACCATCAGCGGAGGAGGCAGCTTGACAGCCAGTGGAGGTTCGGGTGGGATTAGGGTACAGAGCAATGTTGGCAATGCGGAAATGACCATTGAGGGCGCTGCAGTGGAGGCTAGTGGTGGCTCCTCTTATATTGGAGTCATGGTGCAGGCTGGTGAAAGTTCCTCAGGATCTTTGTCTGTGGATGGCGGTAGCCTGACCGCTAGTGGGCGTAAAGGAATTCTATTTCCAATAGGGAGTCCTTCTCTGAACGTCAACGATAGCACTATCATCCGAGCCAGCGGTGGGATAGCTGCCGGCATCAACGAGGATGTGACCGTTCCCACTGAGGGCACAGGCATTGTCTTTAATGGAAGTACCGGCACTGTGTACGGCAATGCCAGCTTACAGAAGGATCTGATCATTGGCGAGGGTGAGAGCCTGACATTGGATAAAGGGGCAAGCCTGAACGCCAATGGCCACAATGTGATCGTGGATGGCGGCACACTGGACGAAGGGATAAAGAACAGCCTGGGCGACAGTGTGAAGTATACGCCCACAATTACAACCACAAGCCTGTCAAACGGCACTGCAGAGGCAGCGTACAGCACAACTCTTTTGGCAGATGGTACGGCTCCGATCACATGGAGTGTCACCAGCGGTTCCCTGCCGGAAGGCTTGAGCCTGGACGCAGGTACCGGTGTGATTTCCGGCACACCTACGGCAGAAGGGGGAAGTACGTTCATTGTGGAAGCAGCTAACGATTATGGTTCTGACAGCAGGGAATTTACTTTGAGCATTGATAAACCGGTGGTTATTCCTGTTACCGGCGTGAAACTGGACAAGACAAGCCTGACCTTGCAGGAAACGGGCAGCGATACCCTGACAGCCACGGTGGAGCCTGCCGATGCTGCCAATAAAGGTTTGACCTGGCAATGGCAGATAAGTAGGGACGACGGAACCACATGGGTGGACATTGACGGCGCAACCGGCAGCAGCTACATGATCCAGGCCGTCACAATGGATATGGATGGCAATCAATACCGTTGTACCGTGGAGGGCGCGGACGGCAACAGCGTTACCAGCAACGCTGCAACCCTGACGGTCGCCCCCGGCAATACACCGTGACAGTGGAAACTGTCGGAAACGGCACCGCGTCTGCATCTGCAGCCGCTGCTGTGGCGGGAACGACGATTACCCTGACCGCCTCCGCCGCCGGCGGTTATCACATGGAACGGTGGGAAGCTGTTTCCGGTAATATCACCATCGACAACAACGCCTTTACCATGCCTGCCGAAAATGTGATTGTCAGAGCGGTGTTTGCCCCCGATGCTGGCGGAGACAGCAGCACGGACGGCGGCCATACCGCAGATGAGAAAACGGATGAGAAGGATTCCGGTTCCCTGTCCGGCGGTATCAGTATCCGGCAGGAAACGGACGGTCCCTTTACCGATGTGTTAAAGGACGACCGGTTCTATAACGAGGTGATGTTTGTCTGGCAGAACGGCCTGATGGACGGAACCGGTGCCTTCACCTTCAGCCCGGATGCGCCCATTACCCGGGCTCAGACCGCCCTGATTTTCTTCCGCCTGGCCGGGAGCCCGGAGGTGGAAGGAGACAGTCCCTTTACCGATGTGGAGAACAGCCCGGCCACAGCATGGTATTATGATGCGGCGCTTTGGGCGCACCAGAAGGGGATTGTGGCAGGCTACGCGGATCATACCTGGCACCCGGCAGATCCGGTCAGCCTTGAGCAGCTTGCGGTTATGTTCCGCAACTATGCGAACTACAGAGGATACGATCTGACCGCGGTGGATGATCTTTCCGGCTATGCCGATGCCGGGGAGGTGACCGAATGGGCAAAGGAGTCGGTCAGATGGGCGGCGGACAGAGGCATGATGAACGGCGGAAGCAGCGCGGTTCTTAACCCGGCAGGCATCGTCACCCGCGCCCGGGCGGCTTTCATGCTCTGCCGTTTCATTGAGAGTAACAGCCTTGTGCCGTCTGCCGCCTTCCCCGGAGAGAACGGGGACCTGGCAGGAACGGGCGGCGCAGGCGGCTGGATACAACAGATCGTTGGCTTCCGGGATCTTCCTGCCGGCTAAATACAGGAGATGGTTTGACGCAGCCTCAAAACACAGATATAATGTCCTTACAAAGGAGTGAGAGCTGTGCCAAAGGGTTCTGAAGAGCTGACAAACGCGAGAAAGGACGAGATCATAAACGCCTGTGCCGCGCTTTATGAGACCATGAGCTTCCGGGAGATCACCCTGAAGGAGATCGGACGGCAGACGTCCTTCACCCGCACTTCGATCTATAATTATTTCCAGACCAAAGAGGAAATTTTTCTGGCCCTGATGCAGCGGGAATATGAAAGCTGGATTTGTGATCTGGAGCATCTGCACGACGGGT
This sequence comes from uncultured Lachnospiraceae bacterium, assembly GCA_900544445.1. Classification (GTDB taxonomy): domain Bacteria; phylum Bacillota; class Clostridia; order Lachnospirales; family Lachnospiraceae; genus Eisenbergiella; species Eisenbergiella intestinigallinarum. Next base: position 73,681 of record UQVK01000001.1, read on the forward strand.
CCGATACGCTGTCCGCGGAAGAATTTTCCGCCGGGCTGGCCCATACGCTGGAAAGGCGGGAGCGCCTGCTGAAGCTGATGTCCATGAACCTGTACGATGTGGAAGACAACAGCAGGATAGAAAATCTGGCGGCCTTCAAAACGGCGTACGGCGGCTCCATGCAGGCCGTGTCGGCCTGTCTGGAAAAATTTTTTCCTCAGATGACGGCGGCTGACAGACAGGGATTTCTCTATGCCTTTTTCCCGTTTTTGTTCGGCATCTATCCCTACACGGCCGTCACCGAAAAGCAGCGGGAGGCGATGAAACAGGCTGGCGTGAAGTATGCCGGCCTTTCCGTCTATGACATTGCGGACGCGTTCATCGGAAAGCTGCTGAGGGGATTCCTGCGGTGAGGAAGACCACAGGACAGGAGAAAAACGGATGGAATGAAGGCTTGCCTTTTAACGGGTAAAAAGGGGGAAGACGGATGGAAAATCGGACTGAATGGCTGAAAAAGTGGTTTTGGAAAAAGTTTGTGAGAAAAGGATTTAGCGTGGAACTGGATGCGGAGTACACGTTTCCCTTTGGAAAAGATTCCGGAAAAATAGATGCTGCGGTAATTCGGACAGCAATTGAGAAATACTGCGCTTCAAGCGGGGACAGGCTGGAGTTTCTGGCCGGGGAGAATCCTGTGACCTTCCGGCTGAACGGAAAGGAGACATATACTGCCCGTGTCAGTCTGGGATACAGCAGGCTGAATCAGGGGTATTATATCAAATGCCAGCAGATTGCGGAGGAAAGCGGAACGGTATGAAAATAGTCCGTGGCGGAGGGCTGGAGCTGTACCGTTCCAAAATCAAACGGCTCTTTTTCAGTGTTACAGAAATCAGTTGACATTTCACTTCCCTTTGTTTTATGATAGTCTCATCAACAACAAATCTGACGATCTGCGTTATTCTTTTGGCGAGTCTGCCGTATTTACACAGAGGTTGGAAAACAACAGAAAAAAGGAAAACGGCAGGGGCAGTTTCTGCATGCCTGCCGGGAAAGGGAGGCTGTAGAAAATGGGTGAAAAGAATGATGCCATTCTGCGTTATCTGGAGGACAATGCCAGGTTTGCCGACCTGATGAACGGCGCCGTATTCGGCGGTATTCAGGCGATTGATCCGGGACAGCTTGAGGACGCATCGGAGCATTATACCGAAAAGGAAGGGAAGGGGCGGAGCATACACTATCGTGGTCGTACCAGAGATATTGTCCGTCGGGTCAGAAACGGAGGGAGCATTCTGCGGCTGGTAGCACTGGAAGCGCAGGAGACGGTGGATTACGGAATGCCGCTTCGCTGCATGAACTATGATGCGCAGGAATACTCGCGCCAGGCGAGGGCGCTTCAGAAGAAGAATGAGAAGGCGGAGGACTATCGGAATGCCTCAGAACGACTCGGACGGATACGGAGCACAGATCGGCTGATCCCGGTTTATACTGTATGTCTGTACCACGGAACAGATCCCTGGGACGGTCCCCTGTATCTGAGCGACATGATGCGATTTGATAAAGAGGATGCTTTTCGCAAATTATTCTGTGACTATCCGATGATCCTGATTCGGGCGGATGAGTCGATGGATTATGGAGCATTTCGGACTTCTCTGAGAGAACTGCTTGCAGTGCTTCCCTTTCGGAAGGACCGAAAGGAAATGCGGAAGTTGATCAGGGAACAGGAAGCCTACCAAAAACTGGACAGGGACACGCTGGAAGCGATTGCGGTGATGACGGACAACAGAAAGCTTTTGGAAAAGGCGGAGGACTATCGGAACGAGAAAGGGGAATACAATATGTATGAAGAAATGGGTAGCTTTTTTATGGATGGAGTAGAAGAAGGACGCGAGGAAGGGAGGGAAGAAGGAAGAGAAGAAGGAAGAGAAGAAGGAAGAGAAGAAGGAATCCGTGCGATGATTCTGGATAATCTGGAGAACGGAAGCAGCCGGGAGCAGATACAGAAAAAACTGGAAAGATACTTTGGAATGTCGGAAAAAGGGGCGTCAGAATATCTGAAGCATTTTTTGCAGGAAGCGGAGTGTCTGTCTGTAATTTAGGCTTTTGTTCCGCCTGTCCCTGTTCCGTCTGCGAACCGTTCCATATGTCTAAAATGTAGATGATCTTTTTAAACGATTATTATATAATTATGTGATGAAGACAGAGCGGACTTCACACTGAAATCAGGAGGTCGCAGGAGGTCGGCCCGGCGGGGACGACTTGAATGTCGCCTGCGGCGGGAAAGAGAGGAACAAAAGTGTCACTGCGTTTTTACATCGGCGCGTCAGGCGCAGGAAAGAGCACGGCGCTGTACCGTGAGATCATAGAGCGTTCCATGAAGCATCCGGAGCAGAATTTTTTCCTCATCGTGCCGGATCAGTTCAGCATGCAGACCCAGGCGGAACTGGTGCGGCTGCATCCCAGAAAGGGGATCATGAACATCGACGCGCTTTCCTTTTCGCGTCTGGCCCACAGGGTCTTTGAAGAGGTGGGCGAGGATGCCAGGACGGTGCTGGATGACACGGGAAAGAGCCTGGTAATCCGCAGGATAGCGGGAGGACTGAAGGAGAAAACCACGGTGATCGGGCCGAGTCTGAATAAGACGGGCTATGTCCATGAGGTGAAGTCTGTACTGTCGGAGTTCATGCAGTACGGGATCGGGCCGAAGGAGCTGGAGACGCTGACGGAATATGCCAGCGGACGGGGCGGGCTGTATCACAAGCTGAAGGATCTGGGTGTGCTCTATCAGGGCTTCCGGGAGTACATGGAAAAGGGCTATGTGACCGCAGAGGAAACCCTGGGGCTTCTGGCGGAGCGCCTGCCCCAGTCCCGGCTGGTGCGGGGAGCGGTTGTGGCGGTGGACGGCTTCGTGGATTTCACCCCGGTACAGAAGCGGGTGCTTCGGGTGCTGATGGAGCAGGCGCAGGAGGTTATCGTGACCGTGCCGGCGGACGGGAGGGAAAGCTTTGAGGATGCGGGCGAGGAAGAAAACCTGTTCCATTTGAGTAAAAAAACGGTGGTATCCCTGACGAAAATCGCTGCGGAAGCCGGTGTGGAGCGGGAAGAGGATGTGATTTTTTCTGAAAGGCCGGTGTACCGTCTGAAAGAAAATGCTCCGCTTTCCTGGCTGGAGGAGCACCTGCTGCGTTATCCCTTACGTCCCTGGCCGGGAACGGATGCAGAAAAGTCAGTCACCCTTTTTGAAGCGTCCAGCCAGAGGGAGGAGGTGCGGCAGGTCTGCATCGCCATCCGGGAATATCTGCGCCGAACCGGCGGCTGCTACCGGGATGTGGCGGTGATCGCAGGGGATCTGTCCGCTTATGCGAACGATCTGGAAACCCTGGCAGCCCTCTATGACATCCCTCTTTATCTGGACCGGACCCGCGGGATCGTTCTGAATCCTTTTCTGGAATACATCAAAAGCGCCCTGCAGATCGTGGCGCAGAATTTCAGCTATGAGACGGTGTTTCATTATCTCAGAAGCGGACTTGCCGATTTTTCCAGGGAGGAAGTGGACGAGCTGGAAAACTATGTGCTGGCCTGCGGCATCAGGGGAAAGAAAAAATGGAGCGATATTTTCACCGCCAGAACCCAGGACATGGAGGATGCGGTGGAAAAGCTGGAGCGTCTGAACGGGGTGCGGGAGCGGTTCATGGGACAGCTTTCCCCGCTGATGGGACGTTTTACGAAGGTGGAGGAGCTGGTGCGGGCTCTTTATGCCTTCATTGAGGAAAACCGGGTGCAGCAGAAGCTGAAGGAATACGAGAACCGTTTTCAGGAAAAGCAGGATGCGGTGCGCGCCATGGAATACAGCCAGATTTACCGGCTGGTGATGGACCTTCTGGATCAGATCATGGAGCTTCTCGGAGAAGAGCCGGTAAAAATGGAAGAGTTCTATCAGATTCTGGAGGCCGGACTCTCAGAGATTCAGGTGGGAACCATCCCCCAGAACGTGGACCGGGTGGTGGCTGGGGATATGGAGAGAACAAGGCTGACCCGGGTGAAGGCTCTGTTTTTCATCGGCGTAAATGACGGATATATTCCGAGGGCGGCGCAGAGCGGCGGTCTGCTGTCGGACGTGGACCGGGAGTTTCTGCAGGGGAGCGGCCTGGAGCTGGCCCCCACGCCCAGACAGCAGATGTATATGCAGCGCCTTTATCTGTACATGAATCTGACAAAGCCTTCGGATCATCTGTTCCTTTCCTGTGCCAGAATGAACGGGGAGGGGAAGGCACTGCGCCCTTCCTATCTTTTTTCCATGGTAAAAAAGCTGTTTCCCTCCCTCGCCGTCCGTCACCCGGAGGAAGCAGCGGAGATCGATCAGGTGCAGTCCTTAAAGGACGGCCGGGCACTGCTGGTGCAGGGACTGCGGCATTATGCGGACGGAAGACTGCCGCAGGGAAGCGGGGAGGAAAAGCAGTTTGGAAAGCTGTATCAGGTTTATGCGGTTTCTGAGGAGACGGCGGAGTGGACGAACCAAATGGTGCGCGCCGCCTTCTATACTTATAAGGAGCAGCCTCTCGGAAAGGCGGCGGCCCTGGCCCTGTTTGGAAGCACCCTTCTGGGAAGCGTCAGCCGTCTGGAGCAGTATGCGTCCTGCGCCTACGCCCATTTTCTGCAGTACGGTCTGTATCTGAAGGAGCGGGAGGACTACAGCTTTGAGGCGGTGGACATGGGAAATCTGTTCCACGGGGTGCTGGAGATCTTCGGAGACCGGCTGAAGGAGAAGGGCTATACCTGGTTCGATTTCCCGAAGGAAGTGGGGGAAATGCTGGTGGAGGAGGCGGTGGAGGCCTTCGCGGCTTCCTACGGCAGCGCCGTCCTCTTTGACAGCGCCAGAAACCGCTATCTGATCACCCGGATGAAGCGGATTCTGAAGCGGACCGTTTCCACCCTGCAGTATCAGCTGAAAAAGGGAGCCTTTTCTCCGGAGCATTTTGAGGTGTCCTTCTCCGTCCTGGAGGATCTGGAGGCGGTGAACATCGCCCTCACCGGGGAGGAAAAGCTGCGCTTAAGAGGCCGGATCGACCGGGTGGACACCTGGCGGGAGCCGGGGCAGAACAGTCCCTCCGGAAAGGACAGGATTTATGTGAAGGTCATCGATTATAAATCGGGCAGCAGGGATTTCAGCCTGGCGGCCCTGTACTACGGCCTGCAGCTTCAGCTGGTGGTCTATCTGAACGCGGCCGTGGAACTGGAGCAGAAGGAACATCCGAAGGACGAGGTGGTTCCTGCGGCCATGCTCTACTACCGGGTTCATGACCCCATCGTGGAGGTGGAGGAGGAGCCGGATGAGGACGAAGAGGAACTGGTAAGCCGGGTGCAGAAGGAACTTCTCGGCCGCCTGCGCATGACGGGGGCGGTCCGCTCGGAGGAGCAGGTAATCGAGGGGCTTGACGCCCATTTCACCGGAAGATCGGACGTGATCCCCGTGGAACGCAAAAAAGACGGTCAGCTGGGCGCCCGCTCCAGCGTCCTTTCCGGAGAGGAATTCCGGGTCATCTCGGATTATGTGAACCTGAAAATCCGGGAGATCGGTACCGAGATTCTGGACGGCAGGATTCCCTTAAATCCCTACCACCAGACAGGAAACGGGACCGGCGCCTGCACGTACTGCCCTTACAGCCGGGTCTGCGGCTTTGACCGCAGGATTCCCGGCTATGAGGGGAGGACTTTGGAGAAGCTGGAAGAAAAGGAAGCGTTGAAACGGATGGAGGAGGCGCTTGCGCAGCCGCATGAAATGCGGCTGGAAAAAACGGATGGCAGCGGGCCGTCCGGACAGAAGGGTGACCTTACCGGAGGTGCTGCAGAGCGGCCCGGCCGAAGCCTTGAACAGACAGAAGGAGAAGAGCGGTGGCAGTAACATTTACGAAGGAACAGCAGGAAACCATTGACGCCAGAAACGCGAGCATCCTCGTGTCGGCGGCTGCCGGAAGCGGTAAGACGGCGGTGCTGGTGGAGCGGATCATCCAGATGGTAAAGGACCCGGTTCATCCGGTGGACATCGACCGGCTGCTGGTGGTGACCTTCACCAGCGCGGCGGCGGCACAGATGCGGGAGCGGATTAGCCAGGCTTTGTCCGACGCGGTGGACGAACATCCGGAGAACGCCCATCTGACCAGACAGCTCACCCTCATCCACCACGCACAGATCACCACCATTGACAGCTTCTGCCTGTACCTGATCCGCAATCATTTTGACGAGATCGGTCTGGACCCGGATTTCCGCGTGGCGGATGAGGGAGAGGTGCGCCTGCTTAAGCGGGACGTGCTGGATGAGATGCTGGAGGAGTATTTTGCCAGAGGTGCAGAGTCCTCTGGCGAGGATTCTGCCGCGGGAGACGGCAGTCGGCCGTCAGAGGCGGAGGAAGGCCGGGAGACAGGAAAAGGCTCAGAAACGGACGGAAGCTGTGCCGGAAGCTTTCAGGAGATCGTGGAGTATTTTTCGCCGCAGGGAAACGACAAACGGCTGGAGGAGCAGCTCCTTTCCCTGTATGAATTCGCCATGAGCTATCCCTGGCCGGAGGAATGGCTTCAGGAGCATCAGAAGGATTACGACGTGCCGGGGGGCGGGCTGGACGCCTGTCCCTGGGTGGAGGAACTGAAAAGTTATGTGAAAACGCAGCTTTCGGAGGCGGCTCAGCTTCTGGAGCAGGCGCTGTCACTCTGCCGGGAGCCGGACGGGCCCTATATGTATCTGGACACCCTTCTGGAGGATCAGGAAAGGGTGGAGGAGCTTTCCCACGCGGAGAACTTTTCTGAACTATACGAGGGCTTTTCTTCCCTTTCCTTCGGACGGATCAGCTCGAAGAAGGACGTAGCCGTCTCTCAGGAAAAGCGGGAACGGGCGAAGGAGCTTCGCGGTACGGTGAAGGATCTGCTCACCGGGCTGAAGGAGAAATATTTTTACGCCTCCGCAGAAGCACAGGAGGAACGGATGCGCGCCTGCGCGCCTTTTGTGAAGGAGCTTCTGGAGCTGACTCTGGATTTCTGCCGCCGTTTTTCGGAGAAAAAGCGGGAGCGTGGCATCCTGGATTTTCATGATATGGAGCATCTGGCGCTGCAGATTCTCATCAGCCGCGAGGACGGAAAGCTCTCCGCCACCCGCACAGCCAGGCAGCTTCGGGAGACCTATGAGGAGATCATGATCGACGAGTACCAGGACAGCAACCTGGTGCAGGAATATCTGCTCCTGAGCATTTCCGGCGAGGAGGACGGCCGTTACAACCGGTTCATGGTGGGCGACGTGAAGCAGAGCATTTACAAGTTCCGCCTGGCCAGGCCGGAGCTTTTCATGGAGAAATTCGACCGCTACCGGAGGCTGGAAACGGCGGAGGAACCGGGTACAGCGGAGAATGGCGCGGCGCAGGGAAAGACGGCGCAGTCCGGTTCGGTCTGTGAGCGCCGTATTGATCTGAAGAAAAATTTCCGCAGCCGCAGGCAGGTGACGGACAGCGTGAACGAGGTTTTTTCCTGCCTCATGGGAAAGGATCTGGGCGGCGTGGCCTATGATGCGGACGCGGCCCTTTATCCGGGCGCTGTTTTCCCGGACCTTGAAATGGAAGATCCCTACCGCACGGAGGTCCTTCTCTGCGTGCCCGGCGAGGACGGCATGGAAGAAAAGGAGAGGGAGGCCATGGCGGTGGCCGGACGTATCCGGGAGCTGGTGGGACGGCTTCCCGTGGTGGACAGCGAGACGAAACAGCTGCGTCCCGCCCGGTATTCGGACATGGTGATTCTGCTGCGTTCCCCCTCCGGCTGGGACGAGACCTTTAAGAAGGTGCTGGAAACCTGCGGCATCCCGGTGTACATTTCCTCAAGAACCGGATATTTTGCAGCGACGGAGGTGCAGACCGTCCTGAATTTCCTGCGGGTGCTGAACAACCCGCTGCAGGATATCCCTCTGTTCGGCGTGCTGAAAAGCCCGGCGGCGGGCTTTTCCGACCGGGAGATCGCCCTGATCCGGGCGAAGAAGGAAAAGGGCAGGCTGTATGAAAGCCTGTGCGCCTGCGCGCAGGAAGGGCAGGAGGCAGGGAAAAAAACGGAGGAAGCAGAGCTGTGCGCCAAAGCGCAGGCATTTCTGACCCTTCTGGAGCGGTTTCGGAATTATGCCGTTTACCTGCCCATCCATGAACTGATCCGGGAATTCCTGGAGCAGACCGGGTATCTGTATACGGCGTCCGCCCTGCCCGGCGGAGAGCAGCGCCGGGCCAATCTGGAAATGCTCCTTTCCAAGGCGGAGAGCTTTGAAAAGACCAGTTATTTCGGCCTGTTCCACTTCATCCGTTACATGGAGCAGGTGGAAAAATATGATATCGACTATGGAGAAGCCAGCCTGCAGGATGAAAATGCGGACACGGTGCGCATCATGAGCATCCACCGTTCCAAGGGGCTGGAATTCCCCGTCTGCTTCGTTTCCGGCCTGGGCAAACGGTTCAACATGCAGGACATCGCAAAGCCTGTCATTGTGGATATGGACTTAGGGATAGGCCTGGACTATGTGGACAGCGTCCTGCGAATGAAGCGGGGGACCCTGAAAAAGAACGTGATGGCCGGAAAGCTGCAGCGGGACAGCCTGGGAGAGGAACTGCGCGTGCTGTACGTGGCCATGACCCGCGCTCAGGAGAAGCTGATCCTCACCGGAGGTCTGAAGGCGGAGCGGGCGGAGAAGCTGAAGGAGGAGATGGAAAAGGCGGCAGTGCGGGAAAAGGACGACGGCACCCTCACAGAAGGGGCTGATACAGAGCGGCTGCTTCCCTTCTTCCGGCGGTCCGGCGCTTCCAGCTACCTGGACTGGCTTCTGCCCGCCTGGCAGCAGACCGGACAGCGGATGGAACTGGTGGACGCTTCCCGGCTCCTTGCAGGGCAGATGGAAAAGGAACAGAGTCGGGAGCAGCAGCTTGAGGGACTGAAACAGTTTTTGGAGACAGAACCGGCAGGAGCAGGGGAAACAGAGGAAACGGCGGCCCAAGATGCGGTGGCCCGAGATGCGGCGGCCCGTCTTTCGGCCCGCCTGAAGAGCGGATATCCCCACCGGAATCTGGAGCGGCTGTATACCAAAACCACCGTATCGGAACTGAAGAAGGCGGGAATGGCGGAAGCTGCCGAGGAGGCTTACCACCTGTTTGAAGAGGAAGAGGTGGTTCCCTATCTGCCCCGCTTTGTCAGGAGCGAAGACAAATTGGGCGGTGCGGCGAGGGGAAGCGCCTACCATAAGGCGCTGGAGCTGTTTCCCTTTGGAAGCTGGATGGCACGAAAGGACGCAGGAAGGGGCGGTTTGGCAGAGGGCGGCCCGGAGAGGGCCGGCTCGGGGAAAGAAAACGCGGGGAAGGATCGCGTTTCGGAATCTGCCGAAAACGGCGCGGACCGGAAAGCGCTGGAAGCCCTTCTGGATGAAATGCGGGAGCAGGGAAGGCTGCTGCCGGAGTACCGGGAGGCGGTGAGCCCATGGAGGCTGGAAGCCTTTCTTAAGAGCGCTCTGGCAGCCCGGATGGGCCGGGCGGATGCGGCGGGCCTTCTGCATAAGGAGCAGCCCTTCGTACTGGGAATTCCGGCCTCGGAGCTGGGAGAAGATTTCCCGGGTGAGGAAACGGTGCTGATCCAGGGGATCATCGACGTGTATTTTGAAGAGGATGGCGAGCTGGTGGTAGCCGACTACAAAACCGACGCCGTCACACAGGCGGAGGAGCTGGTGAACCGTTACCGCGTCCAGCTGGATTATTATGCCCGCGCGCTGGAGCAGCTGACCCGGAAACGGGTGAAGGAGAAGATCATTTATTCCTTTGCGCTGCAGAAGGAGATTTTGCTGTAGGAAACCGAAGGATAAGTCTGTCAAACGGAGATTTTCTCGCGTATAACGCGTTTGAATGAAAAAAAGTGCGGGGTATACTTATCATATGATTTACAAAGCTTGCGGTTGAGGTGGAAAATGAACGAAATAGTCTTAAATGATGAGATTATCAAAAGGGTAAAGGAAGAAGTCCCTGATCTGACGGAAAAACTGATGGGAAAGGATCTGATAAAGATTATACTGTATGGGTCCTGTTCACGGGGAGATTATACACAGGAATCAGATATAGATATTGTATTGCTGACAAATTGCGACAGAATAGAAGTAAAAAAATATAACGACGGAATTGCTTCTATTTCAACAAAATTAGCAATGAAATATTTTTCGGTGGTAAATTTTGTCTGCCTTCCCTATGAGGAATTTCAGGATAAGAAAGAGTGGTATCCATATTTCAGAAATATAGAAGAAGAGGGAGAAGTGATTTATGGATAAGGAATATTTTGATGCATTAGCAGCAGTCAGACTGGAGAGAGCAAAGGAATTGTTAGATGATGCTGTGGAGTTGCTGAACAGGGGCTCTTACAAATCTGCGAATAACAGAGCTTTTTATGCAATCGAAAAAAGCATAAAGGCTCTGCTGGCAATGAAGCAAATAGAAGCAACTACTCATAATGGAGGGCTAAAACAGTTCAATTATCACTTCATATTTAAAGGGGATGGAACATTTACGCAGGAAGATTATCAGAAGATAGCCGGGGCAGAGCAGATCAGGAATGCTTCGGATTATGATGATTTTTATATTGCAAGTAAAGATGAGACAAGACAGTTGATTAATAATGCCAAAGATATCCTGAATAAGATAGAAAAATACTTGAATTAAAAAGAGCGGACATCTGAAAACATTAAAAGGCAGATGTCCGGTCCTTTTTTCATCCATGAAAGAAGCCGCAGGCCGCGGCTTCCTCCGCTTATTCAGACATTTTTTGTAAAAATCCGCCTCTTAATACCACCTGGTCATCGGCAGATCGTTGTTCACGCCCTTGCTCCAGAGAATCTGGTGCAGGTCGATGATGCCGTTGTAGAAGGTGGCGGCGCAGGCGCACAGATACAGCTCCCACATGCGGACGAACTGTTCATCGAACATTTTACGGACCTCGTCCTTGTGCGCCTGGAAGTTGGCGTTCCAGCAGCGCAGCGTGCGGTTGTAGTGACGGCGCAGGCTCTCCACGTCCAGGGTATAGAAACGATGATCCGCCGCGGCGCTTTCCATTTCCCGCAGGGAGGGAACCATGCCGCCGGGGAAGATATATTTCTTGATCCAGGGATCGCCCGGATGCTCCTTGAGCGCGCTGATGAAATGAAGCAGGAACAGTCCGCCCGGCTTTAACGCTTCGTCCGCGCAGGTCAGGAATTTGTCATAATTTTCCCGTCCTACATGCTCCACCATGCCCACGCTCACGATGCGGTCGAATTTGTGGCCCAGCTGGGGCAGGTCGCGGTAGTCCATGCGCTTTACGCACAGCAGGTCGGACAGACCTTCCTTTTTAATGCGCTCATTGAACGCGTCCTCCTGCTCGTGGCTTAAGGTGATGCCCGTGCCCTTTACGCCGTATTTCTTCGCAGCCTCGATGAGCAGGAAGCCCCAGCCGCAGCCGATGTCGAGAAGCTCCATACCGGGCTTTAAGTACAGCTTCTTCAGGATGCGGTCCGTCTTGTGAACCTGCGCGTCGTACAGCGTGTCGTCTTCATTCTCAAAATAGGCGCAGGAATAATTCAGCGTGTCGTCCAGCCACAGACGGTAAAAATCATTCCCGATATCATAATGTGAGGTAACCTCTTTTTCCTGGTTCTTCCTGGAGGCGGAGGTGAAAATCAGCTTTTTCAGCTTGGTGGTATCCGTGGAAAAACGGTCCATCTGTCCCATGAAGTGCGCCAGCGCTTCGTACAGGTCGCCTTCGATGGTAAGATCGCCTCTCATGTAGGCTTCACCCAGAGCCAGGGAGGTGCTGGTCATCAGATCCTTGATATCCAGCTCCTTGTTGATGTTGACGGTGAAGGTGGGTTCTCCCTCACCAATTTTGTACTGTGTTCCCTGGTAATTGACCAGGAAAGGCGCCGCATCCAGTTTCCTCAGAAAATGAATGACGGCATTTTCTTCAAGTCCCATTTCGTGATGCTCCTTTCCCGAAAGATAAAATTTGCTGTGAAAGCCACATCCGGCGGCTTTCATATGAGGCAGCGCCTTACTCAGGTACGGCGCATACCGGTAAAAAAGAAACAAATCGGCATTTCAGAGAAATCTTCCTCAAAATTTCTCCTTTGCCGACTGTCCCTATTTTACAGCGTTTGGGCGGGAAGGTCAATCACTGAAAGGGTGTATGAGAGAAAAAATACAACAATGGCGAACTTTAAAATCAGGAATCGGACGACGGCCGCTTTCCTGCACGCATTGCCTTCGCCTCCTTCTCAGACAGCTCAGGCTGTCCGAAGGGATAGAGCTCCTTATAGGCCGCAAGCTCCTCCGGTTTTCCTGTGCCGGAGGGAACGAGGCCGGTACAGTCATAAGCGGACGCGGCGCTGGTATAGTCCTGATCTTCGGGGATGTTATAGTCTTCGTCCTTCATGGCAACCTCCATTCCGGAGCGCGGCAAAGCGCATTTTGATCCCGGAATGCTTCCGGACTGCGCTTCCCGCGTCTCCTCATTTGAGAAAAGTATGCCCGAAAAGAGAAAAAACATGCGGGAAATCAGGACGACCGATCCGAAAAAAGCAGTTCTTTGATCTCGGGAATGGATTTTCCTTCCTCCCGCAGACGCCGCAGTAGGGCGATCCGCTCCAGAGAGGCTTCCCGCCTGTAGCGTCTGGTCAGATTTTCTTCAGCCTGTTCGAACGGGAGAAGGCCCTCTTCTGTATAAAATTTCAGGGTGCTGTAGCGGACGTCGGTCAGACGCACCAGCTCGCCGATGGTCACATATTCGGACTGCAGGATGGTTTCCATGCTTCGCTGTCTTGACATATACGCCTCCAATCTCCCTTTTCAGGCATCAGGAAAATACCGTTATGAGGACGGCGATGGTATCCAGCATGCTGTTTACATAGTCAAGCATTTCCTTCACCATGGCTCCTTCCGGGCTTTTTGTGATGGCGGCCAGCCGTTCCTTCATTTCCTTCTGTTCATATCTGGAAAAATATTCCCGGATCACGCCGCTTTTTTCCAGAAGAATCACGAGAGCGGCGATATCCTCCGTGACCTCCCCCTCCTCCAGAAGCTCGGAGCGGACCAGATCAACGACCCGGTTAATGGCGTCTTTTGTGGGGAGAAAACGCCTGACGCCCTCAAACAGCCCTGCGTCCGCAGCCTGTGCCAGCCCTTCCTCTGCCAGCGATTCCCCGATGGAGTCGATCAGGGCGTTCAGCCGTCTGCCGGAGAAGGAATAGTGGTAATCCTCCAGAATTTTCTCCATTTTCACGGTTTTTCCCTGATTGAGATAGTCATAAAGCGGACGGAGAAACGCCTTTTCTTCGGGAAGAGGGCCGGTTACGGACACGCTCTTTCCGGATCCGCTGAGGATGTGCTTCTTTCCGCTATCAATGCTGATACAGCCGGAAAGCTGCAGCTCCAGCATCCCGGAAGCGAGCAGGCAGACGAGACGGTCCACATTGAAGCTGGAGAGCTTTCCCTTATCATTGACCGCGCAGATGAAATATTCCTGGGTGAGAGTCAGATCCTTCATAAATTACCTCCTGTACCGCCGCCGCAGGCGGCGCTTAAATCATGAAAGAACGGCGTCAGCCGTTCTTTGGCAGGAACAGTAGTTCCTGCCGGCCTCCTGTACCGCCGCCGCAGGCGGCATTTCATTCCACTTATCACTTACTGCTTATTACTTACTACTTATGATTTAATAATAACAGAAAAATGGATTCTGTCAAGCGAATATTGGAAATAAAATTTTTTTGCAAATTGTTTTTTTTCGATCTTTCCTTATAATGAAAATATACAAATATTGAGTTTATCTGATCACGATGAGAAAATGGCCGGAAACGAAAAAGGGGGTACAGCGACGGATGAATACGCCTGTGATTGAAACGGAGAGACTGATTTTACGAAAGTTTACGGAAAACGATTTGAAAGCCTTCTATCAGATTTACAGCGATGAGGAGGTCAATACCTTTTTGCCCTGGTTTCCGCTGAAATCGATGGAAGAAGCGAAGCGCTTCTACGAAAACAGATATGAAACAAAATACCGTGAGGAAAACGCCTACAATTACGCGGTCTGCCTGAAGAAAGACAATATCCCGATTGGCTATATCAATGTCAGCATGGACGACAGCTTTGATTTCGGATACGGCCTGCGCAAAGAATTCTGGCATCAGGGGATTATCACGGAAGCCGGTAAAGCGGTTGTTGAACAGTTAAGAAAAGATGGAATCCCATATATCACCGCTACCCACGACATCAATAACCCGCGAAGCGGCGGCGTCATGAAACAGCTGGGCATGAAGTATCAGTATTCCTATGAGGAACAGTGGCAGCCAAAGGATTTTCCGGTTATTTTCCGCATGTATCAGTTAAACCTGGATGGAAATGAGGACAGGGTTTATGATAAATACTGGAATATCTCTGCCGTTCATTTTGTGGAAACGGAGGCTTTGAAATGAATATCCGGGAAAAGGCGGCTGAAAAAGATTTATCGCTGGCCGTTGATATGTATGGCTGTCCCAATCGCTGCAGGCATTGCTGGCTGGGACATATGCCCAACAGGAAGATGGAGGATGGGGCGGATGAATGGATTGTGGACTGCTTCCGGCCTTATTTTAAACGCATCAGCTTTTACAGCTGGCTGCGGGAACCGGATTTTTGCGATGATTACAGAGAACGCTGGCGGAAGGATATTGCCCTGTCGGTCCAAACAGTGCCGGAACGGTATGAACTGGCAAGCTTCTGGAGAATTGTCAGAGATCCGGAATATGTACCATTTTTAAAAGAGGTGGGTGTAAAGACTGTTCAGCTTACGTTTTTCGGGCTGGAAGAGATGACGGACCGGTTTGTGGGGAGAACAGGGGCCTTTCGGGAGCTGGTGCAGGCAACAGAGCTGTTAATTGCAAACGAAATCGCTCCCCGGTGGCAGGCGTTCCTTTATGAGGAAAATAAGGAAGAGATTGTCGCACTGCTGAAGCTGAGTGAAGAATTACATTTAAGGGAACGATGCCGCAGCTTCGGAGCCAAATTCCGTTTTTTTGTGCATACAGGCGGCTGTGACGGCGAAAACCGGAAACAATATGGTATCTGGATCAAAAAGGAGAATATTCCGGAGGCGCTGATTCCCTGTTATTTAAACTATGAGAGTCTTCTCACAGAAAGGGAGTGCTGTGAACGGCTCAAAGAAGATGCCGCGCATTGGGTGCATCACAATGAAAAAGAGATCGTTTTATTGATTTCCAATACCTGTGACGTGTTTTTCAATTTTACCCAGATGTCCAAAGAGTGGAAAATCGGGAATTTGAAAACTGATGACCGGGAGGAACTGATTCGCAGAGTTGTGGAAGAGGATATTCCCGCGCTGAACCTGGCGGGGAAGATTACCCTGGGGGAGCTGGCGGCAAAGTACGGAAATCTGGAGTCGGACAGAGCCTTTCAACTGAATGACTATAAGGATTATCTGTTAAACCGATATCTGGAAGATGTCTGTGCTAAAGCTTGAAAATATCAGAATGTGTTCCAGTATCTACAAGGGTAAGAGTCAGGATGTCATTTTCAATCAGATAGACCAAAAGCCAATCAGGTTTAATATGACATTCTTTATAAGCGGTAGTGAATTTTACTGTATACACTTATTCTTCAAGCGCCTTCCGAAGGTCATCCATATTGGTATATCCCCTGACGTCAGGATCACGGGAAATACGTCTGGCTTCGTCCATCGCATCAAGAGTACGCTGGGTGTAGCGGGGCATTTCAACACGGAAAGGAAGACCGCCTCTGAGAACACATTGATGGAGGAAGAGATTTACTGCGCTGGACATATCCAGGCCAAGGTCATTAAATAAATCTGTGGCCTGTTTTTTGATATCTGCATCGATTCTGATTTGAGTAGGTGCTGTAGCCATCTAATCACCGCCTTTCGATTATATTATATGAATTTTGGTTTACAATGTCAATCAAAATAATGGTTTAATGATAGAAGATTATGGAAGTCGGAAGTGCTTTTCAAATTCGACAAAAAGTCCTTATTTTCGCCCATCATTGCGCTAAATATCGGGCAATTTTCGCTCTGCATATCAATCCCGGACAGAAGATGCACATCCCTCCTCCATGTGGTATAATGATTGCGCAATGCGCAATCCGGCACGATTCCATCGTGCCGCACTCGCTCTACCGTGCTGCCCCGCTTCCGCGGGGATTATACCCTCAACCCACGGCTTGCGGAGAAAATGCCGCCTTCGGCGGCGCTTTCCCCTCTGCGCGCGTGGTATAATGATTGCGCAATGCGCAATCCCCAGACAGCAGAAAAAGGAACACTTCATCAAGGAGGCCCCCATGGATTTATTCACATATATGGCAGAAAACAGGAAGGAAAAGGAAGCGCCGCTGGCGGCCAGACTGCGGCCGGAGACGCTGGAGGAGGTGGTGGGGCAGCAGCACATCATCGGAAAGGATAAGCTGCTTTATCGCGCCATCAAGGCGGACAAGCTGGGAAGCGTCATTTTCTACGGCCCGCCCGGAACGGGAAAGACCACGCTGGCCAGGGTGATCGCCAACACCACCAGCGCGCGTTTCACGCAGATCAACGCTACGGTGGCGGGAAAAAAGGACATGGAAGAGGTGGTGGCCCAGGCGAAGGAGTCGCTTGGTATGTATGGGAAGAAGACCATTCTTTTCATCGATGAGATCCATCGTTTCAATAAGGGACAGCAGGACTATCTGCTTCCCTTTGTGGAGGACGGCACCGTGATCCTGATCGGAGCGACCACGGAAAATCCCTATTTTGAGGTGAACGGGGCGCTGCTTTCCCGGTCCATCATCTTTGAACTGAAACCCCTGGCAAAAGAAGACGTGAAGGAGCTTCTATGCCGGGCCGTCACCGATGAAAAGAAGGGGATGGGCGCCTATGGGGCCGTTCTGGAGGAGGAAGCTTCGGATTTCCTTGCGGATATGGCGGGCGGGGATGCGCGCCTTGCGCTCAATGCCGTGGAGCTGGGCATTCTGACCACGCCCCGGGGAGAGGACGGAAAGATTCACATCACGCTGGACGTTGCGGCAGAGTGCATTCAGAAGCGGGTGGTGAAGTACGATAAGACGGGGGATAACCATTATGATACCATTTCGGCGTTCATCAAGAGCATGAGAGGCTCGGACCCGGACGCCGCGGTTTATTATCTGGCGAAAATGCTCTATGCGGGAGAAAGCGTCACCTTCATCGCAAGGCGGATCATGATCTGTGCGTCGGAGGATGTGGGAAATGCGGACCCGCAGGCTCTGCAGGTGGCGGTCAGCGCTTCTCTGGCCGTGGAGCGCGTGGGCATGCCGGAGGCACAGATCATTCTGGCAAACGCCGCCACCTATGTGGCCTGCGCTCCCAAAAGCAACGCGGCTGTCTGCGCCATCAGCGAGGCGGCCCAGTGCGTGCAGGAGACGGGAAATCTGCCGGTCCCGCCCCATCTGCAGGATGCCCATTACAAGGGGGCTGCGAAGCTGGGACACGGCCTGGACTACAAGTACGCCCATGATTATCCGAATCATTATGTGCGGCAGCAGTATCTTCCCTATGAGCTGACCGGAAAGGAATTCTACCGCCCCACCGGAAACGGCTATGAGGCGAAGATCCGGGAGCATATGAAGCGGATCAAAAAAGAAGCGGGAGAACAGCCCGATTAAAAAACAGGACTTTCTTCTGTGGCTTCAGAATAGCTGCTCCGTCAGATAGCGGTAAATCTCCTTATTCTTTTTCTGCCAGTTGTCACAGATAGAGGCCGCAAGCTCCTCTGTGGGAACGGACAGACGGATGCCGACCAGATCCACATCCTTGTCCTTCGCCACGAGCTGGGCCTCAAATTCCCCGTTTACCAGCTTATAATAATCACCCTGGATGGAGGACTCGTTGCGAAGCTCCAGCCGGTGGGCGGTAAAATATTCGCGGATGTCGTCCTTGATGGCGTCGCTGATGCGGTTTTCAAAGTAATGGAGGGTATTTTTTCCCTCATCCGTCAGGGAAAGCTGCGTCCGGTTCAGAATGGTTTTGGACTGAGCGAGCCCTGTTTCGGTCAGATCGGAAAATACGGTCTGGAGGGTGAGAAAATTGGTGTAGTCCCGGTCCAGAATGAACTCAGCGATCTGCGCGGTGGTCAGGGGAAAATTGACGCAGTTGAGCATATAGAGAACCATGAGCTTATAAAGGGTGGTCGGTTCCTGATTCATAGCATTGTCCTTGTCTGATGGCGTTCTGCTTCAGCCTGCGGTGAAGCAGATTCAATACGTTTCGTTTGTCCGCGCTCCACAGGGGGGCGATGAGCAGGCGTTTCGGCCCGTCCCCGGTCAGTCGGTGAATGACGATGTCGGGAGACAGCGCGGCGATGCAGTCACAGAGGATGGAAAGATATTCCTCCAGGGAAAGCACGGAAAAAAGTCCGGTCCGGTAATCTTCGGCCAGATCGGTTCCCTCCAGAACATGAAGAAGCTGCAGCTTGATGCCCCAGATGCCGCAGGCGTTCAGGTGGCGGATGGTCTGCAGCATCATTTCCCGCGTCTCGCCGGGAAGTCCCAGGATCACGTGGACGATGACCGGGATATCCGCTTTACGTAGCGCTTTTACGGCCTCGTCAAAACGGGACAGGGGATAGCCTCTGCGGATGTAGGAGGCCGTTTTTTCATGGATGGTCTGAAGGCCAAGCTCCACCCAGATAAATTTTCCGGGAAAGCGTTCCTTCAGCCGTACCAAGAGGTCCGTCACCTCATCCGGCAGGCAGTCCGGCCGTGTGGCGATGGAGATGCCGGCGATATCCGGCTCGGAGAGCGCCTCGGAAAACAGCTCCTCCAGCCTGTCTGCCGGCCCGTAGGTGTTCGTATAGGCCTGAAAATAGGCGATGAAGCGGCTTCCCGTTTTTTTATGGGAAAGAAGCGCCCGCCCGGCATCCAGCTGGGAACGGAGCGGCCCGGTCCGCTTTGCGGCAAAGTCGCCGCTCCCTCCGGCGCTGCAGAAAATGCAGCCCCGCTCTCCCAGCGTGCCGTCCCGGTTGGGGCAGGTAAAGCCTGCGTCCAGGGCAATCTTATAAAGCTTTTCTCCATAATGCTCCCGGCACCAGGCGTTCAGCGTCCGGTAGGGCATTCCATTGTCCATCACCGTTCAATATTGGACTTCACCGCTTCAGCAACCACGTCGGCGACGCGGGGATCGAAGGCTTCGGGCATGATGTTGTCCTCGTTCAGCTGATCCTCCGGCACCAGAGATGCGATGGCCAGAGCGGCGGCAAGCTTCATTTTTTCCGTGATCTGCGTTGCCCTTCCTTCCAGAGCGCCCTTGAAAATGCCGGGGAAGGCCACCACGTTGTTGACCTGATTGGGGAAGTCGCTGCGGCCGGTTCCCACCACTCTGGCGCCGGCGGCCTTTGCCAGATCCGGCATGATTTCCGGAACGGGATTTGCCATGGCGAACAGGATGGCATCCGGATTCATGGAAGCGACCATTTCCTGGGAAACGATGCCCGGCGCGGATACGCCGATGAAAATATCGGCGCCCTTCATGGCGTCGGCAAGCGTTCCGGTCTTTCCCTCCGGATTGGTGACGTCCATCATCTTTTCCTGCATCCAGTTCAGCCCCTCGCTTTTCTTCGAGAGAATGCCCGATTTATCGCACAGAGTTACGTTGGAAAAGCCATAGGAGAGAAGCAGCCTTGCAATGGCGATTCCGGCGCTTCCCGCTCCGTTGATGACCACGCGGCAGTTTTCTTTTTTCTTCCCGACCACCTTCAGCGCGTTGATGACGCCCGCAAGGACGACGATGGCGGTGCCGTGCTGGTCGTCATGGAACACCGGAATGTCCAGCGTTTCCTTCAGCCTTTCTTCGATTTCAAAACAGCGCGGCGCGCTGATGTCCTCCAGGTTGATGCCTCCGAAGCCCGGTGCGAGCCAGGTGACGGCCTGGATGATTTCCTCCGTATCCTGGGTGTCCAGGCAGATGGGAACCGCGTTCACACCGGCGAATTCCTTGAACAGGACAGCCTTTCCCTCCATGACAGGCATGGCTGCGTAGGGACCGATGTTGCCAAGGCCCAGAACCGCAGAACCGTCGGAAACCACAGCGATGGTGTTCGCTTTCATCGTGTAAGTATAGGCGGCCTCTTTGTCCTGTGCGATGACCTTGCAGGGCTCCGCCACGCCGGGCGTATAGGCCAGAGCCAGGTCCTCTCGGGATTTTACCGGAACCTTGGAAACGGTTTCCAGTTTTCCGTTCAGTTTTTCATGAAGCGCAAGCGCTTTTTCGTTCGTTGTCATCGTATTTTCCATATCCTCCATAGCTTCTGATCACTTTCCTATAATCATATAATATTTGTTTTTGATGTGCAAGATAAACTATTTATTGGACAACATTTGATTTGCTTTTTTCATGCGTTGCAGGTATGATAGAACTACAGAGGTTTTCTGCGCATTTCGGGAAAAGAGGCGCGGAGGGCGCAAACAAAACAAAGAAAAGGAGAGAGAAGATGAGCGACGTATTACAGAGGATCTATGAGATCGGAATCGTTCCCGTCATCGCAATCGACGACGCTGAGAAGGCGGTGCCGCTGGCAAAGGCGCTTGTAAGAGGCGGACTTCCGGCTGCGGAGGTGACCTTCCGCACGGCTGCGGCTGAAGAAGCGATCCGGCGCATTGTGGCTGAGGTGCCTGACATGCTGGTTGGAGCAGGAACCGTTCTGACGAAGGAGCAGGCGGACCGTGCCATCGACGCAGGCGTATCCTTTATCGTCAGCCCCGGCTTCAATCCGGAAATCACAAAATATGTGCTTGATAAGGGAATGCTCATGATTCCCGGAACGGCTTCTCCGGGAGAGATGGAGCAGGCCATGGGCATGGGACTTTCCGTGGTGAAATTTTTCCCCGCCGAGCAGAACGGCGGCGTTGCCAAGCTGAAAGCGCTGGCAGGCCCTTACACCAGTCTGCGCTGGATGCCTACCGGCGGCGTGAACGAGAAGAACCTTCTGGACTACATCAAGTTCAACAAGATCGTAGCCTGCGGCGGAACCTGGATGGTGAAGAAGGATCTCATCGAGGCGGAGAACTGGGATGAGATCGAACGCCTGACCAGACAGGCGGTGCAGACCATGCTTGGCCTGCGTGTGGACCACATCGGCATCAACACGGAGAACGAGCAGGAAGCACAGGCGGCCGCGAAGCTGTTTGTGGACATGTTCGGCATGAAGGAAAAGGTTGGAAATTCCAGCATTTTCGTGGGCGAGAACGAGATCGAGATCATGAAGAAGATGTACCTTGGAAAGAATGGCCATATCGCCATCGCAACCCATACCCTGCCCCGTGCCATCGCTTATTTCAGGGCGCGCGGCTATGAATTCCGCGAGGAGACCGTGACGGACAAGGCCGCATACTTCAAGGACGAGATCGCGGGCTTTGCGATCCATCTGGTACAGAGATAGTGTACGGGGAGCAGTTCTAAGTCCGCAAAAGACACGGACTAAGAACTGCTAAGGCCTGCATGGCAGGCCTGCCCCGTACCGAAGAATGACTTCGTCATTCTTCTCGGATTTATTTTATGGAAAAAGGAGATACTATGGCAAAAGTAATTACTTTCGGTGAACTGATGCTGCGTCTGCAGCCCTATGATTACCTGCGTTTCGTGCAGGCGGATTCCTTTGAGGCAACGTTTGGAGGCGGCGAGGCGAACGTATCCGTTTCCCTGGCAAATTACGGAATGGATTCCCGTTTTGTGACGAAGCTTCCTTCCCATGCTATCGGACAGATGGCGGTGAACAGCCTGCGCAAGTACGGCGTGAACACCGAACATATCACCAGAGGCGGAGACAGGGTCGGCATTTACTTCCTGGAGAAGGGTGCATCCACCCGCGGAAGCGTCTGCATCTATGACCGTGCACACTCTGCCATCGCGGAAGCGACGGAAGCGGATTTTGACTGGGATACCATTTTTGAAGGAGCGGACTGGTTCCACTTCACCGGAATCACTCCTGCGCTGGGAGAAAATGTGGTGCGCATCTGCAAACAGGCATGCATCGCTGCAAAGAACCACGGCGTGAAGATCAGCTGCGACTTAAACTACCGCGGCAAGCTGTGGACCAGAGAGCAGGCCAGAGCGGCCATGACCGATCTGTGCCAGTATGTGGACGTCTGCATTTCCAACGAAGAGGATGCGAAGGACGTATTCGGAATCGAAGCGGAAAACACCGATATCTATGCCGGAAAGCTGGACAAGGAAGGCTACAAGTCCGTTGCGAAGCAGCTGGCTGACCGCTTCAACTTTGAAAAGGTTGCGATCACCCTTCGTGAGAGCAAATCCGCTTCCGACAACGACTGGAGCGGCATGCTGTATGATTCCGCAAGCGGAGAATATTGCTTCTCCAAGCTGTATCATCTGCACATCATCGACCGCGTGGGCGGCGGCGACAGCTTCGGCGGCGGCCTGATCTACGCGCTGTTGAACGGAAAGAGCACGCAGGAAGCGATCGAATTCGCGGTTGCGGCTTCCGCGCTGAAGCATTCCATCGAAGGAGACTACAACATGGTTTCCGTGGCTGAGGTGGAGAAGCTGGCAGGCGGCGACAGCTCAGGACGCGTACAGAGATAAATTTGAAAAAAGCTGTGATCCTCCGGTAAACTGGCGGATGGCGGCACTGGGATCTCCGGGCAGACAAAAAGAGCTGTCCGGAGGTTTTTTTAAAAAACTCTTCCTATTTTTGCAAATCTGTTATATAATGAAGCGATGGAAATTTGTCAGATTCAGTTTCCTATAAAAACATATCTCGCTGGCGCCTGACAGACAGGAGCCATTGAACAGGCGTAAGAAAAGGGAAGCGTGTCTCGATGAGGAGGCTTCCTGTCATGCCGGATATCTATGTTTTATTTCCCTGTATAAGGAATGACAAATCAAAAAAAGAATGTGGAAGCGTTTTCGGCATATGCCGGAGCGTATTTCAGATTTCCTGAAAACCTGAAAGGAACGGAATACAAAACGGAGGAACAGTATGAGCAGTTCGGGAATGAGAGAAAAGTATCAGTCTCTTGCGTTGACGGATCTCAAGGAAATTGCCAAATCCCGCGGGATCAAAGGGACCTCATCCATGAAAAAGGCGGATGTGATCGAGGCGATGCTGGCGCTCGATGAAAAGGAAAGCCAGAATGCCGTGCCGGCCGTGCAGGAAAAGAAGCCGGCTGCGCAGAAAAATACACAGCCCCGCAGAACAGCGGCGGCCCATAGATCGGAAAGTGCGCAGAACGGGAAAAGCGAGTCCGCAGAACCGGGCAGGACGGAAGCAGCAGAAGGCAAAGGAGAAGAAAAAGCGGAACGGAGAACGGAGAGCCGGGAGGCGCAGAAGGCGGAAGAGAGGCAGACGGAGAATGGGCCGGAGCACAGGAATCCCGCAAGAATTGTGAGGAACGCCGGTTCCGCGCCTGCGGCGAGAGGCATGGAACGGAAAGGGGTGCGCCGGTTCACGCAGACGCAGCAGACAGCAGGGCAGGCCCAGAACCATATACAGAGCCATTCCCAGCCGCAGAATGCTCAGTATGCTCCCGGAACAGCGGCTTCGGCTGCCGTCGCGCAGAATGCCGGCAGCGCACCCTCCGGAAGCGCTGCGGCACAGAATGAAGCGGCGGCAGTACAGATATCGGCGGAGGAGGGCTTCCCTGCCGAACTGGACAGCGGCGTTTCTGCAAACGGAATTCTGGAGGTTATGCCGGACGGCTACGGTTTTATCCGCTGTGCCAATTACCTTCCCGGCGAGAATGACGTCTATGTGGCGCCCAGTCAGATCCGCCGGTTCGGGCTCAAGACCGGAGATATCATCGTGGGAAACACCCGCGTGAAGACCCAGAATGAGAAATTCAGCGCCCTGCTCTATGTCAAGAGCATCAACGGATACGCGCCGGAAGTCGCCGCAAAGAGATGCAGCTTTGAAGACATGACGCCGATCTTCCCGGAGGAAAGGATCAGCCTGGAGCTTTCCCGTTCCTCGGTGGCCATGCGCATCATGGATCTGATCAGCCCGGTGGGAAAGGGGCAGAGAGGAATGATTGTCTCCCCTCCGAAGGCCGGTAAAACCACCCTGTTGAAGCAGGTTGCCCAGTCGGTGAAGACGAACAATCCCGACATGCATCTGATCATCCTTCTGATTGACGAACGTCCGGAGGAAGTGACGGACTTCCGGGAAGCGATTGAAGGCCCGAACGTGGAAGTGATCTATTCCACCTTTGACGAGCTTCCGGAGCATCACAAGCGGGTGTCTGAAATGGTGATTGAGCGCGCAAAGCGCCTCGTGGAGCATAAAAAAGACGTGATGATCCTTCTTGACAGCATCACGCGTCTGACCCGTGCCTACAACCTGGTAATCCCGCCCAGCGGACGGACGCTCTCCGGTGGTCTCGACCCGGCGGCCCTTCACATGCCCAAGCGTTTCTTCGGCGCTGCGAGAAACATGAGAGAGGGCGGAAGCCTGACCATCCTGGCGACGGCTCTGGTGGATACGGGAAGCAGGATGGACGACGTGATCTACGAGGAATTCAAGGGTACCGGCAATATGGAAATCGTCCTGGACCGCAAGCTTTCCGAAAGAAGGGTGTTCCCGGCCATCGATATTCCGAAATCCAGTACAAGAAGAGAGGATCTGCTCCTTTCGCCGGAAGAGCTGGAGGCAACGGGAATCCTGCGCAAGGCGCTCAACGGCCTGAAACCCGAGGAGGCTGTGGACAAGATCCTGGACATGTTCACAAAGACCAGAAGCAATACCGATTTCGTCAACGTGGTCAGAAAGATGAAAATTCTGTAATTTTACCGCAAAATCGGGCTTGCGCTCAGGCGAAAGCTATGCTACAATGAAAAAGCTGTTTACAGAATTGGAACAGCTGTGTTCCGGCGTATGCCGGAAGGATCCGTTTCGACGGGTCAGTGGATGAGAACGAATTAAGAACCAGGAAAAAATAGAAGAGGTGAAGAGCGATGAAAGAAGGACTGCATCCTGAGTACTATCAGGCAACCGTAACCTGTAACTGCGGAAACACGTTTGTAACGGGCTCCACCAAGCCGGAGCTGCACGTGGAAGTATGTTCCAAGTGCCATCCGTTCTATACCGGTCAGCAGAAGGCTGCTCAGGCCCGCGGACGTATTGACAAGTTCAACAAGAAGTACGGCGTGGGAACGGCTCAGAACTAAGAGCGGGAATAGGAAGACGGAATTTTTCCGTGAAAAAAGGTTGAGGTGTAATAATCTCAACCTTTTTTATCACGGAAATTTGCCTGCGGGACGTGCAGCAGGAGCAATGGAGGAATGAAATGGGCACGAAAAAATGCGGACATTATTCCGGGATCGGCGGACAGGCGGTTCTGGAAGGCGTCATGATGAAAAACAAAGAGGAATATGCCGTATCTGTGCGCAGACCGGACGGCGTGATTGAGACAAAGAAGGAAAAATATGAAGGCGTCTGGGGCGGGAAAAAGATTGTGAAGCTTCCTTTTATCCGGGGCGTTTTCTCTTTTATAGATTCCATGGTGCTGGGAATGCAGACGCTGACCTGGTCCGCCAGCTTTTATGAGGACGAGGAAGCAGAGGAAACGAAGGCGGACGCGGTGCTGGATAAGGTGACAAAGGGAAATGCGGAAAAATTTCTCATGGGGCTGACGGTGGCTTTTTCCGTCATTCTTGCGGTGGCGATTTTCATCGCCCTGCCTTTCGGCATCAGCCTCCTTTTTCAGAAATTCATTCGGAATGCGTCCCTGCTCGCCATTCTGGAGGGGCTGGTGAGACTTGCCATTTTCCTGATTTATGTGGCTGCCATCGCCTCCATGAAGGATATCCGCAGGGTTTATCAGTACCATGGAGCGGAGCATAAGTGCATCAACTGCCTGGAGCACGGGCGGGAGCTGACTGTGAAAAATGTGATGAAAAGTTCCAGGTTTCATAAACGCTGTGGAACGAGCTTTCTTCTGTTCGTGGTCCTGATCAGCATTCTGCTGTTCATGGTCATCCGGGTAGAGAATCCGGCGCTCAGGCTGGGACTGCGCATTCTGCTCATTCCTGTGATCGCGGGCATTTCCTATGAGGTGCTCCGCCTGGCCGGAAGAACGGACAATGCGTTTATCAATCTGATTTCCAGACCCGGGCTGTGGCTGCAGAGGCTGACTACCAGAGAGCCGGACGAGAGCATGATCGAAGTGGCGATCGCTTCGGTGGAGGCGGTCTTTGACTGGAAGGCTTATCTGAGAGATGAATTCGCTTATCACTTTGACGGAGAAGCGGAAGGCGAAAACGCGGACTCTGGAAGCGTTGCAGAAGGCGGCGCATTATGAAATATGCGGAAATGTTCCGGTTTGGCGCAGAAGTGCTGGAACGGGCAGGCGTCGGGGAAGCAGAACTGGATGCCAGACTCCTGCTTGAGACGGTCTGCCATACGTCGAGAAACGATCTGCTGGTGCATGGGGACCGCGAAATTATGGAAGAGCAGGAACAACAGTATCGGGAGTGGATTGCCCTTCGGGCTTCCCGGATTCCCCTGCAGCATATTACCGGCGTGCAGGAGTTCATGGGGCTGGAATTTTCAGTGAATGAAAATGTGCTGATCCCGAGGCAGGATACGGAGATCCTGGTGGAGGAAGTGCTCCGGGAGCTGACGGACGGAAGCAGAATTCTGGATCTGTGTACGGGTTCCGGATGCATTCTGTTAAGCCTGCTCCATTATTCCAATGACTGCGTGGGTGTGGGAAGCGATATTTCTCAGGAGGCCCTTGCCGTCGCGAGGAAGAATGCGGACCGGCTGGGAATCCGGGCGGATTTCCTGTGCGGAGACTTATTTGAGAGGGTGGAGGGAAGGTATGATTTTATCGTATCCAATCCGCCCTATATTGCGTCCGGAGAAATCCCGGAGCTGATGGAAGAGGTGCGGCTGCATGAGCCGCTGTCCGCTCTGGATGGACATGAGGACGGGCTGTTTTTTTACCGCAGAATCATCGGAGAATGTCCGGACTATCTGGTGCGCGGCGGCAGCCTTTATCTGGAAATCGGCTGGGATCAGGGAAGCGCTGTGAAAACTCTGATGGAAGAAGCCGGTTTTCATGAGGTGCGCGTCACAAAGGACTATGCCGGCCTTGACCGGGTGGTGAGCGGTGTTTGGTTTTGAAAAGAAAGGTTGTGAAGATAGATGTTTGACAGACTGGAGGATCTGCTCCACCGTTATGAGGAGATCATGAACGAGCTGAACGAGCCTGACGTGACGGCGAATCAGGAGCGTTTTCGCGCGCTGATGAAGGAGCAGAGCGATCTTACTCCCCTTGTGGAGGCATACAGGGAATATAAAAAGGCAAAGCAGGACGAAGAGGACAGCCTCGCCATGCTGGAGGAAGAAAGCGATGAAGAGATGCGGGAGCTTCTCAAGGAAGAGCATGGGGACGCGAAAAAGCGGATTGAGGAGCTGGAGCAGGAATTGAAGATCCTTCTTCTTCCGAAGGATCCCAACGACGATAAGAACGTTATTGTGGAAATCCGTGCCGGAGCCGGCGGAGACGAAGCGGCCCTGTTTGCGGCAGAGATGTACCGCCTTTATGTGAAATACGCGGAACGCAGGCGCTGGAAGGTGGAAACCGTCAGTGCGGATGAGATCGGCATCGGCGGCATGAAGGAGGTTACCTTCATGGTCACCGGTAAAGGCGCCTATTCCCGCCTGAAATATGAGAGCGGTGTGCACCGCGTTCAGCGTGTGCCGGAAACCGAGTCCGGCGGCAGAATCCACACCTCCACCATCACCGTTGCGGTCATGCCGGAGGCGGAGGATGTGGATGTGGTGATCGATGAAAAAGATATCCGCATCGACGTGATGCGCGCCTCCGGAAACGGCGGTCAGTGCGTCAATACCACGGATTCCGCAGTGCGCCTGACCCACTATCCCACCGGAATCGTGGTGTACAGCCAGACGGAAAAGTCCCAGCTTCAGAACAAGGCCAAGGCATTTGCCCTCCTGCGCGCCAAGCTGTACGACATTGAGCAGCAGAAGGCCCATGATGCGGAGGCGGAGCTGCGCCGCAGCCAGATCGGAACCGGTGACCGTTCCGAAAAGATCCGCACCTACAATTTCCCACAGGGCCGCGTGACTGACCACCGTATCAAGCTGACCCTGTACAGGATCGACGACATTATGAACGGGGATATCGATGAGCTTCTTGACAGCCTCATTGCCGCAGATCAGGCTGCGAAGCTGGCGAAGATGGGAGAAGCGTAAACGGACCTGGCCTGCCGGCCGGAGCCGTATTATGGCAATGCAGAAAAGCGACTGTTATGGTTCGTTTTCCTGCGTTGCCATTTTTTCATTCCGTCGTGGACTGCAGCAGCTTCTCCAGTTCCCGATTCAGGCGTTCCTTCATGCGTTCCAGCTCATCCGGCGAGGGCCGGAAAGCGCTGGTAATCGCCGATCACCACATAGCCGGTTTCCAGCTCTCTGACGAAATAGGGATTTTTCCCCTGCCGGGTCAGTTCGATTCTCTGGCAGACGCCGCAGGTGCAGACTTTGGATGAAGGATTTTTCTGTGACGGATGTTCCGGTGATACATTCGACATGGGCGCGATTCTCCTTTTGCGTTCATACGGATTCTAAAATCTATGATGTTAATGATATCATAAGCGGTTTTGGAGAAAAGGACAAGGACCGGATAAAAATATATTGTACTTTTATGTTGTACTTTAAAACGCCGGGCTCTATAATTGTGATGATATCGAAGGGAGAGATGCAGGAAGT
Source organism: uncultured Lachnospiraceae bacterium (assembly GCA_900544445.1). Classification (GTDB taxonomy): domain Bacteria; phylum Bacillota; class Clostridia; order Lachnospirales; family Lachnospiraceae; genus Eisenbergiella; species Eisenbergiella intestinigallinarum. Next base: position 102,436 of record UQVK01000001.1, read on the forward strand.
ACAGATTCCTGCGAATCACATGCCGCCCTGCTGGCGGCAGGAGGAGAAAACGAATGAAAAAGTGGATTGCCATTTTTATTGGACTGGCAGCGGCTGTGGGACTTATGCTGGCGGCTGCAGGAGCCTGGATCAAATCCAGACAGATGTCTGTCGCCATTATCGGCGGGGCGGACGGTCCTACCAGCATTTTTGTCGCTGGAAAAATCAATGGCGCGGCGTTTATGGAAGCCGGAGCCATTCTGGTGGCGGGCGGACTGGGGATCGGCCTGCTTCTGTTTCTGGTCTTCAGGAGGAAAAGAAAGTAAAGCGGTATGCTTCATGACCGGCATACCGGTAAAACAGACGAAAAGGAAGAAGGGGAATCAAAATGAAATCCGCTGCGAAAATGGATATGACGCAGGGACCCATCATGAGGAAAGTGCTGGCTTTCGCACTGCCGATCTGTGCCGGAAATGTGCTGCAGCAGCTTTACAGCACGGTTGATACGGTGGTGATCGGCAATTTCTGCGGTTCCACATCACTGGCTGCGGTGGGGACGAGCAGTCAGCCGGTGGAGCTGCTGCTCTGTATTTTTCTGGGAATTGGAACAGGAGTGTCCATACTGGTGTCCCAGTTTGTGGGAAACGGAAATGAGAAGAAGCTGAGAGAAATTATGGAGACATCGGTTTTCTTTCTCTATATGTGTGCCATTCCGCTTTCCGTGGCCGGGCAGTTTATCGGGCCGCTGGTTCTGAAAATCATGCAGGTGCCGGAGGACACCTGGGCGCCTGCCGTTTCCTATATCGCGATTATTTTCTGGGGAACACTTGGAAACATGGGGTATAACATGAATGCGGGAATCCTGCGGGGACTGGGGGACAGCAGGGCCTCGCTTCTGTTTCTGGTGATTTCCTGCGTGGTGAATGTGGTTCTGGATCTGGTGTTCGTGGCGGGCTTTCACATGGATGTGGCGGGAGCCGCGCTGGCGACGATCATCGCCATGTACTGCTCCTGGCTGTTCAGCATTTTTTACATACGCAGGCAGTACCCGTCGCTTGGGTTTTCCTTTCTGCCCCACAGGATGAATCAGGCGATGCTGGGGGCGATCATCCGGATCGGCCTGCCGCTGGGACTGAACAGCTCTTTTTACTCCATCGGACATATTCTCATGCAGTCGCTGATTAATATGCAGGGCTCGGTTTTTATCGCCGCCTGCTCGGTGAGCAGCAAGGTAACGGGAATTGCAAACGTGGCGATCACCTCCATGTCCTCGGCGGCCACCACCTTTTCCGGCCAGAATCTGGGCGCGGAAAATTATGTGTATCTGAAGAAGGGCGGGATTCAGATCCCGCTGATTTCCGGGCTGATTACCTGTACAGCGGGAATTGTGGTGACGATTTTCTGCCGGCCGATTCTGGAGCTTTTTACCCAGGATGCGGCTGTGCTGGCGTATGCGGTGCGTTATATCCGCATCGTGCTGCCCCTTACCTGGACCTATGCCGTGTTTAACTGCATCATCAGCTTCGTGAACGGCATGGGAGAGGTGCGTTTCCCCACTATTGTGAATATCCTGATGCTCTGGGCGGTGCGGATTCCGGTGGGATGTTTCATCACATTCTGCCTGGACGGCGGCTATGTGATGGCCTGCATCCCGGTGAGCTTCGTGTTCGGAATGGTGTGGATGCTCAGCTTTTTTGGAACGAAGCGCTGGAAGGAAATCGGAAGGTTTGCCAGAGCGCAGCAGGCCGGTGCGGGCCAGGGCGTTTCCGGCTGACGCATACGGGAAAGCGTCGCCCGGGCGGCAGAACGGAGGTAGAAATGGCTGCAATACAAAACGAGGTATCGGAATATGTGAAAACGCTGACCGTGGCGCTGCGGGAGGAATTCGGGGAACGGCTGCTTTACGTGGGGCTGCAGGGAAGCTGGATGCGCGGGGAGGCCACAGAAAACAGCGACATCGATATCATGGCAGTGCTGGATGTGCTGAATCCGGCGGATATGGATGCGTACCGGAGGGTGGTGAAATCTCTGGAATATGCGGACCGCTCCTGCGGTTTTCTGTGCGGAAGAAAGGATCTTCTGGAGTGGAACCGCTGTGAGATCTGTCACCTGGTTCATACCACAAGGGACTGCTTCGGAAGGCTTGCCGGTCTGGTGCCGGAATATACGAAAGAGGATGTGCTGGAGTACATCCGGATCATGACGGGAAACCTGTATCATGCGCTCTGCCACAGCCGGGTACACGGGAAGGAAGCCGCATGGGAGAACATGCTGCAGGATGCATGTAAGCAGGCCTTTTTCATCCTGCAGAACAAAAGGTACGTGGAAAGCGGAACATTTGCGGTTTCAAAGGCAGAGCTTCTGGAGCTTCTTTCCGGAACGGACGCCAGGGTGCTGGAGCAGGCGATGGGAGGGAAGTCTGGGAAGGCAGGGAAGGCTTTTCGGGCAGAGGGGGCGGATTTAACGCCGGAGCAGCGTTTCGCCCTTCTGTTCGACTGGTGCAGGCAGACGCTTGTGTGGGCGGCGGACCGCTCCTGAGGCGGGAAGGTGGAGAAGGAATCAACGTAAGATGGCAAAGACAGTGAAAATGACAGAAGGGAATATCGTGGGGCAGCTGCTCGCCTATGCGCTTCCGCTGATTGCGGGAAACGTGTTTCAGCTCACCTATAATGTGGTGGATTCCGTGATTGTGGGGCGTTTCATCGGCACGGATACGTTGGCCGCGGTGGGGACTGCGGGACCGGTGATGAATCTTTTCATCCTGGGAATATCGGGCGTGAGCATGGGGGCTTCCGTGATCATGAGCCGTTTCTTCGGGGCGGGAAGAGAGGATCTGCTGAAACGGGAAATGGCGACGGTTTCCGTATTCGGCCTGTATTTCTCCGTGCTGCTTGCCCTGGCCGGGGCGGCGGGGGCGAAAGCGCTGCTGCGGCTTTTGCAGGTGCCGGAGGAAATCCTGGATCTGTCGGCGGGGTATCTGCGCCTGATTTTCATCGGAATGCCCTTTACCTATTTTTACAACGCCTATTCTTCCGCCCTGAAAAGCGTGGGCGATTCCAGGACGCCGCTCTGTTTTCTGGTCGTTTCCACCGTTCTGAACATGGGGCTGGATCTGGTGCTGATCGGTGTGCTGCATTTCGGGATCGTGTGTTCTGCCCTGACGACTGTGCTCGCACAGGCGGTCAGCGCCGTGGGCTGTGCGGTCTATGTGAAGCGGAAGGTTTCCATACTGTATGTTCCGTTCCGGGAGCTTCATGCGGACCGGGCGCTGCTTGGGGAGACGCTGCGCTACGGCGGCGTCACTGCTCTGCAGCAGGCCTGCCAGCCCATCGGAAACCTGCTGATTCAGGGGGCGGTGAACGGGATGGGCGTGGACATTATGGCGGCCTTCAATGCGGTGACGAAGATCGACGATTATGCGCTGGTGCCGGAACGCAACATTTCCAATGCCATGACCACCTTCATCGCCCAGAACGGAGGGGCGGAAAAAAAGGAGCGGATCCGGAAAGGATTTGCGACTGGCATGTGGATGGAGGCGCTTTACGGCGTGATGGCCTGCGTGGCGGTTCTGCTGGTGAGACGGCCCGTGATGGAGCTGTTCGTGGGGAAGGAAGAGACCGCCGTGATCGCGGAAGGCGTGGGATATCTGGGCCTGATGGCTTTTTTCTATATTTTGCCGGGGCTCACCAATGGAATCCAGGGCTTTTACCGGGGCATGGGCAGGATGAAAATGACCTTGGCCGGGACGGCACTGCAGACCAGCTTCCGGGTTCTTTTTGTCTATCTGCTTTCCGGCCGTCTGGGCATTCGCAGCTTTGCGGTTTCCTGCGCCATCGGATGGTGCGCCATGCTGCTGATGGACGGGATCCATTATCAGCTTGTGATGAAAAAGAAATTGACAGGAAGTTGACAGGAAACGTTGTTTTTGACGGCAAAACAGGAGGGAAAAAACATGAAATGCGCGGTATTTTACGGAAAACATGAGGTACGGATTGAGGAACGCCCCATGCCGGTTCCGGGGCCGGATGAGGTGTTGATCCAGGTGAAGGCCTGCGGTGTCTGCGGCACTGATGTGCACATTTTTGAAGGGGATGAGGGAGCTGCGGAGGTGACGCCGCCCACGATTCTGGGACATGAATTTTCAGGCGTGATCGTTCAGACGGGAGAACAGGTAACGGATTATAAAGCCGGAGACCGGGTCTGCATCGATCCCAACTGCATGTGCGGCTCCTGTACACCCTGCCGGGAGGGCGTGGGGCATTACTGTGAGCATATGATCGGCTATGGCACCACGGTGGACGGCGGCTTTGCGGAATACTGTGCGGTGAAGGCCAGACAGGTATACCGGCTGGGGGACAACACCACTTTTGAGCAGGGAGCGATGGCGGAGCCGGTGGCCTGCTGCCTTCATGGCATCGATCTGTGCGGCATCCGCCCCGGCCATCAGGTGGTGGTGATCGGAGGCGGCATGATCGGCCTTCTGATGCTGCAGCTTGCCAGACTTGCCGGAGCTGCGAAAACCGCCCTTCTGGAGCCGGTGGAAGAGAAGCGTCGGGTGGGGGCTGCTCTTGGGGCGGACGTGTGCGTGGACTCCCTTCATGAGGACGTGAAAGCGGCGCTTCATGCGGCGGGGATGGATCACATCGATACGGTAATCGAGTGCGTGGGAAAGCCTTCCACCATCGAGCAGGCCATCGATCTGGCGGGATATAAGGCGGTGGTGATGATGTTCGGTCTGACCGCACCGCAGGAAACGGTATCCATCCGGCCCTTTGAGATTTTCAAAAAGGAGCTGGAGCTGAAGGCCTCCTACATCAATCCCTACACCCAGACCAGAGCGCTCAGGCTGATTGACAGCGGCAGGCTGGATGTGAGCAGCATGGTGTATGAAGTGTGCGGACTGGACCGGCTGGCGGATATCCTGGCGAATCCGGAGCTGCGGGCCAGGGGAAAGTATATTATTTCACCGGAGAAATGAGGGAATGGAATGAAGCCTGTATACAGGATCGAAAAGGGCAGCAGGGCAGGAATTGTCTGCTGCTCTGATGGACGAAAAATAAGAACGGGTGAAGAACCTGACAGGCTTACCGGAAAACTGGAGTCCCTGGGCCTGCGTCCGCAGCTTTCGCCCTGCATCTATGCCAGAGACGGCGCTTTTTCCGGAACAGGCAGGGAGCGGGCGCAGGCGCTGATGGATTTTTACCGGGACGATTCCATCCGGGTGATTTTTGATATTTCCGGCGGAAACGCGGCCAATGAAGTGCTGCCCTTTCTGGATTATTCTGTGATCGCCGGGGCGGATAAGCTGTTCTGGGGTTACAGTGACCTGACGGTGATTCTGAACGCGATTTATGCGAAAACAGGCAGAGCTTCCGTGCTCTGGCAGGTTCGGAATCTGTTGTATGAGCGGGGAGAGGAACAGACAGCGGCCCTGTCGGAAGCTCTGTTCGGGAAAACGGAGAATGGTGAATCCGATAAGGAAACGGAACCGCTTTTTTCCTTTCCCACTCATTTCATGCAGAAGAGCCGGATGGAAGGCGTTGTCGCAGGCGGCAATCTGCGCTGTCTGCTGAAGCTTGCGGGAACGGAGTTCTGGCCGGATATGCGGGGAAAGCTCCTGCTGCTGGAAGGCTTCAGCGGCGGGGAGGCGATGATCGCTTCCGGGCTGGCACAGCTTGAGCAGATGGGCGTTTTCCGTCAGGTTTCCGGACTGCTTCTCGGTACCTTCACAGAACTGGAAGGGAGTGTGCCGGACGCGGAGGAAAGGCTGGCCGCCCTTGTCAGAGCGCATGTGGGATCAGAGCTTCCCGTCGCAAAAACGCAGCGGATCGGTCATGGGACGGATTCCGCTGCGGTGCTGATTGGAGGGTGGATGGGTCTGGAAGAAAGGCCGTCCGCCTTAACGGATGGCTGAATCCTATGCCCACTGAAAGCTTTGTGAGAGTGCGCGCAACATCCGGCCGTTTTATCGATATACCTTGTTCAGCGTGAAGCCTCTTCCCCGCACTTCATTGATCCGGTTTACAATGATGAAGGCTTCCGGATCCACCTCAAGAATGAGCTGGTTTACTTTGGGAAGATCCCGGTTGGAGATGACGGCGAGAACCATGTTTTCTTCTTTGTGAAGATAGCCGGTTTCCATGTGGAGAAGCGAGGTGCCGCAGTCAATGCGCTCCGCCAGCAGGCGGTTGATGACATCGTGCTCTTTGCTGATGATTTTGACCTGCATCTTTGCGCCGCCGAACAGCAGGACTTTATCCAGAGCGACGGTGTATACCACGATCAGCAGAATTCCATAGAGAAGGGCGTGGATATCGGTGTTCATCATTTGAAGGGCCAGAACGATGCAGTCGCACAGATAGATGGTGGCGGAAACGCTGATGCTTCTTTTCTTTTTCAGGATCAGGGCCGGAATGTCCATGCCTCCCGTGGAGGCACCGGCCCGCATGACGAGGCCGATTCCTGCGCCGATGAGCACACCGGCGTAGAGCACTGCCGTAAGCCGCTCCTCCATGACGATGCCGGGCAGGCCGGAATGCTCCAGAACACTCAGCAGCAGAGGATAAATCAGCGTGCTGAGAATGGTGGTCACGGCAAACTGCTTTCCCAGAATCCAGGCGCCAAGAAGAAACATGGCCACGTTGAAGACGCAGACGAAGACGCTGACCGGGATTCCGGCGGTCCGGTAAAAAAACAGCGCCAGCCCCGTGGTCCCGCCTGTGAGAAGCTGATTCGGCACGATGAAAAGCGTCACCGCCAGCGCATACAGCAGGTTTCCCAATACGATCATTCCGAGCTTTGGCAGGAATACAGTCCAGTTCTTTTTCATGAGGTTCTCCTTTCCTGATTTACTACAGTAAAATTTCCAATAAAAAAACGGCACTTTCTGCCGTTGCCTGTCCGTCGATATGAAGATGTTTCCTGCAGGGAGCAAAGTCCATGCATCCGATTGACTTCATTTTCCATCGTCCTTTCCAAAACAAAGCTATGGTAGCATTCCTGACGCAATAAGTCAAGGGCAGGACTGCGGAAACTCAAGTAAATCATGACTTGACAGTCCCCTGTCTGCCGGTTATGATAAAGACAACACATCTGATTCTTCTGTTTTTCTGGCAATTCTGCCGTATTTACTCTGACTTTTAAAACAGAAAAAGATGAAAATATGAAAACGCGTTCCGGTATGGAAAGAAAACGCAGCTGCGGCAGACGAGGGCCGGATGGACTGCCGGGAAAGGAAGATTGTTTTGATTGGGAAAACAAAATGATGTACTGCTCGACTATTTTGATGACAACGAAAGGTTTGCGGATCTGTGCAATGGAGTTCTGTTTGGCGGAAGGCCGGTAATTGATCCGGAGAAGCTGGAAGATGCTTCCGAACGTTATACGCAGAGAGGAAAGGATGGAAAAGGGAGGAACATCTACCGCAGCCGTTACCGGGACGTGAAAAAGCGTCTGAAGGATGGAGGAATGCTCCGAATTCTGGCGGTGGAAGCGCAGGAACTGGTAGACTACAGCATGCCGCTGCGATGTATGAATTACGATGTGCAGGAATATCTGAAGCAGCTGAGGCGGCTGCAGGAGGGAAATGACCGCAGAGACGTCTATCACACGGCAGCGGAGCGATTCTGCCGTCTGCTGAAAAGCGACAGGCTGGCGCCGGTATATACGATCTGTCTGTACCACGGGGAAGAGGAGTGGGACGGCCCGGTCAGTCTGAAAGAAATGATGGATTTTGGAAACGGGCCGGAACTGTTCCGCTCTCATTTTCAGGATTACTCTTTTGTGCTGGTGCGGGCGGACCAGCCGATGGACTATGGAAAATTCCGGACTTCTTTGAGAGAGGTGCTGGAAATTCTGTCCTGCCGGAAGGACAAGAATGGCCTGATGGAGCTTATGAACCGCAGAAAGGAGTACCGGTCACTGGACCGGGAGACGATGGAGGTGATTGCAGTTATGACAAATAACAGGAAGCTGATGGAGGATGTGGAAGCCTATCGGGTGGACGAGAAATATGATCTGTGCGAAGCGCTGAAGGGGATCCGGGAGGATGGAATTGAAATTGGGATAGAAAAAGGAATAGAAAAAGGAATGGCCGCAGGCCTGGAAAAGGGAATCCATGGGATGATCGTGTCGCTGCGGGAATGTGCCGTCCCGGATGCTGTGATCCTGCAGAAGCTTCAGAAGAGGTTTGCGTTGACAGCAGAGAAAGCGGAAGCGTATCTGCAGGAAGCGCAGGATTGACATGTCAAATCGTCTGCCGGTATAATGATTGCGCGAGGCGCAATCCGGCACGATTCTATCGTGCCGTCCCGCTTCGCGGGGATTATACCTCAAGCTGCGGCTTGTGGAGAAAATGCCGCCTCCGGCGGCGCTTTCTCCCCTTCGCACGCAGTATAATGGGAATAGTTGAAAAGCGGCCCGAACCGGGGCCGGGACAGAATAGAAATGCTGAGAACACGGCAGGAAAAGAGGTAAACATGAACAGGGAGAACGATTTGCCGGGCCGGCGCAGGCTGGCCTGGGAGCCGTCAGGGCTGTATCGGGGGAAACTGGAATGGGAGGAAAAAGACGGGCAGAGGGTTCGTTTCACCTGCCCGGAAGAGGGGCTGGACTATCTGCTTTATGCGGCGGACAGGGACGGCGATATTCGTCTGGCAGATTATGGATATCTCTGCCTGGAGCCTGAGGTGCTGGAGGAGCATTCCATGTGCTTTCAGCTTTCCTTTTATGAGAGCAGGCAGGAGCCTCCTGAAAGGAAGGAACGTTCGGAAGCGGGGGAGGGGAAGGAAGAGGAGGAGCCGGACATGCGCATCATATTCGGACTGCTTCCGGGAATCCGGACCCTGGTGCCCTTTGACTTCCGGATCCTGAGCAGTCAGGTGATCTTTCCGGAGCGCACGCCGGGAAGGCTGAAGATGAGCATCTTCGGAAAGCCAGTGCGTCTTGCGGAGGTGAAGGAGATCCGGCTTCAGACTGCGCCGGGCTTTCGGACCTTTCACTTTTCCGCAGCGGAATGTTTCTTGACAAAAGAGCTTCCTTCCTGTGAACTGCCGGAAAAATGTCTGATCGACGAG
>UQVK01000002.1 GCA_900544445.1 uncultured Lachnospiraceae bacterium
GTTACTACCGGCTGAGGCATGGAGAAAGATTGAATAATGTGCCTGATGCGCACTGTTCAATCAGGAGTTTTACTGAAAACTTCCGTGGAGGAAATTATGAAAATCGCGCTTCGGATGGATGATATTACGGCTGATATGAACTGGGACAATTTTTTCCGGCTGAAGGAGCTTTTCGATAAAGCGGGCGTCCGGCCGCTTCTCGGCGTGGTGCCGGACAACCGGGATGCTTCCCTTTCCTGTATGAAGGAAAGGGCGGACTTCTGGGAGCTTCTCCTGGAGCTGCAGGAGGAGGGGTGGTCCATCGCACAGCATGGCTGCCGCCACGTGTACACCACGAAAAAGGGCGGACTGTTTCCGCTGAACCAGTTTTCAGAGTTCGCCGGGCTGCCCTATGAGCGGCAGAAAAAACTGATCGCCCATGGAAAGCGTATGCTGGAAGATCACGGGGTGGTGACGGATATTTTCATGGCGCCCGGTCATTCCTTTGATAAAAATACCCTGCGGGCGCTGGGAGAATGCGGATTTTTCTATGTGACTGACGGCTTCGGGAGCGGTCCCTACCGGAGAGAGGGGCTGACCTTCCTTCCCATCGCGCGGAAAAAATCGGCCTGCTTTGGAGACGGAGAAGGGTATACCACCCTGGTGATCCACGCCAATGGCATGAGCGATGCCGAGATCGGCTGGTATGAAAGAATGCTTGCAGAACATGCCGGGAATTTTATCTCCTACGGGCGGCTTCTGGAGCTTCCTGCCGAAGAGCGCGGTTCTGCAGGAAATCTTGCAGAATATGTGCAGGCATGTGGAAAACGCATGGCGGTGCGGGCGCTGTCCGCGTTCCGGCTGAAATAACGGGCAGCCCCGGTGAGAAAAGGAAAAGGAGTACAGAAGGGATGAGTCAGGGAAACGGACCGGTCAGGGTGCTGCAGGTGCTGGGAGGAACCAGCCTGGGCGGCGCGGAGAGCCGGGTGATGGACAGCTACCGGCATCTGGACAGAAGCCGGATTCAGTTTGATTTCTGTGTCCATTCACAGGAGGAAGGCTTTTTTGATAAAGAAATTGAAAGCCTGGGCGGGCATATATACCGGGTTCCCCGGTTCCAGGTGGTAAACTGGCTGGCATACCGGAAGGCCTGGAAGGATTTGTTTCGGGAGCATCCGGGGTACGTGGCGGTACACGGACATATGACCAGCACGGCTTCCATTTACCTTCCCATCGCGAAGGCGGCGGGCGTGCCTCTCACCATCGCCCATGCCAGAAGCGCCGGTGTGGATCCCGGGCTGAAGGGTGCCATGACCCGCTTCCTGCGCAAAAATCTTGGCAAAAAGGCGGATGTGTGCCTGACCTGCTCCCGCCTCGCGGGGGAAGCCGTGTTCGGGGAAAAAATGGTGGCGGCGGGCAGGGTGACCACCGTCCCCAATGCCATTGACGCCAGGGAATTCGCTTTTTCTGAAAAAAAGCGGAATCAGAAGCGTGCGGAGCTTGGCATCGGCGCGCAGGAATTTGTGATCGGCCATGTGGGACGGTTCGGCCACATGAAAAATCACGCATTTCTTCTGGATGTATTTGCGGAGATTTGCAGGAAAGTACCCGATTCCCGTCTGCTTCTGGTGGGAGAAGGCGGCCTGATGGATTCCGTGCGGGAGAAGGCGGCGTCTCTCGGCCTTTCTGACCGGGTGATTTTCACAGGAAACCAGGCCCAGGTGGCGGATTTCTACATGACCATGGATTTCTTTGTGTTTCCCTCCATTTTTGAAGGGCTCCCCGGCTCCGTGATCGAGGCGCAGGCATCCGGTCTGCGCTGTCTGGTGTCGGACAGCGTGACAGATGAGGTTCTGATCACGCCTCTGGCTCAGGCCCGTTCCCTTTCGGAGGGAGCGGCTGCCTGGGCGCAGGAGGTGCTTGCACGCAGGGATTATGAGAGGAAACAGATGGCGCAGGCCATAAAGGACGCTGGATTCGACGTTTCGGATCAGGTGAAATTTCTGGAGAAGCTTTATTTACAGGAGAAGTGTGAAAAATAAGCCCGATGGCTTATTTTTCACACGGCAATTTGTGCCGGAGCGTCACAAATTGCTTTGATGGCAGAAGAGAAATTGCATTCGCAATTTCTCTTCGCCTCGTCGCCGCAAAGCAAAGCATTGCTACGCTCCGAAATGAGGAATCGGCTATGAAGAAAAAATTCATGCTCATCGTGCCCATGCTGCATCAGGGAGGCTTTGAACGGGTATGCGTTGCCACGGCCCGGCTTCTGGAGCCGTACTACGAAGTTTATATCGTCATTTTCAGCGCGATGGACATCGCTTACGATATCCGCGGCCTTCATGTGATCGACATTCATATGAAAAGCGTGGAGGGAAAGGCGGGAAAGGTGCTCAATGTATTCCGACGGGCGAAAAGGGTGGCTGCCCTGAAAGCGGAATATGGCATCGATATCGCCTACAGCTTCGGCCCCACAGCCAATCTGGTGAACGTTTTTTCCGGAATGCGTCCGTTCCGAAAAGGAGGGGCGGACCGGGCAAAAATCTGGTGCGGCGTGCGCAGCTACATGGACATGGGTAATCCCCGCCTTCTGCGTCTGTTCTGCCGTTATTCGGACCGGGTGGTTTCCTGCTCAAAGCTGATTCAGCGGGAGCTGGAAGCCCATTTTTCCTGTCAGAAGGTCTGTACCCTGTACAATCCCTTTGAACTGGCCGGTATCCAGGCTCAGGCGAGAGAGGTGGGGGAGAAGGAACGGCTTCCTTTTGCAGGCTGCAGCCGGGTGATCGTCTCCATGGGACGCCAGGATGATGTGAAGGGCTTCTGGCATCTGCTCAAAAGCTTTTCCCTGCTTCACCGGAAATACGAAGACGCCAGACTTCTGATCGTGGGCGAGGGCGATTTTAAGGAATACTGGAAGCTGGCGGAGGATCTGGGCATTCAGGATGCGGTGAGCTTTCCTGGCGTGAAGAAAAATCCCTTCCCCTGGCTGGCACTTGGGCGCATGTATGTGATGACTTCTATCAACGAAGGCTTTCCCAACGTGCTGGTGGAAGCCATGGCTCTTGGCATCCCTGTCATTTCCACCAACTGCATGACCGGCCCCGCCGAGATTCTGGCAGAGGATTTTGACGCGGTTTCCGGCCGCCAGGAATATCTGGATGCGGACTACGGGATTCTGATTCCGGTGATGGACGCAGCGAAGGATCTGGACGCCGATCGGATTACGGAGGAAGAGAGGATGCTTGCTGAGCAGATGGAAAGGCTGCTTTCCGATGAGGCGCTGTATGAGAAATACAGTCAGGCTGCGGTAAGGCGTGCGGCGCAGTTTTCCGGAGAAGCCTACGTGGAGCGGATCCGGGGGATGGCGGAGGAATAAGGATGGGAGATATGGGCTAGAGCGGTATATTTGTAGAAAAAAGTCTGAAAAATCAGGAATAATATCCTGAGTTTCAGACTTTTTATAATATTCTGACAATAAACCTGATATTCTCTTCCTACAGCTTCAGCCCCCGGTACCGGTTAAAGCAGGCGAAGATTTCCTGCCGTCTGGGCATGGCCAGATCAGTGGGAAGATAACCGCCCGCAGAAAGCCCGGCCAGGCCCTTCTGGTCCATCAGGGCGCAGATGGCGTCCACAAGCTGGGTCAGGGTCTTCCGGCCGTCCAGCAGGTTCTTTTCCGCAAGTGCCAGGATGTAGGAGAGCGCGGCGGTCTGTTCCTGGTCCGCAAGCTGCTCCAGATAACGAAGGTCAATGTTTTCATGACCGAGCTGTACGTCGTCCGTCCCGCGCGTTCTGGTTTTCAGGCGGTCGTCTCTGCGCAGGGCCATGTTGCAGGTGGGAACACGCTGAAAAGAGGGAAGCGCGGGATCGGGCAGCTTCTGTACGACGGGACGTCCCTGGACGGCCGCAGCTGCGGAGGCGTACTGCCCGGCTTCTTTTTTGGCAAATTCCGTGATGTCCTTCGGCACATAGCGGTCCATCTGCAGGATGGTGTCCGCAATATAAAAGTACGCGCCGGAGCTCCCGGCAACCAGGATGGAGGAAATGCCGCATTTCTCATAGAGGAAGCGGGCGCGCTCGATGAACGGCGTGATGGGCTCCTCCTCCCGGCAGACCACCCGCTGCATCAGCTCGTCGCGGATCATGAAATTGGTGGCGCAGGTATCCTCGTCGATGAGAAAGACCTTCGCGCCGCTCTCCATCCCCTCGATCACATTGGCGGCCTGTGAGGTGCTGCCGCTTGCGTCCTCAGAGTAGAAGGCCCGGGTGTCCTTTTTGTTGGGCAGGTTGTTGATGAACATGGAAATATCCGTTTTCTTGATGCTGCGCCCGTCCTCGGCACGGATTTTCAGCGCGGAATCATCGGTGATCACATACTCTCTTCCGTCGCCCGCGATGTGGTTATATACGCCCAGTTCCAGCGCTTCCAGCAGGGTGGATTTTCCGTGATAGCCGCCGCCCACGATCAGGGTGATGCCCCTGCGGATTCCCATGCCGGAAAGGGGGCCGTGGTGGGGCAGGTCGAGGGTGACCTCCATGGACTTCGGAGAGACAAAAGGAATGCCGTCCTTCATGGGCCGGTCCGATACGCCGGACTGGCGGGGCAGGATGGAGCCGTTCGCCACGAAAGCGCACAGTCCAAGGGAGGCGAGCTGAGAGCGGATGAACTGCTGATCCTCGGCCAGATGGATGACGGACTGTACCTTTGCGGCGGGAAGCCTGCGGTAAAACAATGTGGCTGTGACACAGGCCGGAAGGAACTCAAAGAGAATGCGCTCCAGCTGGGAGGCGTTGATGGTCCGGCCATTTGCGGGAAAACCCACGGAAAAGCGCACTAGAAGCTGGCCGTCCGCCGGACGGATGGTGACGGCGGAGCGCTCCAGAATTTTCTGGCCGCAGCGGCTTACCGAAATCAGACCGCTTTTTCCGGAGCCTTTGGCCTTAAAGGTGTATTTTTCAATTTCCTGATAAAACAACCGGTTCAGGTAGTCCTGCAGGGCGATGCGGCAGTGTTTTTCCTTATAATAGGCGGGCGGAAAGGCCGCCTTTGCGCCGTCAATCTGGACGCTGAGCCGGGAAGGGGAGGCAAAGGGATCTCCCTGTACATGATCGATTCCAAGAACGAAGCTCCCGAAGGAATAGGCCCCTCTCAGATCCTTGTAGGCCGGGTAGCTTTTATGGTCCACTGCGCGCAGCATGCGCCTTAAAACTTCTGAACTTTTCATAATAAAATCCTTTCTTTCATAAAAAACAAAAAATATATTTGAATTTTCAGATAAATCCCGTCCGGCTGGAGACTCTTTCAAAACGGCTGCGGGACGGAACAGCTTCAATTTATCACAGAAGAAGATTTTTTACAAATGTTCTGAAGCGGAAGCTACCGGGTTACATGTGCAGGGGGCGGGAACGGACTGCAAAAAGGATTGCAGATTACAAATCGGTATGATATGATGATTTTACTTATAGAGCTTCCTGCATACGGCAGGGAGAAAGATATTCCTGAAAAAGATTCTTTTTTCACAATCATTTCTGAAAAATGTGTTCTTTTGGAACAGTTCGTTCCACAGATCCGATCAGGAGAGAATTGCAACCGAAAATGACAGGCAGGGATACTGCGGAGCGTTGCTCAGACAGACTCTTTCGCAGGGGGATCCGATTGCGGTCTTATGTCCCGCCATGTATAATGAACGAAAGGACTAAGATGCATGGGAAAAAACGATGTTGCCCTTGGTGCCTATTTTTCAGATCCACAGATCTTTGCGGATCTGTTCAACGCCTGGATGTATGGCGGAAAGCAGGTGATCGATCCCGGAAGCCTGATGACAGAAGATTCCGTTCAGCCCCGGCCGGAATACGCGCGGCCTTACAAGCATGTCAGGGATGTGGTGAAAATGTACCAGAAGGACGGCGTACAGCTGGTGCTTCTGGGCATTGAAAACCAGGAACAGGTCGATTACAGCGCGCCGGTCCGCATCATGCAGTTTGACGGCGCGGACTATCAGAATCAGGTACGAAGAACGGAAGAGGAAAACAGGAAGCGCCTGGGTCTGAAAACCGGCCTCCCCGCCTTCTTTCGGGAGGACAGAATTGTGCCGGTGATCACTCTGATCCTGTATTTCGGAGAAGAAGAATGGGACCGGCCGGTGCGGCTTCATGACATGCTGGCATTTCCGGAGAAAGACAGCATGATCCGCTCTCTGGTTCCGGACTATCCGATCCATGTCATTTCTGTCAGGCGGAATGGTTCAGCGGGAATAGATATCAGCTTGCTGCATACGGAACTGAGGCAGGTGTTCGGCTTTCTCCAGTATCAGGAGGATAAGGAGGGGCTGAAGCGGTATGTGGAAGAAAACCGTGCTGTATTTTCACATCTTTCCAGCAATGCTGCGATTTTTCTGGCGGCGTCGGCGCATGAAACGAGACTGTTGAAAGGATTGAACAGAAAGGAGGAGCATTACGATATGTGCAGAGCGTTGGATGAATGGTACGCGGATGGCGTGAGCGAAGGGGAGAAAATCGGCGAAAAGAGAGGGGAGGAAAGAGGGAAAAAGATTGGAGAACGAAACGGAATATGCAAGGGAGTGTCTGCGGCGCTCCTGCGGATTCTGGAAAAGAAGGGAAGTGTGCCGGAAAAATGCCTGACGTATATTTCCTCCCAGAAGAACATGGACAGACTGAACCAGCTTCTGGATCTGGCTGTGGCTTCGGAAACGGTGGCGGAATTTGAAAAGAAGGCGGGGATTTGAAAAGGTGGGGGGATCCCTGACGCATTTCATGCCCTCCCGGCTGCACGAAATAAAGGTATTGGCCCCGATCGCCGTGCAGGTTCAAGACCTGCGGTCTTTCGCTTAGCGGCTGTCGCCGCATATCCGGAAAAACGGGAAAAACGTCCGGGAAATATCCAGCCCTGCGGGCTGGCTGCTTCCCGTCCGCTTCTCCCGTTCTTCCGGCTGCACGGAATAAAGGTATTGGTACCGATCGCCGTGCAGGCTCAAGACCTGCGGTCTTTCGCTTAGCGGCTGTCGCCGCATATCCGGAAGAACGAGAAACGCCCGGGGAAAACAGTCAGCCTGCGGCCGACCGTCCTCCCCGGGCATTTCCCATTCTTCCGGCTGCACGGCTCGTAGCGTTGGAAAAATCTTGTCATTAAAAGGTGATTGTGTTAAACTGAAGTGATTATAAGCATTCAAAAAGCCGCAGAAGGCGGCGGAAGAATGGCAGATACGGTTGAATTGCGGGAGTATCGGAGGAAGGCATGCGCAGGATTGCGTTTCATTTGAACTGTCTGGAGCAGGGCGGGGCGGAACGGGTGGTCACGAACCTGGCTCATCAGTTTTATGCCGAAGGGTATGAGGTATTCATAGCCACGGAATGGTTTGGAGAAAATGAATTTCAGATAGATGAAGGCATTCAGCGGGTTCATGTGGGACTGACGGAAGAAGATAAGAGGCAGAGCCGGGCGGTGCAGATCGTGCGACGGGTGACGCATCTGCGGCAGTTTGTGAAGAAGTATCAGCCGGATGTGCTGATCGCCTTTGCGCAGAAGGCGAATTACCGGGCGCTGATGGCGACCGTGGGAATGAAGGTCCCGGTCATCATTTCGATACGGACCGATCCGGTGGGGCATTATGATTCTCTGGCGGATAAGATTCAGATACCGCTCCTGTTTCCCAGGGCCGCAGGCTGCGTGTTCCAGACGCAGGGGCAGAAAGAATTTTTCCCGGAGGGGACGCAGCGGAAATCCAGAATCATTTTAAATCCCATCAATGACAAGTATATCGGTGTGCCGCGTCCTGAAAAGCGCACGAAGACGGTGGTGCAGTCGGGCAGGCTGGTGGACTTCAAGAATCAGCTCATGCTCATCCGCGCTTTTGTGAAGGTGCATGAAAAGCATCCGGACTATGACCTGAAGATTTACGGCGGTGATTCCTTTGACGGGACGAAGGAGCTTCTGGAAGCGCTGATCGCGGAAAAACACGCGGAAAGCTTCGTGACACTGATGGGAGCGAGCGACGAGCTGGAGAAGGTTTTGAACGATGCGGCTGTTTATGCTTTCTCTTCCGACTGGGAGGGGCTTCCCAACGCCCTTCTGGAAGCCATGGCTCTGGGACTTCCCATCGTGGCGACGGACTGTCCCTGCGGAGGGCCGCGGACAGTGATGCAGGACGGTTATAACGGACTTCTGGTTCCCATCAAGGATGAAGACGCGATGGCGGCGGGAATCTGCCGGCTGATCGAGAATCCCGAAGAGGCCGAACGTCTTGGCGAGAATGCCAGAAAGATTGCGGAAATTGCAAACGGCCAGGCGGTATTTGAACAGTGGAGAGATTATATCGAGACTTTGATCGGCTGAAGCTGGTCAGAGTCTTATGCCGGGCGGCCGTCAAAACGGATATGGAGATTACAGACATGTTTTCCTACAAAGAATACAAAGAGATCATACAGATCATTAAGGAGAGCGGCCGGATGGCCAATTTCAAGCAGGCGAGGGGGAAGGATCAGTTCATCATCATGCGCCATGATGTGGAGTTTTCCGTAGACCGCGCCTTTGCTCTTTCCAAGCTGGAGCTTTCCATGGACTTCACGTCCACCTATTTTTTCCAGTGGACCAACAATTCCTATAATATCCTTTCCAAACGGAATATGGACATGATCCACTACATGCATGAAAGAGGCCATGAGATCGGTCTGCATTTCGCCCTGAACGGTCTGACCGATATGGATCTGATCCGGAAAAAGATCATGCAGGAGATCAACGTGCTCAGCGAGATGTTCGGATTTGAGATCATGGAGTTTTCCATTCATCGTCCATCGGCGGACGTGCTGCGGGAGGACATTAAGTTGCCCGGCATCATCAACGCCTATCAGGATGAGTATTTTACCTTTGCGGAAAAGGTGACGCCGGATACGAAGCTGGCGGTGAAATACATTTCCGATGCCCAGCACCGCTGGAATTATGGAAAACCGGACCGGGAGACGCTTCTGGGGAACGACAAGGTACAGATCCTGACGCATCCCTACTCCTGGACTAAGCAGGGCTATGATAATCTGGAAAATTTCCGGACGCTGATCGAAGAGAGAAACGAGGAGCTTCTGGATACCATAGATAATGAGTGCAAGCATTTTGCAACGGTGAGAGATCTTCTGTGAAACACGAACTGCGTTCGCGTTGGAGTTAAATGTCACCTGCCGATGACAGAAAGGCGGGCAAAGCTTCGCTTTGTCCTGGAAATTGGCCTCGCGGCCAATTCCTTCATAAAAATGCCGCCTGCCGGCGGCAGAAAAAGGGGAGGAACGCCCATGTGTGGAATCTGCGGTTTTATCAGCACCAGGCAGATCACGAAAAAGCAGCTGAAAAGCATGAACGATACCATGGTTCACAGAGGGCCGGATGATTCCGGGGAAGAGATTTTCCCCGCAGCCTTCGGCTATCAGGTGGGGCTGGCCCAGCGCCGCCTTTCCATCCTGGATCTGTCCGAGCTGGGGCATCAGCCCATGCACTCCCAGGGCTACTGCGGCGCTCCGGACGGCAGCGTCAGCATCGTCTATAACGGAGAGGTTTACAATTTTCAGGAACTGAAAAAAGAGCTTTCCGATTATCCGTTTCGTTCCAACTGCGACACGGAGGTGATTCTTGCGGCCTATCTGAAATGGGGAATTTCCTGCGTGGAGCGGTTTAACGGGATGTTTGCCATCGCTCTCTACGACCGGAGAAAACAGGCGGTGTATCTGATCCGGGACCGGATCGGCAAAAAGCCCCTTTATTACTGGCTGGATGGGGAAAATCTGGTATTTGCCTCTGAACTGAAGCCCATCATGGCCTGCCCCGGATTTTCGGGCAGAATCCGCAGGGAGGTGCTTCCCCGTTTCCTGTATCAGCAGTACATCAACGCGCCGGACACCATTTTTGAAAATGTGTACAAGGTGGAACCGGGCGGAATCCTCCGGTTTGCGCTGGATCCGGACGCGGCCTATGCGGCGGATGCGCCGGAGTATGCCGAAGGCGTCAGCAGACAGGATCGGGGAAACGGGCGCCGGGTGCGGAAGTGGAAGTTCTGGGATATTAAAAAGGTATACCGGGAGTGCATGTCAGAACCTGTGACGGACTACGGACAGGCGAAGGCTGAGCTGAAGGAGCTTCTGAAAAAATCCGTCGCCTCCCGTATGATCGCGGATGTTCCGCTGGGCAGCTTTTTAAGCGGCGGCTATGATTCCTCTCTGGTGACCGCCATCGCGCAGGAGCATGCGGGAAAGCCGGTGAAAACCTTTTCCATCGGCTTTTCGGAGGAGCGGTTCAACGAGGCGAAATACGCGAAGGCGGTGGCCGAATATCTGGGAACGGATCATACGGAGCTGATCATCGACGAGCAGGAAATGTTCCGGCTGGTGGAGAGCATTCCTCAGTATTATGACGAGCCCTTCGCGGACAGTTCCCAGATCGCCACCATGCTGGTATCTCAGCTTGCCAGGCAGCAGGTGACGGTGGCCCTGTCCGGCGACGGCGGGGACGAGTTTTACTGCGGCTATAATATTTATGAAAATGTGGCCCAGGCCCAGATGCTGGACGCGGCGGGCGGCCTGGTAAACGGTCTCTGTTCCCTGCCGGGGCTCAGGCAGGCGGGGCTGATGAAGAAGCTTCCCTTCCGGGTGCAGGTGGTGGCGCAGAACCGGGAAAAAGAGACCAAAACACAGTTCTGCTCACCCAGCTACATTGAGACAGCGCACCGGATGGTGCCGGGAGAGGCCTTAAACTGCAAGTACCCGATGGAAAGCGCTTACGGCGTGGACAACTGGCAGATCCGCCGGATGCTTCTGGACATGGACACTTATCTGCCGGGAGACATCCTCTGCAAGGTGGACCGGGCTTCCATGAAGTATTCCCTGGAAGCGAGATGTCCCATCCTGGACCGGGATGTGATGGAGTATTCCTTCCGCCTGCCGCACAGCTTTAAATATGAAAAAGGCGTGAAAAAAAGGATTTTGAAGGACATCGCCTATGATTATATCCCGAAGGAGCTTCTGGACCGTCCCAAGGTGGGCTTCGGCGTGCCTCTGGACAAGTGGCTGCGCGGCCCCTTAAGGGAGCAGCTTCTTGATTTTGCGGATGCAGGCTTCCTGAAACGGCAGGGGATTTTCGATGCGGATTATGTGAGCGGGCTGGTGAAGCATTATCTTGAGACCGGAGATGCGGGCCCGGCTACAGGGGCCAATTTTTCCAAGGTGACATGGTCCTTCTTCACCTTCCAGCAGTGGTATGAGAAATACTGCGGCTGATGAAAAGCGGCGCTGAAGCCGGGAAAGGAGCGCGTATGGAGCGTGTGGCTCAGGAAACGCAAAAGCATATCGTTCTGTTTATCAGCGCGCTCCGCAAGGGAGGCGCGGAACGGGTGATGGTGAATCTGGCGGATTATCTGCACAGAAACGGCGTGCGGGTGACGCTTGTGACCCAGTATATCTGCGAGGAGGAGTATGCCCTTCCGGCGGGAATCCCACGCATCTTAAGCGAGATCACGCCTCAGGAGGAAACGGGCAGCCGGAGCGGAGATTTTCTGGCCAGATACCGGAAGCTGCGCCGGATATTCCGGGAGCTTGCGCCGGACTGCATCCTTTCCTTTATCGGGAAAAATAATATCATGACGCTTCTGTGCACCCGCTTTACCGGGATTCCCGCTGTGGTTTCCGTGCGGGGAGAGCCGAAAAGCGAATACTATAACTTTCCCATGCGTTTTCTGGCGAAGACCCTCTTTGCCTGCGCGGCGGGGGTGATCGTCCAGACCGGCGCGGCCAGGGACTTTTTTCCGCCCGTGATCCGGAAGAAGGCGGTGATTCTGAAAAATCCCCTGAATCCCGCGTTTGTCCGGGAAAGAAGGACGGAACGGCCGGACGGGAGAATCGTGTCAGTGGGACGGGTGGATGCCAATAAAAACCATGCGCTGATCCTGCGCGCCTTCGCCCGGATTGCGCCGGAGTTTCCGGACGCTTCTCTGGTCATCTACGGGGACGGGGAGAAACGCCAGGAGCTGATCAGAAAGGCGCAGGAGCTTGGACTTTCGGACCGGGCGCAGTTTCCCGGAGCGGTCAGCGACGTGGCGGAGAAAATCCGGACGGCCAGCGCCTTCGTTCTTTCCTCCGGACATGAGGGCATGCCCAACGCTCTGATCGAGGCCATGTGCCTGGGGATCCCTTCCATTTCTACGGACTGTCCTTGCGGCGGCCCGCGGGAGTTAATCGAAGATGGCGTCAACGGATACCTGATCCCGGTGGGGGATGAGGAGGCGCTGGCCGACAGGCTGCTGCGGATTTTTTCGGATGAGGAAAGCGCGGAGAGAATGGGGAAGCAGGCGGCCCTGCTTCTGGAAGAATACCACCCGGAACGGGTGAACGCGGAATGGATGGACTATCTGCTGAGCTGCGCGGCACGGTAGAGCGAGTGCTGCACGATAGGACGAGTGCAGCACGGTAGGACGAGTGCAGCACGGTAGGACGAGTGCAGCACGGTAGGACGAGTGCAGCGCGATAGGGCGGGCGCGGCGCGGCAGGAGGAAATGAGGAATAATGAGCCGGGGGAAAGGAAAGACAGGAGAAAAGACGGCGAAATGAGGAAGAAACAGCTGCTTCAGGCCGTGGTATTTTTGGCCATTTTTTTTATCATACTGACGCATCTTACCTATATCATACGCACAAGCGGGGATCTCAAGGCGCGGTTTGCCGGTTTCTATGCGGAGCCTGACAATACCATCGATGCCATTCTGATCGGCTCCAGTCCGGTGTATCCCTATTATGCGGCGCCGAAAATCTGGGCGGATTACGGAATCACCACCTATCCCCTTTCCACCAACAACCAGCGGCCGAAGGCGGCAAAATATCTGATCCAGGAGGCGGAGAAGACCCAGAACCCTTCCCTCTATATTTTCGAGATGCGCATGTACCTGGCATCAGACGAGGATCTGACGCAGAACATGGCGTTCACCCGTGGTGTCACCGACAACATGAAATATTCCTGGAACCGCATTCAGACCATCAACGCGCTGGTGGACGATGTGAGCGAACGTTATACCTACTATTTTGACATTTTCAAATACCACTCCAACTGGAAGACCATCGTCATGCCGAGCCAACTTGCGGCTTTCCGCTATGAGAATGAGCATCCGCTGAAGGGACATTTCATCAGCGACGAGATAGGGCCCAGCGAAATGGCGGATTATTCCTGGGTGACGGAGCGCCAGCCCATCCCGGCGGATCAGGAGGAGGTTCTGCGGGACCTGCTGGAGTATCTGAAGGAGCATGAAATGAACGCCCTGTTCATCGTGTCTCCCAACACTATGACCTATGAAAAGCAGGCCCAGTATAATTATATTGCGGACATCATCGAGCCCTACGGCTACAACTTCCTGAATTTCAACGATTATTATGAAGAAATCGGCGTGGATTTCGCCACGGACTTCTATGACTACGGCGGCCATGCCAACGCCATCGGAGCGGAGAAATACACCGCCTTTCTGGGAAAATACCTGGATGAAAATTATGAGTTCGAGGACAAGCGCGGAACCGCCGGGTATGAAAGCTGGGACGAGTCCTATGAAAGATGGTCGCAGGAGCTGGAAGAAGCCAAGGCTACCATTTATGAGCGGATTGAAAATAAGGATTTCAAGGTGATAGAGGAGGAGTGAGGCATGTGCGGAATTGCAGGCCTGTGCGGATGGCGGGGAGACTGGAAAAGCAATCTGATCAGAATGTGCGAGCGCATGCAGCACAGAGGGCCGGACGGCTCCGGACTCTGGGCAGAGGAGGACGGCAGCGTGGCGCTGGGTCACAGGCGGCTGGCCATCGTGGATCTGTCGGAGACGGGAGCGCAGCCCATGCAGTCCCACAGCGGCAGGTTTGTAATTTCCTTTAACGGGGAGATCTACAATCACAGGGAAATCGCGGAGCGGCTTTTAAAGGAAGGGCGCGTGCAGGCCTTCCGGGGAACTTCGGATACGGAGGTGCTGCTGGAAGCGGCGGAGCACTACGGGATCAGGCAGGCCCTTTCTCTGTGTAAGGGAATGTTTGCCGCGGCGTTCTGGGACAAAAAGGAGCGCACCCTGACCCTGGCACGGGACCGGGTGGGAGAAAAGCCTCTGTACTATGGCCGCGTGGCGGGAAGTTTTGTCTTCGCCTCCGATCTGGGAAGCATCGCCGTGCTGGACGGCTTTGAGGGGCGGATTGACAGAAGCGTTCTTCCCTTCTACTTCACCCACGGCTATATTCCCGCGCCTTACAGTATCTATGAAAACATCCGCAAGCTTCCCGCAGGCTGCATTCTGACCATCCGGGCGCCCTTCCTGCAGGAACAGGAACCGACCGTCGAGTCCTACTGGTCCATGCGGGAGGCGGCGGAGAGGGGCAGCCGGAATCCGTTTGCGGGAAGCAGACAGGAGGCGGCGGACGAGCTGGAGCGGCTCCTGAAGGAATCCATTAAAGGGCAGATGGTGGCAGACGTTCCGGTGGGGGCGTTCCTGTCGGCAGGGATTGACAGCAGCACCATCGTTTCCCTGATGCAGTCCCTGGCGCCCGGAAAGGTGCGCACCTTTACCATCGGCATGGAGGAAAGGGAATATAACGAAGCGGACGCGGCGGAGCGGATTGCCGCCCATCTGGGAACGGATCACATGCGCCTTACGATTACGGAGAAGGAGGCGAAGGAGGTGATTCCCCGGCTTTCTTCCATGTTTGCGGAACCCTTCGGAGATTCCTCCCAGATCCCCACATATCTGGTAAGCCGCATGACCAGAGAGCATGTGACGGTGGCTCTGTCCGGAGACGGCGGGGACGAGCTGTTCGCAGGCTACAACATTTACGGCTGGTGTGAGCGGATCTGGGGAAAGCTGCGTTCCCAGCCGGCGGCGCTCAGAAAGGCAGCGGGCGGACTGATCGGCCTGCTTCCCCTTTCCGGAAGGGAAGGGATCGGCCTGAAGGGAAAGCTGCTCCTTTCGGACAGCATCCTGGATGTGTACCGTACCAACTATGAGCGTGAGGCTTTGGTGGAGCGGATTGCGCGGATGGACGGGAGCGTTTCCGGCGGGCAGGATGTTTCCGGCAGCCGGGACGCCTTCGGCGGCGGGAGGAGCGCACGGAACTGCGTCCGGGAGTTCTACAGCCGTTTTCCGGCGGAGCTTTTTGACAGGACCCCGCTGAAAGCGGTGCAGCTTCAGGACATGCTCCTCTACCATCCGGATGACATTCTGGTCAAGGTGGACCGGACAGCCATGGCGGTGTCTCTGGAGACCAGGGTGCCCATGCTGGACAAGGATGTGGTGGAGTTTGCCTGGTCCCTGCCGGAAGAGTATCTGCGGCAGCAGGATACCGGGAAGCTTCTGCTTCGGGATGTGCTTTACCGCTATGTTCCGAAGGAGATGATGGATCGGCCGAAAAAGGGCTTTTCCATTCCCATCCGCAGATGGCTTCTGGAGCCGGAACTTCGCGCCTGGGCGGAATCGCTTCTGGATCCGGCGCTGATCCGCTCCCAGGGGTTCCTGGATGCGGATGCGGCAGGGCGGATCTGGAAGGATTTCACGGAGCAGGGCATCTGGAGACCGCAGGTCTGGTATCTGCTCATGTTTCAGGATTTTCTGCAGAAGGAGGGTGCGGCGCGCCGTTCGGAAAGGAGCGGAATGTGAGAATTGTAGAAAGCTACCAGCCTGTGCCCGCGGAGCCGTCTTCGCAGGAGCTGATCTCCGTGGTGGTCGCGGTTTATAACATTGAAGCCTACGTGGAGCGGTGCGTGCGTTCCCTCATGGCCCAGACCTACGGGCGGCTGGAGATCCTGCTGGTGGACGACGGTTCCACGGACGGAAGCGGCGCGCTCTGCGACGCGCTAACGAAGGAGGATCCCAGAATCCGGGTGCTTCACAAGGAAAACGGCGGCCTGTCGGATGCCAGGAACGCGGGTGTTAAGATCGCGTCCGGAAGCCTGATCGCCTTCGTGGACGGAGACGACTGGGTGGAACCCGGCATGTATGCGGATCTTTACGCCTGCATCCGGGATTTTGACGCGCCCATCGCGGTCTGCCGTTACCGGCAGATTTATCTGAAGAAGACGATTGACGGCTCCACCTCGAAGGCGGTGGTGCTGGAGGGCAGCGAGGCGTTGGAGCAGTTCATCGCGGAAAACGACGCCGTTCCCCTCCGCAATGCGGCCTGGAACAAGCTGTACCGCAGGGAGCTGATGGGAGAGCTGCGTTTCCCGGAGGGAAAGCTGTATGAGGATATTGTATACACCACGAAGCTGCTGGCACGCGCGGACCGTCTGGTCTATCTGGACCGGGCGGAATACAATTATGTCTGCGAGCGGGAAGGAAGCATCATGGGAAAGGGCCTGGGAGAGCGGATTTTCACCGATCAGATCCCGGCCTACCGGGAGAAAGAGGCGTTCCTTCGTTCCATCGGCAGGGAAGACCTGGCCTGGCAGCACCGGTACTTTTTCTACAAGAGGCTGCTGCTCTATTATAACCGCTGCCTGCGCGAAGGAAGCGGCCGGGGCGTTCCGGCCGGGATGAAACAGGAACAGAAGCGGTACCGCGAAAGAATCCGGGCGCTGGTTCTGGAAGGCAGGCGAGAGATGGATCAGGTTTACGGCTGGCCGGGGGCAGGGGCGAATGAAAGGCGGAAAATGCAGATTTTTCTGGCTTCGCCTTTTCTGTACCGGATCATGACGGAGCTGAACGAGAGGATTCTGCTACCCCTTAAAACGGGGCGCGCCTGACGGTCCGTCTCCAAATTGCCGGTCGGGGAAAAACGGGCCGCGGCTTCATAAAAGAAAGAGGAAAAAGAAGTGGTCATCCTGCAATTATCGGGCGGGCTGGGCAACCAGATGTTTGAATACGCCCTGTATCTGAGCCTTCGGGCAAAAGGGAAGCATGTGAAAATCGACGATGTGTCCGACTACCGGACGCCGGACAGAAGGCCGGTGCAGCTTTCGGTGTTTGACGCGGACTATGAACGGGCGTCAGAGGATGAGGTGATCCGGTATACGGATTCCTCCCTGTCTCCGCTTTCCCGGATCCGGAGAAAACTCACGGGAAGAAAGAGTCTGCTTTACCGGGAAAGGGACATGGAGTATGACGAAACGGTTTTTGAACGGGATCCGGTCTATCTGACGGGCTTTTTTCAGAGTGAAAAATATTTTGCGGATGTGAAGGAAGAGGTCCGCCGCAGGCTGACCTTTTCCGAACGGATGAAAAAGGAGTTTTCGGAAAGTTATCGGGAAATCCTCACGCGGATTGAAGCCGTTCCGTCGGTGTCGGTGCATGTGCGCCGCGGCGACTATCTGCATGCCAGCCATAACGGCATGTACGAAGGGATCTGCACCCTGGATTATTACCGAAAGGCGATGGCGCAGATCCGGGAGAAGGAGCCGGAGGCGGTGTTTTTCCTCTTTTCCAACGACATGGAATGGACGAAGGAGCATCTGGCCGGGCCGGACTGCGTTCCGGTGGAGGGCGGAAGCGAAGAAAAGGGTTATCTGGACCTGTATCTGATGAGCCGCTGCCGCCATAACATTATCGCAAACAGCAGCTTCAGCTGGTGGGGAGCCTGGCTGAACGACAATCCGGAAAAGCAGGTGATCGCGCCCGCCAGATGGATCAACGGACGGGAGTGCAGGGATATCTATACGGAAGGAATGATACGGATATGATTGAAAACATCAGCAAACTCAGACACATATTGAGCAAGGCACAGAAGCGCAGGGTCTGCGGACTGGGCGTCATGATCCTGATCAGCGGCCTTCTGGAGACCATCGGTATCTCTGCCATTCTTCCTCTGGTGCAGGCGGTTATCGACCGGGACGGGATGCTTCAGAATGAAACGGTGCAGATGGTCTGCGGCTGGCTGGGTTTTACGCTCACGGAGGAAAATTTCAACAATTTTATCCTTCTTCTGCTTGGGCTGGTCATCGGCATCATCGTGGTGAAGAACCTCTTTCTGCTGCTTGTCACCTACGTGCAGGCCCGATTCGTCAATTCCAATCAGTTCCGTACGGTCAGCTACATGCTGGAGGAATACCTGAACCGGCCCTATGAATTTTATCTGAACGCGGATATTCCCACCGTATTCCGTCTGGTGGACAGCGACGTGCCCAAGGTGTTCACTATCCTCATGGAATACATCCAGCTGGCTTCGGAAGGTGTGGTTGCCGTGTTCATCTGCGTATTCCTGCTTGTGGTGGACTGGAGGATGACCCTGATACTGGGCGGCATTCTGGGCGTGATGACCCTGCTGATCATAAAGGTGATGAAACCGAAGCTGAACGCCATGGGATTAAAATCCCAGAAGGTGCAGAGCCGCATGGGAAAATGGAGGCTTCAGTCCATCTACGGCATCAAGGATGTGAAAATCCTGCACCGGGAAGCGTTTTTTGCCCGGAATTTCCGTAAGTATTCCCAGATCGCCGGGGAGGTGACCAGCAAATACAACGTGCTCAACAACATCCCCAGGCTTCTGATCGAGACCATCTGCATGGGAGGCATTCTGGGATATCTGGGAGTCTATATTCTGATGGATCAGGATCTGACCGCCATGGTGACCCAGATCGCGGCCTTCGGCTACGCGGCCACCCGCCTGATTCCCAGCGTCAACCG
Organism: uncultured Lachnospiraceae bacterium; assembly: GCA_900544445.1. Taxonomy (GTDB): domain Bacteria; phylum Bacillota; class Clostridia; order Lachnospirales; family Lachnospiraceae; genus Eisenbergiella; species Eisenbergiella intestinigallinarum. Next base: position 18,600 of record UQVK01000002.1, read on the forward strand.
CCTCAACGGCCACATGACCAATATTGCGTTCTTTCAGCCTTCCCTGGATTATGTTTATGAAAATGTGGATTTCAGCGACTATACCAAATACGGGGAGTATCAGAATAAGGACGACGCAAACGCCGCGCCCATTCCCGTGAAGGATGAGATCCGCATGGATCACATCACCTACGCCTATCCCAACTCCACGAAAAACGTGCTGGAGGATGCCAATATGCGCATCCCCATCGGAAAGAGCGTGGGCGTGATGGGACCCTCCGGCGCAGGAAAGACCACGGCCATCGACATCCTGATGGGGCTTCTGAAGGTGCAGCAGGGAACCATCTCCTGCGGCGGAAAAAATATATTCGACAATTACCCTTCCTGGCTTTCCCACATCGGCTACATCCCCCAGTCCATCTTCCTGACGGACGATTCCCTGCGGGAGAACATCGCCTTCGGCGTGGAGCCGGATCAGATTGACGACGACAGGGTCTGGGAGGTGCTGGCGGAAGCGCAGATGAAGGAATTCGTGGAACAGATGCCGGAGCAGCTGAACACCAGCGTGGGAGACAGAGGCGTGCGTCTTTCCGGCGGCCAGCGCCAGAGAATCGGCATCGCCCGCGCCCTTTACCACAACCCGGAGATCCTGGTTTTTGACGAGGCCACATCCGCTCTGGACAACGATACCGAAAGCGCCATCATGGAGGCCATCGACAGCTTCCACGGGCGCAAGACCCTGATCATCATCGCCCACAGATTGCGGACGATAGAGAATTGTGATATCATCTACAATGTGGATCAGGGAAAGATAACCATGACAAAAGGAAAGCTTTGATCTGCATTCCGTCCGCGATTGCGGGAGCACCGAAGGTGCGAAGCAATCGGCTTTCATGTGTGTTAAAAAACGAGGAAATTATGATCGGAACCGAATTTTTAAAAGGGCAGGGGCTGGGAAACCAGCTGTTCTGCTATGTGACGGCCCGCTGCATCGCTCTGGAGAGAGGCTGCGCATTCGGAACGGCAGGCCAGGAACAGCTCGCCGTGAATATCCACAGCAAAAAGGGCATGTATTTCATGGACATGGACCTGGGAGAAAAAATCGGAGAGGACGGCGTGCCGAAGGGGTCCCTGAAGCGCTATGACGAAAAGGAGCTCCGTTTTTTCCAGGGAACCTCACGCCACGACATGGAGCACGGCTGCTATGTGGCGGGAGAGGATCCGGCCCTGCACGGCCTTCCCGATGACACGCTGATTTACGGGAACATGCAGGACGAAGGATATTTCGGAAAATACCGGGAGCAGATCCGGGAATGGCTGAAGGTGCGCCCGGAGTATGACAGCCATGAATTTACCAGAGACAATCTGTGTATCATAAATTACAGGGGCGGGGAATACACCGGCCACCCGGAGCTGTATCTGGACCGCAGCTACTGGATGAACGGGATGAAAAACATGAGAAAGATCCGTCCCGATATGGAGTTTATCATTGTCACGGACGACCCGGAGGCGGCCCGCAAGCTGCTGCCCGGCCTGCCGGTCTATCACTCGGATCTGGACAGGGACTATGTGATGATCAAGAACGCCAGATATCTGCTTCTGTCCAACTCCACCTTTGCCTTTTTCCCGGCGTACACCTCGGAGACCCTTCGGGCCGCCATCGCGCCCAAATACTGGGCCAGACACAACGTGTCAGACGGTTACTGGGCTTCGGAGCAGAACATCTACAGCATCTTTCAGTATCAGGACCGGAAAGGGAGGCTGTTTTCTCCGGAGGAATGCAGGAAGGAGCTTGCGGCCTATCGGGAGAAATCTGCCAGGTACCGCAGGGCGGGAAAACGTCCGGAAGGGCTGAAAAGAAGCCTGTGCCTGCTGGAAGCAAAAGTGCGGTACGGCGTTTTTTACCTGAAGAAGATTCTGTATTCGCTGATGAGACGGGCGGGGTATCGGGTGCGTGTCTGAGAGGACAGTTTTACCACACAGGAGGGAGCCGGAGTGATACCTGTTACACGGAGAGAATTTCGGGATGGCTTTAAAACACATTATAACTGTTATAAAGGAATACAGGGATATGATAAAAGCAGGAGACTGCTCCTGTTTTATTCTGTGGAATGCGGTCTGAAATGTCTGCTTCTGAAAAGGATCCAGAAAAATACGTATGCAGAATTGCTTGCCTGTGACGGAATGGATACGTTAAAGGATGATGGACACAACCTGAAAAAGCTTTTGAAAAAACTGGATGCGGAAGACAGATTTCGATTAAAGGGAATCCGTACCAGGAAAAAAGAACAGGTTTCTCCGAAAGATTTTAATCAGCTGTGGAGATATGGAGTGGAGACCTTGGATTATAAAGAAGAGGAGCAGGCGGAGGAAACGTTAAAAGATATTGCGGGATGGCTTGATGAGCAGTTGTAAAGAGGTGTAGGATGAAAAAATTTTATACATGGAAGGATATTGATATTGAATTACAACTGAACAGAATGAACTGGCCTGAGGAGTGGGTCCGTGTTGAGACATACAGCGATACCATTGAAGTAACTGTGAGCTCTGAAAAAAGGGCTGATGATTTCTGGCAGAGGCTTTTTAAAGGGCTGTATGACAGAGAGACGCAGACGATTCTTCTTACGATGACGGATCAGCGCCTGCAGATCGTATACTCCTGTGAACCTGATGCCGTTCCGCAAAAAGATGTGGTCACGCCTTTGTTCAGAAATATTTATCTGAGTGGCGGAAGACAGCCGTCCATGCCGGACAGGCTGCTTCCGGATGTGCCGGTTATTGCCTTTCACTCCTATAAAGGAGGTGTTGGCAGAACCCTGTCGGTAATCAGCTTCGTGAGGGAGATTACAGAGCAGTTTGGCGGGGAAAAGAAGGTTCTGATCGTAGATGGAGATCTGGAAGCTCCCGGCCTTACCTGGATGGCGCAGGAACAGAGCAATGGCGGTGATATCAGTTATCTGGACCTTCTTGCGCTTCTTCATTCCAATGGGTGGCGTGAAGATCTCGTGGAAAAAGTCAGCCATCTTGCGGAGAAATCTGTTTTAACCTTTGAAACGCAGTCGATTCGGGAGCAGCACTTTTTTATCCCGGCCTATCGGGAAAAAGAACAGTTGATGGGCAATTATGCAAGCCCTGAAATTCTGCTCACAGCCAGTTCCAATAAATTTATTCTTCCGGAATTTTTTTCCACTCTGGGGAAAAAGCTGGGAGCAGATCTGGTTATTATTGATTTGCGGGCAGGATTAAGCGAGTATTCGGCTCCGTTTATTTTTGATCCCCGTGTTCAGAAATATTTTGTTTCTTCCACCTCTATGCAGTCCGTACGCGGAACCTGTCTGATTCTGCGGCAGATGAAGGATTATTTCAGGGACCGGGACTGCATGCCGCAGATTCTTCTTACCATGGTGCCGACAGACGAGCCGCTGGGAGAGGAAACTTTGACGGGAATCAAGGGACAGCTGATCGGAGCGATTACAGATACAAAGGATAACGGGGAAGGTGCAGAAAAGGAAGACGAAGAGGATGGAGATCTGGAACTGGCCGACTATATCACCGAATTTGAGTTTGACAGCAGGCTGATCCATCAGGAAGGAATCGTTCAGGTATGTGGAAAGCTGGCAAATACGGATATGCGTGTCAAAACAAAGGAACTGGTCGGCAGCCTGTTTTCTTTGGAAAAAGAGGATAAAAAATCCAGTGATCTGGAGGAATCCCGGGTACGGCGCGCCCTTGAAAAATTATATAATTTTACAAAAAATGAAATTGTTGCGGAAGGCTCTGCATCTTCCAATATGCTTTGTACGGATGTGATCCAGAGAATCGCCAGGGAATTTCGCAGAGAAATTCCAAGGATTGCCGTACTCGGTGCGAAAGGATCGGGAAAGACCTATCTTTATAAACAGCTGCTGATCAAGAAGAGCTGGAATGCCTTTGTCGAATCGGTGATACCGGATGCCAGGAAGGATGAAGCGCCTGAGACAGTGATCGTACCTGTTCTGGCAAGCCCTGACAGAAGCAGGTTTACTCCTTTATTAAAAGCCTGCATCCGTAATGCGGGCACTGCGCTTGGGAAAAACGTATCGGATTCCGTTTATGCGGTAAATGAAGAACAGGCGGAAAAATACAGAGAAGAGGAACACAGCAGTACGGAATGGCGGGATTTTTGGGAAAAAACGCTGCTTTCTTCTGTGGGCGGATTCGCGTCCCTTACAGAATTGGACCATTATCTTGCTGAAAGAAAGAAAAGAGTTCTTTTTATTGTAGACGGGGTTGAAACCCTTTTTGATGATCTTACTTTGACGGAAAATGCGAAAAAGGCAATTGAGGCATTGTGTCGGGGGCTTCTGAACAGAGTGAGTGAATTCGGCGGTGAAAATATAGGTGTCATTATTTTCCTGAGACAGGATCTGGCAGAGGATGCAATAACGACAAATTATACACAGTTTAAGAGTCAGTTCGCCGGATTTGAATTGAAATGGTCTCAGACAGAGGCTCTCCGTCTGGCATTGTGGATCGCTATGCAGGCGGACGATATGCTGATGCCTGATGTGCCGATCACGAAGGCCCCGAAGGAAGTGATTGATCAGAAGTTAAAAAGATTTTGGGGCAGTAAGCTGGGACGGGACGACTCTAAGGAAGCTTTTACCTCCAGATGGGTAATCGCAGCATTATCTGATTTTAATGGTCAGCTGCAGGCGAGGGATATTGTAAGATTTCTGATGTATTCCACTGAGAATTCCGCCGCCGTAAATCTGCTGTACAAAGACCGGTTTTTAATGCCCTCGGAAATCAGAAAGGCGATCATTCCGTGTTCAAACGGAAAGGTGGAGGAGATTAAGCAGGAAATCAGATCCTTATATGGCGTTTTTGAAAAACTGGAGACCATCAGGGAAGAAGAAAAAACACTTCCGCTTAACCTGGAAAAGCTGCCTTTGACATCAGAAGAGATCAGTGCGATGATAAAACAGGGATATCTTAAGATTTATAAGGAGCAATATTATATTCCTGAAATCATTCGTCATCATTTTGGATTCAGGTATCAGACCGGAGCCAGGCCAAAGGTGCTGGCCCTGCTGCTGAAATAAAATTGTGGAACCGAAACGGATGAAAACAACCATGAAAGAAAGTGAAAAGCTTCAGCTTCCCAACGTCACCCTCTGCGCCATGACCAGCGTTCAGGTGCGCGCGGCGGTGAAGGCGCTGGAATACAGCATGCGGGGAATCCATTTTGCGGATGTCCTCATCATCACGGATAAAAAGCCCCTGTTTCTGCCGAAGGGGATCCATTACCGGCATACCTCCCGCCTTTCCAGCATAGACGATTTCAATTACAAGTGCGTGTATGAACTGGGCGACTACATCGAGACGGAGTTCGTTCTGCTCATCCATTCGGACGGCTTCGTGGTGCATCCGGAGATGTGGCGGAAGGAATTTCTGGATTACGACTATATCGGCTCCCCCTGGCCGCTTCCGAAGGAGGGGGACAATACCACCTACCGGGACATCCACGGCAACCTCTGCCGGGTGGGAAACAGCGTGGGCATCCGCAGCAAGCGGCTGCTGGACTACCCGAAGAAGGCGGACATTCCCTGGACGCCGGAAAAAGGATGGTACAACGAGGATGGCTTTCTCTGCTGCCGGATCCGCCATCTGCTGGAGGCGGAGGGCATGCGGATCGCGCCCCTGGAGGTGGCGAAATATTTCGGCCATGAGAACATGATTCCGGAGATTGAGGGGATTACCCCGTTCCTGTTTCACAAATGGGCAGGAACCAACGCGGGCTATCCGGACTTCCGCAGAAAACATCCGGTGATGAACGCCCTGCGCAGGTTTCACGGGAAGCTGGTAAACGGCTGACTGTTCCCGGCGCGCTGAAACGGGCATAAAAACAGAATCGGCGGACGCCGCCGGGATAAAGAGGAGCCAGTATGGTATACGATTGCTTTCAGTTTTTTAACGAACTGGATATTCTGAAGCTCCGGCTTCACATCATGGACCCGGTGGTGGATCGGTTCGTGATCAGCGAGGCCACGGAGACCTTTTCCGGGAATCCGAAGCCTCTGTATTATGAAGAAAATAAGGAAATGTTCGCGGAATTTGCCCACAAGATCATCCATGTGGTGGTGGAGGATACGCCGCCCGGCTACACCCACGACCGGGACACCTTCCAGAAAAACGCGGTGGGACGGGGCTTAAAGGACTGTACGGATGAGGACATCATCCTTTTCAGCGACCTGGACGAGATTCCCAATCCGGAAAAGGTGAAGGAGATCCTGCGGAATTTTGACCCCACGAAGATCTATCACTTCGCCCAGCGGATGTTTTACTGCTACCTGAACATGGAGGAGATATCGGGAAACCTGCTTTCCTACGCGGGCGAGTTCCCTGGCATTAAGAAAAAGCAGTGGATCGGCTCCAAACTTTGCAGCTTCCGCCTCCTGCGGGAGCAGAACCTTCAGCTGGGAGAGCTCCGTTTTCCGGAGCGTAAGGAGATCGGTATCCGTGTTTCCGACGGCGGCTGGCATTTCGGCTATATGGGCGGACACGGGGAAAAGAACGCGAAGAAGCGGGTGGCTGAAAAGGTGAGATCCGCTGCTCACCAGGAATTCAACAAGGCGGAGATCCTCTCCGGAGTGGTGGACAACATCAAGGACGGGAAGGACATTTTCGGAAGAAACGCCTCCTTCCGTCTGGTGGAAATCGACGATACCTACCCGGAATATCTGCGAAACCACCTTCCCGAGTATGATTTTCTGATCCTGAAAAAGGAAGGCGGCGTACAGAAGGCGCTGCGGCATACGAAGTCCTGGCTCCGGAAAAATTATTACCGGGCAGGCAGGGGCGTGAAACGCATCTGCAGAAAACTGACCGGGAAGGGATGAGAGAGATGGAGAAAGAGATGAGGCAGGATAAAAGGCCGAAGGTCTCCATCTGCATTCCGGCCTATAATAACGAGGCGGAGGTGAGGCGGCTTCTTTCCTCCATCGCCGCCCAGACCATGCAGGATGTGGAGATCATTCTGACGGATGATTCCACCAACGGGGAGATCGAGGCGCTGGTGGAGGAGATCCGGAGCGGAAAAAGTGCGGGCGCGGAAGCTGCCGACACCCACTGGACCGCGCCCCGCATGAGCCGCCTGCGCTATGTGCACAATGAAAAGCCCCTGGGCCATATTTTCAACTGGAATAAAGCCCTCTCCCTGGCGGAAGGGGAATATATCAAGATCATGTTTAGCGACGACTGGTTTACCCGGGCGGACAGCCTGGAAAAGCTGACGGCGCTGCTGGATGAGGACCCGCAGGCCTCCCTGGCCTTCTGCGGCACCAGACAGGTGTCGAAGAAGCGGACTTGGGAAAGGGCTGCCGGAAAAGAATATGTGGAGCGGCTGAGGCGGGATTATCGTTATCTGTTTCTGGGAAATGAGATCGGCGCGCCTTCCGCGACCTTGTACCGGGCCTGCGGCGCGGCCTTTGACGAGAGAAGCAACTGGGCCTCGGACATGTTCCTCTATTTTGAAATTCTGCAGAAGAATCCCCGTTTTGCCTTCACGCCGGAGCCGCTTATCTCCATCGGCGTCCACGAGGAACAGTATACGGAAAGCTTCACGGAGAAGGATATCCGCAAATATCAGGACCGCCTTCTGATGTATGAGAAATACGGGCTTAAGGCACAGGAGGACTGCAGGAAGGAAATGCTCCGTCTCACCGTGATGTACGGACAGGGTTGGAAAACCGCTTCCGCCTGCGGGGCCTCATTGGGAGAATATCTGAAGCAGCGGGCGGTCTGGTTCTGGCACAATACGGTGCTGGGTTACTGGAACGGCCTTCTGCATAAACTGGGCCTGAAGCGCTGAATGGAGAAGAAAAGATTGAAAAATAAGCCCGATGGCTTATTTTTCAATCGGCAGTTTTGCGCCGAAGCACAAAACTGCTGTGATCGCTTCGGCATGGAGGTAAAGATGGAAAGAATCACCGCAGAAAAAACAGGAGAGAAACGAATTGCACAGATCGGCCGGATCTGTTTCTGGGCCGGTCTGCTTCTGGAACTCTTCATCGTGGTTGTGGATACAAGCGTCTGGACCAACCCGTTTCAGGGACAGCTGTTCCGGCTGACCTTTCTGCTTTTCTCAGTCAAGGTGCTGTGCAGCAGATTTACTCTGCGGGAATGGCTGTGGCTGCTGTTCTTCGGGGTTCTGGCAGGCATCTGTTACCTGTGCTCCGACCGGGACGAGGCGGTCCGCCTGGTGGTGTTCTGCGCGGCTTTCCGGGATGTGGATGTGAAAAAGGCGCTGAAGCTGGCCTTTTTCGTAACGCTTTCCGGCTGCCTGGTTCTGGTGTTCCTGGCGGCTGCGGGTATCTTCGGGAACATGTACATCATCGACGACGGAGACAGAGGACTGCGTTATACCTTCGGTCTGGGGCATCCCAACGCCTGCTACTGTCTGTTCTGGGCGCTTGCCACGCTGGGCATTTATCTGTGGCATGAAAAAATGAAGCTGTGGCATTACGGCCTGATCGCGCTGGCGGGCATTCTGCTGTTCGTTCCCACACGGTCGAGAACGGGTCTGATGTTTCTGATTTTCACGCTTGTACTGTCCCTGCTTCTTGCATACGGAAAAAAGGCGCGGGAAGGAAAGCTTCTCTATGCGCTGGGCATTGCAGCGCTTTTTGCCTGTGTGGCCCTGTCCGTATGGATCGCGTATTATGAGCCCTATCAGGGGCCTTTTTATACCTATATCGACCGTTTCATTACCGGACGCATCACCAGCATGAACACCCTGCAGGAGGGCGGCGGGATGCTCCGTAACTGGCGGCTGTTTTCCCGTCCGGAAAACGTCAAATATTTTGACCTGGGCTATGTGCGGCTGTTCTACTGGTACGGGATCATTCCGGGCGCGGCGTATGTGATCATGTACGCGCTGCTCCTGTGGGAATGCCGCAGGCGGAAGGATCCCTTCGGCTTTATGATGCTTCTGTCCTTTGCCCTGTATACCATGCTGGAGGCGCATTTTATTTCCGTTTTTATGGGAAGAAATTACGCGCTCTTTCTCATGGGGGCGTACTGGGGTGGTATCGTGGCCGGCAGAGGAAAGAATGCGCCGGATGCGGAGAAACGGAGGTTGTATCTGTGGAACCTCCCGGCCGGAATCAGGGGGAGAACGGCCGGTGAGGCAGGATGAAGTCCGTCTGGCGGCAGACTTCCTTTCAGAATAAAAAAAGAGGGAAAGATCCGGAAACGGCGGACAAAAAAGCCGTTTCGATCAGAGAGGAAATGAAAATATGCGGTTAGTCATTGACTGTTTTAAGCTGGTGAAGGGACAGGGAAAGAGCATCGGTATTTATAACCTGGCAAAAAATCTGACCCGGAATCTGGCGCAGACAAATCAGAATGGGGAACATTGCGAGGAGATCGTGGTGCTGGGAAATAAATATAACCGGAAGGACTTCGAAGTGCCCGGCGTACGGTTCGTTCAGGTGAAGGGAAATGCCACAAACCGGATCGTCTATACGCTCTGGGAACTTTTCGGCGTACCCCGTGCGGTCAAAAGGGAAGGAGGGGACCGGGTGCTGTTTCCCAGAGGCTACCGCCCGCTGTTTTACCGGGGAAAGGACGTGATCATCGTCCATGATCTGATTCCCTTCTTTTATGACCAGAATTTCCCCGGCACGCTGAACCGGGTGGAAAATGCCTATATCATGAGCCGGCTGCGGGCGTCCATCCGCCATGCGGACAGGATTGTGACCATATCGCACTATTCTCAGCAGGAGATGGAGAAAATCTGTCCGGGCTGTGAGAGCCGTACCACCGTGATTTACAACGGCGTCAATCCGGTTCCCTGCTCCGATGTGCCTTCTTCGCTGAAGCCGGACGGTCCCTATCTGTATGCAGGGGTATCCACCCTTCCCCATAAGAATGCACTCGGCGTTCTGAAAACCTATGAGGCCTATTTTCAGGCGGAAATCCGGGAGGGAAAGAATCCGGCCAGACTGGTGATCATCGGCATCGAAAGCCCGCAGAGCATTCCGGGCGGAGAGGTGTTGAGCCCTCAGGCGGCGGAGTATGTGACCTGCTGCCGTTACATCGAGAGTGGAGAAGAGATGCACAGTCTGCTGGCAGGGGCCAGCGCCTTTTTGTTTCTGTCCCTGATCGAGGGGTTTGGATTCCCGCCGCTGGAGGCCATGCAGCTGGGCGTTCCCGTGATCTGCTCCAACCGCTCCTCCCTGCCGGAGGTGATCGGTGACGCCGGTCTTCTGACCGATCCGGACGATATCGAGGGGACGGTTTCCTGCATCCTCCGTCTGCTTGGGGATGAGAAGCTGCAGAAGGAGCTGATTGCGAAGGGCTATGAAAACGTGAAGCGTTTCGACTGGGACAGTCGTGTTGAACAATACTGGGAGGTGCTCACGCGGTGAATCCCCTGATTTCGGTTATTGTGCCGGCCTACAACGCAGAACGTTATCTTGCCGACTGTCTGGAAAGCCTCATCCGCCAGACCCACCGGGAACTGGAAATCCTCGTCATCGATGATGGATCGACGGATGGAAGCGCCGCCCTCTGTGAGCGCTTCGCCGGGCAGGATGGCCGCATCCGCCTGTTACGGAAGGAAAACGGCGGCGTGTCCTCCGCCCGTAATCTGGGGCTGGATGAGGCACAGGGAGAGTATGTGGCCTTTGTGGATGCGGACGACTGGATTCTGCCTGAAATGCTGGAGACGCAGCTGATACAGCTCACCCGGGAAGGTGGAGACATGATCCTGGGCGGCTATCTGGCGGTGGGAGAGAAGGAGCGGGAAAGCTACCGGAAAACCTGCCTCGATGAAACAAGGGATGGAGAACAGAAAAACAGGCCTGCCGGGCATACGGCAGAGCCTTTGGTGGATTCGGGAGCCGCAGCGCAGGCCTGCGCGCCCTGTCTGGTAATGGATGCGAAAGGGTATGTGAACGGTTTTCTTCTTCAGAGCAGCTCCCGCTGCTGGAGCATTCTCTTTCGACGGGAGGCCATCGGAGAGACGCGTTTCCCTGAAGGCCTTTCCATCGGGGAGGATCTGCTGTTCATGGCCCGGCTGATGGCCCGGCTGAACCGGGTGCTGGTTACCGGTGCATGCGGCTACTGCTATTTTATCAACGAAGAGGGAGCCATGTTGAAAGGCTTCCGGCCTTCCTATATGGATCAGATCACCTGCTGGGAGATGGCGGAAAGGGAACTGGCCGGGTTTGGAAAGGAAGCGCAGGAAAATGTACGGCTCTGCCTGTTTCAGGCGGCCCTGCTGGTAGCGGGAAAGCTGGCCCTGCTGGATCCGGATGTGGTGAGACAGAACTACGGAACCTGTCTGGAGAGATGCGTCAGGGCGGCGGCTGAAGCCTGGAAGGAACTGGGCAGGACAGGAAGAAGGCGGCTTTCCAGGGGATACCGCCTGAAGGGACAGATTTTTCTGCATGTGCCGATGGGGTATTTGAGGTTGTATCATATCTGGAAACAAAGGGATCTGTCGCAAGAGTAGATATCTGAAAGACAGCCCGAAAGAACGGAGGAGAACGAGCGGAATGCGGCGTTATCATGGGAAAAAGGACAAAATTGTTCTGTATATGCATGCCGGAAGCGGAAATCATGGATGTGAAGCCATTGTCAATACGGTGATCCGTATGCTTCCTAGGCCTGCGATCGTGATGACCAACAGCCTTGCAGAGGATGAGACCTACTCGCTGAAGGGAATGGCAATGCTCATTGAGGAACGTAAGGTACGGAAGAACTTGTTCATCCATGCCTGGTATTACCTGCGGGAGCATGTACTGCAGGATCCGGAGGCGGCCATGCGCTATCGTTTCCGTGAGGTCTGCGGAAGAAATCTGCGGCAGATGAATATTTCCATCGGGGGAGATAATTACTGCTATCCGGAACTTTTGAAGGAACTGAAGGCTGCGAATCTTCTTTTTACCAGGCAGGGAGCAATGACGGTTCTTCTTGGCTGCTCCATTGAGCCGGAACTCCTTGCCGAGCCGGATATTATAGAAGATATGAAGCGTTATGCCTGCATCATTGCCAGGGAATCCATTACCTGGCAGGCTCTCTGCCAGGCTGGACTGAAGGAGAAAAGCTATCTGGTTCCTGATCCGGCATTCCTGCTTCCATCCAGAAGGCTTCCGCTCCCGGATGGCTTTGAGGAGGAAAATATGGTGGGGCTGAATGTGAGTCCCATGGTGGTGGAGCGGGAAAGCAGATCCGGTATTACCATGGAAAATTACAGGCATCTGATCCGCCATATTCTGGAAACAACCGGGATGGGTGTGGTACTGATTCCTCATGTGGTCTGGAAGAGCAACGATGACCGGACAGTGCTGAGAGCACTGTATAAAGAGTTTCAGAATACGGGACGGGTTGTGCTGATTGAGGATTCTGACTGTGAAACGCTGAAGGGATACATCTCGCGCTGCCGTTTTTTTATCGGAGCGAGAACCCATTCCACCATTGCGGCGTATTCCTCACTTGTCCCCACAATGGTGCTTGGCTATTCGGTTAAGGCGAGGGGAATCGCCCTGGATCTGTTCGGCACCTGGGAGAATTATGTGCTGCCCGTGCAGTCTCTACAGGAAACGGACGAATTAACGAGAGGTTTTGACTGGCTGATGCGGGAAGAAGAACAGATTCGAAGGAGACTGAAAACAGTTATGCCTCCCTATCTGGAACGGGCCAGACAGACCGGAAAAATGCTGGATCGTCTGCTTGCCGGAAGGGATCCCATGTGAGGAAAAGGAAAACCAGAACATTCAGAAAGGCTTTGGAACAGATGGAAGGATTACAGGAGCTTCTGCAGAGAACGGAAACCATACAGAAAATCAACGCCCTGCAGGAGCAGGCTGCCCGGACGTTGTTTAACTGGCCGGCACTGACCGGAAAGGATCGACTGAAAAGAGCGGTCAGAAAGTATGCGCTCGGTCAGCAGATACCGCCGTATGACCGTTATTCCTGGCCCAACGCGCTGCTTGCGGCGGGGCTTTCTCAGGTACAGAAGGGGGGGCGTGACAGCAAAAGCGAGGAGGTTCTCAGCAGATATTTTGACCGGTGGATCAGAAAGGGAGTGCCGCTGTATTATGTGGATAATGCGGCAAATGGAACGGCGCTTCTGGATCTATATGAAAATACCGGGCAGAAAAAATATCTGGAGGCTGCCTCGAAGCTTGCATCCTTTCTGAGAGAACACAAAAAGGATGAGCATGGGAACCTGCTTTACCGAACCAGAGATGAGGCAGATATCTACGCGGATACAGTGGGAATGGTCAGTCCCTTTCTGTGCAGGTACGGACTTCTGACCGGGGAAAGCGCCTTTGTGAAAATGGGAGTGGTGCAGATCGTACATTTTCTGGATGGAGGAATGGACGCGGCGAGTGATCTTCCCTATCATGGGTTCCACAGCCGGACAGGGGTGAAATATGGCTGTGTGGGCTGGGGAAGGGCTGTGGGCTGGCTGATGATGGGAATAGCGGAGAGTTTGGCTATCCTGCCGGAGACTACCCCTCAGTTTCCCTTTATGCAGGGATATCTGCAGCGCCTGACCCGCGCAGTATCAGATTTTCAGAGGCAGGACGGCAGCTTCTCCTGGCTGCTGCCAGCCTCTGAAGGTCCGGCGGATACTTCTGCTACGGCTATGATTGCCTGCGCCATGCTGGCAGGAGTACGCAGGGGCTGTCTGGAGGAGGACTGGACGCAGCAGATCAGAAAAGCGGCGGAATTCCTTCTTTCCTGCGTGAAGAACGGCAGAGTGGAGCAGTGCTCTGCGGAATGTGAAGGCTTTGCGCAGTACCCTCAGCGCTATGGAAGCTATCCATGGGGAGATGGAATGACTCTGAAGCTTTTCGGTATGATGGAAGAAGTATGACCGGAGCAGCCGTTCTTTCCGGTTTGTAGGAAGGAGGATATGGTGAACAGGCTGATTTTGTATGATACCTGCAATTTCCGGGATTATCCGGTGGGCGGACAGGTGACCAGTATCAGGAATTTTCTTCGCTTTCTGGCGGAAAATTATCCGGAGCGCTGCAGTAATGTGCTTCTTGCCGGCGTTTCCTGTGACCCGGACGAGGTGGGAAGAATACAGACAATTGAAACGGCAGGAGGATGCTTTTCCTTTCTTGCCGTAGTTCGGGCAGAGACGGATCTGGGAAATGTAAAAAAGTCTTTGCGGCTGGAATATATGAAGGGCCTGTTGAAGTATCGCCGGCTGATTGCGCCCGGCAGGGAAGATGTCAACTATATTCATACGCCGGAGGCTTTTGCCGCTGTTCGCCTGATGCGTCCTGGAGCTGTCTGTTATGTTTTTTCCCATGGTACCTATCTGAACATGTACAAAAGAGTACGCTTTTTCAAGAAGGCTCCCTTTATCCGGCGGCTGTTTCAAAGCTTTCTGATGCAGGTGATCAAAAAGAGTACTGCGGTTTTTGCTCTGGACAGGGAAACCATGGAAGACTATGCTGCCTATAATCCCAGAGTTATCCATGTGGGAAATTCTATTGTATGCCATCCCCAAAAGGAGAGATCACTGCCGAAAGAACCGGTCAGACTTCTTTATGCGGGCCGTCTTTCCGCAGTTAAAAATGTGGGCCCTCTCATCGAGGCGGCGAAAGGCTGGGAGAGAGACTGCATTCTGAATATTTTTGGAGACGGGGAAGAACGCCGTCAGCTGGAAGAGGTGGCCGGGGGAAGTCGCCGGATCCGTTTCCATGGTGCCGTCACTCCGGATGAGGTTCAGAAGGTTATGTGGGAATCGGACATGCTGGTGATGAATTCCACATTCGAAGGGATTCCCATGATCATTCTGGAGGCGATCAGCACGGGGCTTCCAGTGGTGACCACGGACGTGGGAGGAATTAAGGAAGTACTCACCTACGGTCTGGACAGCGAGGTGACGGACGGCAGTGTCCAGGGCATCCGTCAGGCCATGGATCGGATCCTCTCAGATTATGGGCGGTACAGCGGGGAGGCCTGGAAGAAATCATTGCAGTTTGATTACAGTAAAGTGAACCGGAGGGTTTTTGACGTATTAGATGAGAGCCTGCACTGGGGAAGGAGCGCGGATGATACGCAGTAAGGAAGAATTGAAGGAATACCTGGCCTGCGAACGGGAACTTTACTTTGGAAAAGATCGGATGGCGCTTTTTCGTGCAGGGCTTCTCGGTTCCAAAATGTTTCGGATCTGGCAGTTTCTTCGGACGCTTCGCCATGCGGAATATCATAAAAACAGCAGCGGACTGTGGCATCATGCTGCCTTTGTCTGGTATCACCGCAGAAAGTATTCGTTGGGAATCCGCCTGGGTTTTGAGATCCCGGAAAATTGTTTTGGGAAGGGGCTGATGATTTATCATATCGCACCTGTTGTGGTAAATGAGGATGCCCGTATTGGAGAATACTGCCGGATTACAGGAAACTGCTGCATAGGGAATACCGGGGCGGATACGCCGAGTCCTGTGGTGGGGAACCACGTGACGCTCGGCTGGGGGTGCAGCGTAATTGGCGATATCAGGATTGCTGACCATGTGATTGTGGGAGCGGGCTGCGTGCTGGTAAAAAGCGTTTCACAGGAGGGAGCGCATGCGGCAGGTGTGCCCGGGCGTGTGCTTGGCGTCGGGAACGGCCGGAAATCCGGATAGAAGAAGAGGATAAACCATGTTTGAAAAGAAAATCAGCATCATAGTCCCGGTCTATAATGCCCAGGATTATCTGGAGCGCTGCGTGGAAAGCATTCGTACACAGACCTTCCGAAATCTGGAAATTCTGCTGATAGATGATGGATCAAAGGACAAAAGTCCACAGATGTGTGACGATTATGCAGTCCAGGATGAACGGATCCGTGTGATCCACAAGCCGAACGGCGGTCTGATGTCTGCATGGACAGAGGGAGTACGGGCGGCTGTGGGAGATTATTTTCTCTTTGTGGACAGCGATGACTGGATTGATGCCTGCATGGTGGAAGGACTGGTGCAGGAAGCGGCAGGCGAGCCTGGAGAAGTCATCTGCTGCAATTTTGTGATTGAACGCCCGGACGGCGTGCAGGTCTGCCGTCATGAACTTGCACCAGGCTGCTATACGGGAGAACGACTTCTGGCGGTGAAGGAAAATCTTCTGGGAAATGAGCGGCGGACCGTTTCCATGTCCCGTTGTATGAAGCTGTTTTCCAGAGAACTGATTCTGGAAAATCTTCGTTTCTGTGATCCCAGAATCCGTATGGGAGAGGATGTAAACATTGTGCTGCCTGCCCTCTGCGACTGCCGCCGCCTGATTATTTTGAAGGAGTCTGCCTGGTACCATTACTTTTTTAATCCGGCGTCCATGGTTCATAAATATGATCCTTCCATGACAGAGGGCATTCGGGCATTGATAGATGCTGTCCACCAGGTATTTACAGATAAGAAAATCGCAAACGGACAGGAGCAGGAAGAAAAGGAATCGGTTTATCTCATTCTGCTTGTGATAAAGAATGAGCTTCGCGGAGCCCGTTCCGGTTATGTCGGGAGAATCCGCAGTATCTGCGTAAAAGGCGGATTTTCGAAACGGATGGATCAATATGCCATCCGCCCGCAGGATAGAGCCAATCGGATTCTTGCCTGGGTGATGCGAAGGCCGGACAGCCTGCGCTGCACTGCAGGAAGCATTTTGTTCTGGATTTATGACAGGCGAATGGGATGAAAGAGAGAAAGCTATGATTATAATAAAAGTGATGGGCGGTCTGGGAAATCAAATGCAGCAGTATGCGCTGTATGAAAAATTCCGTTCCCTGGGAAAAGAAGCGAAGCTGGATATTTCCTGGTTTGAGGATGCCGCGCAGCAGGAGAAGGTGCTGGCGAAGCGCGGCCTTGAACTCCGTCAGTTTGAAAATCTGCAGTTTGAGACGGCTTCCCGGGAAGAGCGTGAGGCGCTTCTTGGAAAGGGCGCTTTATCCGGAGAGAGCGGTTTTTCCGGACTGGCAGGTTTCCTTGGTAAGGTAAAACGAAAACTGAACCCCGCCGCGGACAGGCATTTTTATGAAACCGATATGTACCATCCGGAGATTTTTTCCTTCACGGACAGATATCTGGAAGGCCACTGGGCCTGCGAAAAATACTATCATGATATCATGCCCCTGCTGCGGGAGAAGATCCGCTTTCCGGAGAGTGCGGATCCCAGAAACGCGCAGACGGCGGGGCGGATGGAGCAGGGAAATTCCGTCAGCGTTCATATCCGCCGGGGAGACTACCTGGATCCGGAGAACGCCGGTATGTTCGGCGGCATTTGTACGGATGCCTATTATGAAACGGCGATGAACTATGTGCGGGAACAGCTGCCGGATGTGCATTTTTACCTGTTCTCGGACGATACGGCTTACCTGAAGGAGCATTTTCAGGGGGCGGAATACACCATTGTGGACTGGAATCGGGGAACGGACAGTTTCTTTGACTGCGAGCTGATGAGCCACTGCCGTGCCAATATCTGTGCCAACAGCACCTTCAGCTTCTGGGGAGCCAGGCTGAATGGACGGGGGGATAAGATTTCCATCCGTCCGGCAAAGCACAAGAACAGCCAGGTGATCGATCCGGTGCGGATGCATGAACTCTGGGAGGGATGGGTGCTGGTTGATGAAAAAGGGAAAGTTCTGTAGCTGTGAAGGTGCGGTATAAGGCGGTCTGTGAGGACCAATACTAGAAGATACAGAAGCGGCAAAAATCCACGTCCGGTTGAAGACACCGGTCATTTATGGTAAGATACACATGAATATGGGGTAAAATTCTGGAAAAAGACAGAAAGAAGTCGTAAATGGGACGAGTGAAATATGCGGCCCGGAATATCATGTTCGGCTATCTGAGCAACGCCGTAACGGGGATTCTGGGAATCGCTTTACAAAAGATATTCATCATAAAGCTGGGCGAAACGCTGCTCGGTGTCAACAGTACCTACAGCAGCATTCTTTCCGTACTTTCCCTGGCAGAACTGGGACTGGGAACGGCGGTGAATTTCAGCCTGTATGGGCCGGTGGCCAGAGGGGATAAGGAAACGGTCAAGGCCTATATGCAGTTTTATAAGAAGGCATACCGGGTGATCGCCCTTGTGATCGCCTGCGTGGGGCTTGCGCTGGTTCCTTTTCTGAAATTCATCATCAAGGATCCGGTGGGAATCGACAGCAACGCCGATCTGATCGGTTATTATCTGATTTTTCTGTTCAATACGGTGAGTTCCTACTTTGTGGCTTACAAGTACAGTCTGCCCAACGCGGAGCAGAAGAATTATATCCAGTCCAATGTTCTGACGATCACGAAAATCGCGACTGTGCTGACACAGATCGTGCTTTTGCTGCTGGTGCCGAACTTCTATCTGTACCTGCTTGCGGCGGCTGTCATTGAGCTGATCCAGAAGATTTTTGCGAACGCATATCTGAACCGGAAATATCCTCTGCTGAAGGAAAAAAACGTGAGAAAGCTCACAACAGAGGAATTTTCTGATATCAGGAAAAAAACAGGGGCGCTGGTCTGCCATAAGGTGGGGGATGCCGCAAGGCTGCAGACGGATTCCATTATTATTACGAGCTTCATCAATGTCACCATGTCCGGTTACGTGGACAATTACAATAAGGTGATCAATCTGATTGCCAACTTTGTCAACGTGATATTCAACTCCGTGATTTCCAGTTTTGGCAACCTGATTGCCACGGAATCGGATGAAAAGCAGTATGAAATGTTCCGGGTGTACCGTTTTTTTGCAGCCTGGATCTACGGATTTTCTTCGGTGGGATTCTTCATGCTGCTGACCCCTTTCATTTCCTGGTATTATGGAGACAGGTTCGCTCTGCCCGCAGCCGTGGTAGGGGCGATTCTGATCGATTTTTACTTTAAAGGGGAGCGGGTGGTGCTCTCTAATTACAAAACCGCAGCGGGCGTGTTTGAACAGGATAAATTTCTCCCTCTGGTTCAGGGGGCCGTGAACCTGGTGCTCTCCATCGTGCTGGTGCAGCGCATCGGGCTTCTGGGCGTTTATATTGGAACGATTGTGTCCGGACTGATCGCGAATATCATCCGGCCCGTCATCATTTACCGTACCTGCTTTGACAGAAAGGCCAACGGCTATTTTTATGACGCGCTCCGTTACATCGGCGTTTCCCTATTGGCGCTGGTTATCTGCGCACTTGCCGGAAATGTGGTGCTTTCCACTGTCAGCCTGCTTCGCATGATCGTGATGGCGGTTATCGTGACAGTCGTATACAATGGAATTTTTCTTCTTTTCTTCGGAAGAACCTTTGAATTCAAATATTTATATGGAATCCTGAAAACAAGACTGAAATAATCGGCGGAAAAATAAAAATATCAGAAAAATAAAAAAACAGTGAATGATTTCTGAATATTCAAAAAAAGATGGGAAAAGAGAACCAAATGACGGATAATTTGAAGTATCACAGCATCCTGGGGACAAAAATCAACGTTACGGATATGGATAAAACGGTGCGCTATATGGAAGCGCATCTGAAGGAACTGAAGGGACATTATATCTGTGTTTCCAATGTGCACACCACGGTGACGGCCTATCGGGATCCGGCGTACAGAGCGGTGCAGAACGGCGCCGCCATGAATATTCCGGACGGAAAACCCCTTTCCATCGTTCAGTACCTGCGCGGTGAAAAGGAGGCAGGACGGGTGCCCGGCCCGGATCTGATGCCGGAACTGTTCCGGCTTTCAGAGGAGAAGGGATACCGGCATTATTTTTACGGAAGCACGCAGGAGACGCTGGATGCACTTAAAGATAAGCTGTCCGAAAAATATCCGAAAATGAAGATTGCAGGTATGTATTCCCCTCCGTTTCGTCCTATGACAGAGGAAGAGGACCGGGAGGCTGTGGAGCGGATCAACGCAGCCAGGCCGGATTTCATCTGGGTGGGACTCGGCGCTCCGAAGCAGGAAAAATGGATGGCGGATCATGACGGAAGAGTCTGCGGCGTTATGCTGGGGGTGGGAGCCGGTTTCGATTTTCATGCAGGAACGGTAAAGCGCGCTCCAAAATGGATGCAGGAGATATGCATGGAGTGGCTGTATCGGATCGGGCAGGATCCAAAACGGCTCCTGGTCCGGTATCTGGATACGAATTTCTCCTTTGTTTTCGATCTGATCAGGGAGGGGATGAAGGGAAAGAGGGGGATAGACGCGGTGAACCGGAAACAGAAAAAGTCTCTTAAAATCGCCATGATCGGCCACAAACGGATTCCTTCCAGAGAGGGCGGTGTGGAGATTGTGGTGGACGAGCTGTCCACCAGAATGGTGAAGCTGGGATGCAGGGTGGATGCTTATAACCGCTATGGGAAACATACAGCGGGAAAACAGTTTGATCAGCGACGTGGGAAATACTATAATGGAATCCGTCTGATTACGATTCCCACGCCCAAAAGCAGTTCCCTGAACGCGATCGTCTATTCATTTTTTGCCGCTGTCCGTGCACTCTTTGGACGTTATGACGTGATTCATTTTCACGCGGAGGGACCATGTATCATGCTGCTGATTCCGAAGCTGTTTGGCATCCGGGTGGTTGCAACCATCCATGGACTGGACTGGCAGCGGTCGAAATGGGGAAATTTTGCTTCCAGAATGCTGAAGCTTGGAGAGAAAATCGCAGCAAGGTACGCGGATGAAGTGATCGTCCTGTCGCGTAACATGCAGGAATATTTCCTGGAAAATTACGGAAGGCAAACCCATTTTATTCCAAATGGAATTACCTGTCCGCAGGTAAGAAAAGCGGAACTGATCCGGGAGCGTTACGGACTGGAAAAGGACGGCTATATCCTCTTTCTTGCCAGAATTGTGCCGGAAAAGGGGCTGCATTATCTGATTGAGGCATTTTATCAAATGAAAACGGAAAAGAAGCTGGTGATTGCCGGCGGAAGCAGTCACAGTCATGCCTATATGGATCAGATCCGTGAGATGGCGGCCAGGGATGAACGAATTATCATGACGGACTTTGTCCATGGTCAGTGTCTGGAGGAACTGTATTCCAACGCTTATCTGTTCGTCCTTCCAAGCGATGTGGAAGGTATGGCGCTGACTCTGCTGGAAGCGATGAGTTTCGGAAACTGTTGTCTGGTGAGTGATATTAAGGAAAATACGGAGGTTGTGGAAGAGCATGCCGTTACGTTCCGAAAGGGTGATGTGGAGGACCTGAAACAGAAGCTTTCCGGACTGTTGGATGCTCCGGAACGGGTGGAAGCCATCAGACAGGAAAGCCGGGATTTTATCTGCTCGAAATATAACTGGGACGATGTTGTGGCGGAAACGCTGAAGCTGTATACACCATAAAAGGAGCGGAGAAGCTGATGAAAATTCTGATGGTCAATAAATTTCTGTATCCCAACGGCGGATCGGAAACCTATCTCTTTGAAACGGGAAGGCAGCTTCAGAGAATGGGGCATGAGGTGCAGTACTTCGGCATGGAGCATGAAGGCCGTATTGTGGGAAACCATGCGGAAAGCTATACCTCCGGCATGGATTTTCATTCCGGAAAGCTGGCAAAGCTGACGTATCCTTTTCGGATTATCTATTCCACGGAAGCGCGCGTAAAAATCCGCAGGGTTCTGGATGATTTTCAGCCCGAAGTGGTTCATCTGAATAACTTTAACTTTCAGTTAACCCCTTCTATCCTGATGGAGATTGAAAAATACAGGAAACAGACCGGGCATGCCGTACGTGTGCTGTACACAGCGCATGATTATCAGCTGATCTGCCCCAATCATATGATGCGCATCCCGGGAACGGGAGAGAATTGCGAACGCTGTCTGGAAAGGGGCTTCTGGCAATGCGCGGCTCACAGGTGTATCCATAATTCCAGAATCAGAAGCATACTTGGGAGCATGGAAGGGGGCCTGTACCGTCAGCTTGGAACTTACCGCCATCTGGACTGCCTGATCTGCCCGTCCCGCTTTATGAAGGAAAAGCTGGACCGTAATCCGCTTTTTACAGGGAAAACCATCGCCATGCATAATTTTGTGGGAAGCACAGAAGATGCGGCTCGGTTTCCCGGAAGGAAAACGGAAAAGAAGGAATATATCCTCTATTTTGGCCGCTTTGCGGAAGAAAAGGGGATACGAACATTATTGAATGCCTGCCGGAAGCTGCCGGAGATTCCTTTTATATTCGCGGGAAGCGGCCCCCTGGAGGCAGAAGTAAACGGGGTAGAAAATGTGGAAAATATGGGATTTCAGACAGGGGATGCCTTAAAGCAGCTGATTGCGGAGGCTGCCTTCAGCATTTATCCTTCCGAGTGGTATGAGAACTGTCCGTTTTCGGTGATGGAATCCATCTCATATGGAACGCCGGTGATCGGTGCGGATATCGGCGGGATCCCGGAACTGGTGGAACAGGGGCGGACGGGCGAGCTGTTTGCCAGCGGTGATGTGGATGAATTGTGCGATAAAATATGGAAATTGTGGAATGACAGGCAATTGTTGTCAGAATATACGGAAAATTGTCGGAAAAAGAGCTTTGACACGGTGGAAGAATACTGTGAGAAGCTGGTGAGACTGTATCAAGGGGAAAAAACAGAGTAATGAGAGTCATTCACATGGATTCCGGCTTGGGAAACCAGATGCTGGATTATGCGGAATATCTGGCGATAAAAGAAGCCAACCCGGACGGAGAATACTATCTGGAAAATCTGATTTACGAGCTGCCGCACATGCCGGGCATGTTTTCCCAATGGAATGGATATGAGCTGGAGCGGATTTTCGGTATTCAACTTCCAAATATCAGGGAATGCTTTGACCGGAGCCAGTGGAAAACGATTCTGAGAGAAGTGGCAGAGAGCCGGTTCTGGGAAGAGGACTGGAATTTTGCCCCCTATATTGTGGAGGCCTTCCAAAGGCAGGGACTGGAACTTGCCAGCATGATCCCGGACAAACGGCCGGGGCTGCAGCGGCAGGAGAGCCGGAAGGTCAGGCTTAGAGGAAAGTTGACGGATTTTTTTCGGACAGCGCCCGGGTATCATACCAAGCGTCTGCTCAGGAAGGCCTTTCAGAAATCCATCATTGAGAAAAAGAACCAGAGCGTCGATGTGTTCCGAAAGTATCCGCAGGATGTATTTGCGGGCCACTCACTGGCATTTCGATATAAGGGCTTCGGCATGGAGCGGATTGAAAGGCAGATCCGGGAGGCATTTCAGTTTCCGGAAATCCGGGATGACAGAAACCGTAGAATGCTGGAGCTGGTTCAGAACACCAATTCAGTGGCGATTCATGCCAGGCGCAGCGACATGCTTTTTGTAAACGGAGACTGTTATAAATACGGCTATTTTAAAAGAGCGGTTCATTACATCAGGAAACGAACGGAAAACCCGGTATTCATTTTTTTCTGCGACGAAAAAAGCACGGGTTGGTGTGAGAAAAATGAAAAAATATTTGGCCTTGATTTCCGAAAGGATAAGGTATATTTTGTGGACTGGAATAAGGGACCGGAAAGCTTTCGTGATATGCAGCTGATGGCCCGGTGTAAGCACAATATTTTCACGCAGAGCTCCTTTGGGTTCTGGGGAGCCTGGCTGAATGAGAATCCGGACAAGATTACCTGTGCTCCGGATGTTTTGTTTGAAGCGACGAACAGTTTCTGAAGAAGATGCCGCCTGCAGCGGCGGAAAGAGGATTATGGAACAATATATTCCCAAAGTGATCCATTACAGCTGGTTCGGCGGGAAGGAAAAGCCGGCATTCATCAGAAAATGCATCAGCACATGGGAAAAGAAGATGCCGGAATACCGGATTGTGGAATGGAATGAGAGCAACTTCAATCTGGAGGAGCATCCCTTTGCCTTAGACGCTTACAGGGCGAAAAAGTATGCCTTTGTCAGCGACTATGTCAGGGTATATGTGATGTATCACTATGGCGGCATTTATTTTGATACGGATATCGAGGTAAAAAGGGATTTTTCCGATAAGCTTGCCGGAGCCAGGTTTGTGATTGCCTTCGAACTTCCGGATTCTCTGATGACCGGGTTCTTCGCCGCTCAGAAGGGGAATCCTGCAGTGAAGGAGATTTTGGATTATTATGACCGCACCAGCTTCTACAATGAGGACGGAAGCATGCAGCTGACGCCGAATCCCATTATTTTTGCCAGAGAGACCGCCAAGTTTGGTCTGGTATTTAACGGGCAGTATCAGGAGATCGGAGACGGCATGCGCATTTTCCCGAATGAGGTCTTCGGCGGATACAATGTATACGATATGATCTATACCATAACAGAGAATACTGTGTTGGTGCATCATTATACCGCCTCCTGGAGAACGGTTCGGGAAGAAATTCCTGTGAAGCTGAAAAAGCTGATGCTGAAGCTGTTCGGTGTGGAATTTTTCCGGTTCATGAGAAAAGTGAAACATAAAATATTGAAAATCGAGGACAGGCAGAAGTGAAGATACTGATCGTAAGAAGTTTTCCGGACATATTGAATCTGAACGCCTATAATGTGCAGGAAATCGGACTGGCAAAGGCACTGACACGCAGAGGTCTGGAATGCGGGATTGTCTTATATAATGGAAGCCAGAAGGACAGGAAGGAGCGGTATACCTTTTCCGAGGACGGAAAGGAATATTCGTTCATCATTTACTGGCTGAAGGGCTTTTCCTTTTTTAAAAACGGCATCATGCCCTCTGTGTTTCGGCTGATCTCTCAGTATGATGTGATTCAGGTACACGAATATGATCAGATTTTAAGCTGGATGCTGTATACGCGGATGAGAAAGCCGACGGTCATCTAT
Organism: uncultured Lachnospiraceae bacterium; assembly: GCA_900544445.1. Classification (GTDB taxonomy): domain Bacteria; phylum Bacillota; class Clostridia; order Lachnospirales; family Lachnospiraceae; genus Eisenbergiella; species Eisenbergiella intestinigallinarum. Next base: position 43,314 of record UQVK01000002.1, read on the forward strand.
CATGGACCTTACTATCATGAATACGCAAAGGGATATAATCTGAAATGCAGAGTGTTTGACACGCTGTTTCTGAGAAACAGAAGGCCGGAAAAGGCGGTATGCCTGACAAAGAGTGAGCCTGCGGCTGATTTTCTGAGAAAAAAGGGCTTTTCCCATGTGCACGCAGTGGGGGTGGGAGTGGATCAGGATCAGTTTCAGGCAAAACAGCAGGAGCAGGTGCGCTGTCTTCTGGATCCGGACGAGAGCGTATTCCGGCTGCTGTATGTGGGAAAAATCGAGGCGCGCAGAAATGTCTATTTTCTGGCGGAGCTTTTTGAGCGGCTTCTCATAAAAAATGATCACTTGGAGCTGGTGATCGTTGGAAGCGGAGAACCCGATTATGTAAAGCCGTTTCTGGAAAGAATAAAAAAATGGACGGATGAGGGAAGAATTCATTATATTCCGAAGGCAACCCAGAAGGAGCTGGCGCTGGTGTACAGAAATGCCAACCTGTTCGTATTTCCGAGTAACTATGAGATTTTCGGCATGGTTCTTCTGGAAGCGCTGTATTTCGGCCTTCCCGTGGTCAGCAGTCAAAACGGCGGCGCAAGCGTTTTGATCCGGGATGGAGAGAACGGATATATGCTGGAAGGGTTTGAAGCTTCTGTCTGGGAAGAGAAAATTCTTCAAATTGCAGGAAACAGGGAAATGTATGAAAAAATGAAAAAAAATGCCCATGATACGGTGGAACGGCATTTTCTATGGGATCGGCTGGCAGACCGGTTTCTTGCGGGGTATGAGGAAGCGGAGCGGCTTTATCAGATGAAATAAAAAGAGAAGCTATGATAATGTGAAAACGGATGTAATGAGGGGAAATAAATGAGAAAGAAAAGAAATGTATTATTAAATATACTGGAGGGAGTTGCCAGCATTTGTGTTGTTATGTTACATTGTAGCTTCCCTGGAGATATTGGAAGAGTAATATATGGGATTTCTCGTTTCGCAGTACCGTTATTTTTTGCGGTTTCGGGATATTATATATACAATGAAGACGGGGCAAAAGTCAGGAATGCTTTACCAAATAAAGTAAAACATATTACTGCTATTTTTCTTGGGACGGAAGTTTTTTATTTTATTTGGCATATTTTGCAGCCATTTCTTATCTATGGGAGTTTTAGTGGAACGATCGAATGGCTGAATACAAAATTTACAATAAAAAATATAATTAGCTTTATTATTTTTCAAAATACATTGATTGGGGATGTTTCTTGGTTTTTGGTGGCCCTTATAATGTGCTATCTTGTTACTTTCCCTATAGCGAAACATAATAAATGGAAGAAATGTACCCTGTTGATCCTTCCTTTGTTATGCATAAATGTACTTTTGGGAGAGATTGGATCTTTAACAGGAATAAAAATACAATGGTATTGGTGCTCTAATTTTTGGTTATTGGGATTCCCATGCTATGCACTGGGATTCTATCTGCGAATCCACGAAAAGAAATTTATGAAATTGCTAACATGTAAAAGAATTTTTTGGATTCTTTTGGGAACGGGTGGACTGGCCGTCATAGAGAGGGCGGTTACTGGTGAGAATCAGCTTTATTTTTCTAACATTCCATTTATGGTCTGTAGTTTTATGTTTTGTTTGAAATATCCTGAGGTCACTGTGACAAGTCATATTCTGAAGAGCCTGAGTAATATCGGGGAAAAGTATTCTTTAGGGGTTTATATATTGCATCCTGTCATAAGAGATCTATTGAAAATATTTGTGGGTAAGGCTGGCTTTAATGATAATAGTATATGGAACTGGTGTTTGCCAGTATTGACAGTATTATTTAGTATTATAATATGGTGGGGATGGCGTATTATCTTAACCTTTTTGAAAAGGATAAAAAGAGAGAGCTATCAATGAAAATAATGGAGGGATTAATAACATATCTTCTGAAAAATGATGAATGGTTTGCCCTGTACCCCTGTTTGTGTTATACTGAGCAGAAGGTATTGATGAAGACGTAAGAAAGGCGGGACAGAACAATGGCTAAGAGAACCCTCTATGGGACAGTTATTGTGACATACAGATGTAACGCTCACTGCAATATGTGCGACTGTTTCCGGGACCCGACCAGGCCGGAGGAAGAGATCACTCTGGAAGATATCAAAAAGCTTCCGGAAATGGCATTTACCAATATTACCGGAGGCGAGCCCTTTATCCGAAAGGATATTCCGGAAATTGTCAGAGAACTCTATAAAAAGTCTGACAGAATTGTCATATCTACAAACGGCTATTTCACAGACCGGATTCTGGCTCTGTGCCAGGAGTTTCCCAAAGTGGGAATCCGGATCAGCATAGAAGGGCTGCAGGAGACGAACGATAAAATCAGAGGCATCCCGGACGGCTTTAACAGAGGCTATGGCACGCTGAAGAAGCTGGTAGAGATGGGCCATCCTGATGTGGGATTCGGGATGACAGTTCAGGATATGAACTGTGAAGACCTGGTCCCTCTGTATGAGATATCCAATGAGCTTGGCATGGAGTTCGCCACAGCCACCCTTCACAATTCTTTTTATTTCAGAAAGACAGATAATAAAATTGATGATAAACTAAAGGTGTCCAGAAATTTTGAGAAGCTGATTAATGAGCTTTTGAAAAGTAAATCGCCCAAAAAGTGGTTTCGCGCCTATTTTAACCATGGCCTGATCAATTATATTTATGGAAATAAGCGCCTTCTTCCCTGTGACATGTCGAAGAACGCATTTTTCATCGATCCGTTCTGTGATGTGATTCCCTGCAACGGAATGGAAAAGAAGGCGGTAATGGGAAACCTGCATGAGCAGAGCTGGGACGAGCTCTGGAACTCTGAGCAGGCGGAAAAGGTGAGAGAATGCACCCGCAAATGTGACCGCAACTGCTGGATGATTGGAAGCGCTTCCCCTGCCATGCATAAGTACATCTGGGTTCCCGGATGGTGGGTTGTGAAGCATAAGTTTTTAAAGGGCGGAAAATACAGGCTGGAAGAGAATAAATTTATTGATTTTTCGCAGGAAGAGAAGGGGAAGGATACGGGCAGGAGCCAGAAGTGATGACAAAGCAGACAAAGTGGAAGCTGTATGAAAAAAGATGCGCTTTTCGGGAATTTTATTTTCATAAAGTGATCAGAAGGCATATTTGTGAAAAATATCTGAATTTTGATCCGGTAATGCATTTTTACGCAAATCAGTTCATTATGGGGAAGCGAAAAACCAACCGATGGATTGCACAGAAACTGCGTTCCGGGGAACCATTTATGGTTGCGCGTTTTGGAAATACAGAGTTATCTGTTATGACCAGTGTCCTGAAAAGAAGACTGTTTGGCGAGACGGAAGAGGTAAAGGCCCGCTTTGATAAATGGTTTAAACGGTTAATGGAATGGTCCGGCTTCTTCCCGAATAATCCGTCTTTGGCTGAGAATTTTACGGATCTGATGCTGGAAGCCTGTAAACAGGTAGATGTTCTTGCAATGTGGCACTGCCAGATGGATGATTATGTGATTACGGAATATATGCCGCAGGTAAAGCTTTCCTTTCTCAATTATCTGGAGCCATGGAGGTGTAAGGAACCCTGGTCGGCTGCCTTGGAAGGAAAGAAGGTTCTTGTAATTCATCCTTTTGACGAGTCCATCCGTTCCCAGTATGAAAGGAGGGAACTCCTGTTCCCGGGAACAGATGTCCTTCCGCAGTTTGAATTAAAAACGTTAAAAGCGGTGCAGACGATTGCAGGCGAGAAAGATGACCGGTTTGATACCTGGTTTGATGCACTGGATTATATGTACCATGAGGCTATGAAGATCGATTTTGATGTGGCAATTCTCGGATGTGGCGCTTATGGCTTCCCGTTGGCCGCAAGGCTGAAGGCTGCTGGAAAGCAGGCCATTCACATGGGGGGAGTGACGCAGATTTTGTTCGGTATAAAGGGAAAGCGCTGGGTGGAAAATCCCAGAGCCCAATTGAAATTCAATGATGCGTGGGTGTTTCCGAAAGCTTCAGAAACTCCGACAAGAAGCGGAGATGTGGAAGGCGGATGCTACTGGTAAGTTCGGTTGGCCTCGAAATGTTTTGATGCAGGGAGTAAGTATGTGAATATCAAAGGAAAACTGAAGAAGATGGCGTTTTTCGATCATCTTTATGTCCAGTGGAAATGGCGGGAAAGAAAAGTATCCTGGGGAGCAGAGAATCCGGATAAGACTTTTTTGGTAATCAGACGTGCCCAATGTAAGGCGGGGTTATTTTCGCTGGTCATGACAAATATGGGACTGGTAAAATACGCTCTGGATAAAGGATATATTCCGGTTATAGATATGCAGTCGGAACGGAATACATATCTTGATGAAGAGCAGGTAGGCAGGGAAAATTCCTGGGAATTTTATTTTGAGCAGCCATGCGGGTACAGCCTGAAAGATATCAGCAGAAGCAGAAATATCATTTTGAGCAGCGGGCTGATTGGAAAGAATAATTTTTTCCCGGAAGACAGGATGGTAAAAAATCCAGAAGAATATCGGATGTGGCGCAATCTGTTTCAACGGTATTTTCGTGTAAAAAAGGAAGTACTGGAAGAAGCGGAAGCGCTGAAAAGGGAATTGTTCCATGGAGAAAGGGTATTGGGCGTATTATGCCGTGGAACCGATTATACCAATACCCGGCCAAAGGATCATCCCATACAGCCAGAAACCGCGGATGTGCTGGTTAAGGTTGATGAGGTGTTGCATAAGCAAAAATGTTCTTATGTCTATCTGGCAACGGAAGACAACGATATTTATGAGATGTTTGAGCGGCAGTACGGTGAAAAGCTGAAAGCGCTGAAAACGAGAAGGTATCATAATACGGGGAAGGAAAATATCAACGATATCTCGGCGAAAAGCGGGGAGAGCAAATATCAGCTGGGAAGAGATTATCTGCTGACTATCCTTCTTCTGGCGGATTGTAACTGCCTTGTGGCCGGAAGCGCCGGAGGGACATATGGGGCGCTTCTTATGGGAAAAGAATATGAGTATCGGTATATCTTTGATCTGGGAACATATTAGATGCCGAAATCAGTAATATGAAAAAAGAATGTCTGCGCTGTGGCGAAAAGCATTCGGACAGGACTACACATGAAAAAAATGTTGAATGAGCTCAGATATATTTTTAACAGACAGCAAAAAGTACGCTTATTGCTGCTTCTGGTGGCGATTGCGATAGGTACTTTTCTGGAATTGATGGGTGTGACGGCAATCATGCCCTTCATTGAGGTTGTCATGAATCCGGAAGCGATTCAGAAAAAATGGTATCTGACCGTTTTATATGATGGGCTGGGGTTCCAGACGGATGTAGCCTTTATGGTTTTTCTTGCGCTTGCGCTTGCGGTGATTTATATCGTAAAAAATATTTACCTGTGTGTCATGTACAATCTGCAGTATCATTTTACGTTCAGCAATCAGAGAAAGCTGGCATACCGCATGCTGGACTGCTACATGCGCCAGCCGTATGCGTTTCATCTTTCTCATAACAGCGCGGAGCTGATCCGGAATGTGAGTAATGATACCAATATGATGTTTCTTGGCGTCTTGGCAATTCTTCAGCTGATTACTGAGCTGTGCGTCTGTGTTGTCCTGGGGATTTTCCTGTTCGTTCAGGATAAGACGATCACGGTAGGCGTAGTAGCGATTCTGGGGCTGTTCCTCCTCTTTTTCGCAAAAGCATTTAAGAAATATCTGTCTCGGATTGGAAATGAGGACAGAAAGTATAATGCAGGAATTACGAAATGGCTCCTGCAGTCGTTCGGCGGTATCAAGGAAACCAAGATCATGGACCGGGAAGATTTTTTCCTGGGTCAGTTTGATTATAATTATAGAAATTATGCCAGCTGTGAGCGGACGTACAGATTTCTTCAGGTAGCGCCCAGACCGATCATGGAGGCGGTCTGCATCTGTGCGCTCTTGCTGGTGGTGGCGTTTAAACTGCTTAACGGAACGCACAGTGTCTACTTTATTTCCACACTGTCCGTTTTTGCGGTGGCGGCCTTCCGCCTTCTGCCTTCCATTAACCGGGTGGCGAATTATTTAAGTGTGATAATGTTCAATAAGCCTGCAATTGACGCGGTCTATCATGACCTGAAGCAGATCGATGAACTGGAGAAGAATAAGGTACATTCGGATAAAACGGAGCCGCCCCTGCCCCTGAATGGGAAGATTGAGGTGCGGAATATGTCCTTTCATTATCCGGATACAGATGTTTATGTCTTAAAAAATATCAGTTTCTCCATTAAGAAGAATGAATCTACCGCTCTGATTGGGCCTTCCGGCGCGGGAAAGACTACTCTTGCGGATATTATCCTTGGCGCGCTGGAGCCGGTTGAAGGCGGCGTATATGTCGATAACGCGGATATCAGAGAGCATATGGCGGCATGGCATAAGAATCTCGGATACATTCCGCAGACGATCTACCTGATGGATGATACGGTACGGAATAATATCGCATACGGTATTCCGGAGGATGGTGTGGACGAGGATAAAATCTGGAGGGCGCTGGAACAGGCTCAGCTGAAGGAATTTATTCAGAGTCTGGATAAGGGGCTGGATACGGAAATCGGAGAGGGTGGAGTACGACTGTCCGGCGGCCAGCGCCAGAGGATCGGAATCGCGCGGGCATTGTATCATGATCCGGAGGTACTGGTTCTGGATGAGGCGACCTCTGCTCTGGACAATGAGACGGAGAGCGCTGTCATGGAGGCGATTGATAACCTGTCCGGAAAAAAGACACTCATTATTATTGCGCACAGACTTACTACGATTAAGAACTGTGACGTGGTGTATGAGGTGAAGGATGAGGGGATCAGGAAGGTATCAAAGACAGATTGATGAGTGTTTGGGTGGTCTGGTAGATAAAGGATGGAAAAGAATGATAGAGTTTAAGAAGACGGAAAAGAAATTTGCATACTGGCTCTGGTATACCATTCTTTTTGTTATACTTTCCTTCCTTATATTTTTGCCGTTTGTCCTTAGAGGAAACGGATTTATACGTGACGGAGATGGATATAACCAGACCTATTCTGTGCTGATTTATATTGGAAAATACTTAAGAGAGTGGATGACCAGCGGATTTCAGGTCAAAGACTTTGATTTTTCTTTGGGATTGGGAGAAGGAGTCATATCTGCATTAAGCTGGCTGGGATTTGGGGATATCTTCACAGTTCTTTCTGCTTTTGTATCACCGGAATATACGGAACAGCTATTTAACTGCATTGTTCTTTTAAAGATGTATGCTTCCGGGGTGACTTTCTCGTTGTACTGTTTTTATCATAAATTGGATCGAAGATATGTACTTATCGGTGTTTTTATTTATGTATTCAGCCGTTTTTCTCTGGTCACGGGACTGGAATTTTATCAAAATCTGAATCCTGTGGTCTGGCTTCCACTTTTGCTGCTTGGTATAGATAAAATTCTGGATGGGAAAAGAATCTTTTGCCCGTTATTTGTTGTAGCTGTTTTCATACAGGCTCTGAACGGTTTCTATTATTTATATATGGAAACTGTTTTTTGCGTTATCTACTTTCTTGCAGTCTATTTTATCAGGAAGAGGAAAAAAGGCTGGAAATCGTTTATTGAAAAGGGAATTCAATGCGGATTACATTATCTGTTGGGAATCATGATGGCAGGAATGGCGTTCCTGCCGGCGTTAACAGGTTATTTTAACAGCAGCAGAACGGGGCGGTCGGAAATGCATTTGAAGGAACTTTTTTTGTATTCCGGTGAAAGGTATATTCAGTTCCTGGAGTATCTGTTTATACCGCGTGCGTGGACAGATTGCCTGGTGCTTCCGATCCTTGTGATTTTCTGTATTTTGGTTGCAGTATTTAGGAAAAAGGGGGATCGCTGTACGCTTTTTCTTCTGATTTTGCTGACCTGTGCTTATTTCATTCCTGCCACGGGAACAGTGATGAATGGATTTTCGTACAGCATTGACAGGTGGAGCCATGCGGTATATTTTTTCGCGGCTCTGTTGGTGATACAGGTACTGGCGGAAAAAGTGGATTGGGGGAAAAAGGAACTGCTTCTTGGAACTGTTCTGATTATGGGGACTTTTGTCCTGCAGTTTTGCTGCAGCAGCAAGGAACTTTCCCTTTACCTTCGTCTGTTCTATTATGTTGGTCTGATGCTTCTGTTCCTTGGAATCTGGTATTTTATAAAAAGAAAGTATTTTCCGGAGAGGACGGTGCGGCTGCTCCTGGCGTTTTCCTTATATAACATTGTGCTAAATGGTCTGATCATCACAGGACCGGTGATTCTGGGAGGAGATGGTTACAGTGCGGGCTTTCGGGAAAATGACGGTCTGTATGAAACGATAGAAGCAAGTGTTGCCAATCAATCGGACGGGGAAGATGATTTCAGACGGATGGATGTTTACGATACCTCATATGGAGCATCTTTTGTTTTGGGATATTATGGTACATCCCAATACTTCTCCATTACGAATGAACATATTTATGATTTTTACAGGCAGATGGAAATATCGCCGGGGATCCGTTCTGTTTCTCATATATTGAGAGGGCTGAATGGACGACAGGCGCTGGAGGCATTGGTTTCCGCGGAATTTTATGAAGATAGAGTGTTGGATAAAAATGGAAATTATACGACTGTATTGAGGGAAAATGAGAACTGCCTTCCATTCGGGTTCCTGTATCAAAGCAGTATGACGGAAGAAGAGTTTGAAAAGCTGAATGTATTTCAGAAAATGGATGCGTTGCTACAGACAGTGGTAGTAGAAGGTGGAACGCAGATAGAACAGGCGGCAGGACTGAAATATAGTTCCGTCGAGGAATTGATTTATGGCGCAGAATATTTTAATATGGATAAACAGGGGTCATACTTGCATGTTCATCCGGGAAGCGAGATACAGATTTATCTGCCGGAAAGAGAATATGCAGATGGAGAAGTCTATCTAAAACTGAGTGGCTTGGAACTCCTGAATGATCTGACAACAGACATTAATACAGGAAACACGGATATACAGGTCAGGAACAGAACCAGCGCTTACTATATTGGAACAGATGATTTCCTGGTTAAAACCGCTGTTCCGGGTGATCGGAAAATCAAGATCACCTTTACTGAGGATTGTACTTTAAAGCTTGACAGTATTACAGTATACTGGTATCCGACAGGTCATATTGCGGATTGGACGAACCGTCTTGAAAAAGAGCCTCTTAAGAACCTGCGGGTGGGAACAGACTGTATCGATGGAAATGTGGATGCATCACAGGATTCCTGGCTGTTTCTCAGCGTTCCGTATAGTGAGGGCTGGAGCGCATATATTGATGGGCGGAAGGTGGAAATAGAAAAGGCAAATATCGGATTCATGGCATTGCCAGTAAAAAGGGGAAACCATGAAGTGCACCTGGAATTTCATGCGCCTGGGAGTAGAGCAGGACAGATCATGGCAGTCAGCGGATGGGGAATTTTTTGTATTATGCTGATTGCCGGAAGAAATAAACGGAGAAATGAAAATGCGCGTATATAGAGAAATGAAAATCAGCGAAATTTTCTACTACCTGTTTTGGGTGATAATGATCTACGCAAAGGGAACGGGGTTGTATGAAGGGCTTCGGGAATATAATATCTGCCTGGTTCTGGCGCTGTGCTGCCTGACAGTAAAGCTCTTACTGACCCGCTATCGGATTGCAGATTTATTATGGGTAGTTCCGGCAGGCGTATTGAGTATCTGGATTTATCTGCATTCCCATGATCAGAGTGCCCTCCTTCTTGCGGCGCTGGCGATTGGAATAAAAGACGTGAAGCTGTCACGGGTTCTGAAGATTGGCCTGGTTATGTGGAGCGCATGCTTTGTGTTTTCTGTTTTCAGAACGTTCAGCGGAGGATATACGGGGCCTGTCCTTGTGCATGAAAAGTTCGGGCTGGGCCCCATTATCCGCTGGAGCCTTGGCTTTACCCATCCAAATGTCCTTCATATCACTTATGTTGTGATAGCAGCGTTGATCCTGTATTGCTGGAATTTGAAGCCGGGGAGAAAGAAATGGAAGATTTCTCTGATCTTAATGGTGGGAAACTGCTACGTGTTTCTCTATTCCATCAGCTCGACGGGATTTTTGCTGATGACTCTTCTTCTTTTCTTTAACCTGTATCTGGCGAACAGGAAAAAGATAAGCCTGGTAGAAAAGCTCCTTCTTCAGTGTGTTTTACCCTTTTGCCTCTTCTTTTCACTGGTTCTGCCAGTTGTTGTTCAGGAGGAGGGATGGTTTTTTACTCTGGTGAATAAAGCGCTGAATAACAGATATCTGGCAACAAGGATATACCTGACGGAGATGGGGATCAGCCTGTTCGGAGAAGATATTCCGAATTTATTTGGCTTTGCAGTTGACTGTTCTTATACAGAAGCACTTTTATCCTATGGACTCATCGCGTTTGTTGGTATTATGGCAGGATATATGCTGACGATTCATGACAAGATCAGAAACGGCAGGTGGCAGGAGCTTGCAATCCTTCTTGCTCTCCTTGTGGCGGGAGTGTCGGAACCGTTTTTATTTAATGCCTCGTTTAAAAATATAATTATTCTTTTTGTGGGAGAATATTTATATACGTCTGTATGCGCGGCCGCAGGTAAAAAGAACGATATCTGGAAAAAGGAAATCAGGCTAGTATCAGGACTCGACCGGATAATCCGTCTGGAACAGAATGACATGAGAGAACTGAAGATGTTGATAGCGAACAGCTGGATAAAATGTAGGCGGCTCTTGTATGGAATAGGGGCTTTGGGAGCCATTATCTGCATTCTAGCGGCACTGATATTTGCCAGGCGTCCGGACAGTATATTCATCGGTGTGGGGAGTGCAGACTGCGGAGAAAGGGAAGAAAAATATCTTGATATGCAAAGCCTTCCAGATGATTTTAACAGCGAGGTATATGAATATCCGGGGCCAGATGGAGCGATGTATGAATTTTCCGGAACGACTACGATTGTGGAATATGTCAGGAAAATTATAAGTGCTGGCGTATGGGGGCTTCTTGGAGTTTTGGCGTTGGAAATTGTGCTGCTTTTTTTATATGCCTATTACAGAAGCAAAAACAGGCTGGAAATTCACATTCGGATTGCAGAGGAGAAAAGATGAAGTACTGGTTGATGCAGAGATTAAAAAGAAGAGATTTCCTTATACTGATGGCTTTCTCCGCGGCTTTTGCAGTATTCCTGATTCTTCTGGTAAAAGTGGAAATCTCCGGAAATATTCCTGATTATGTGTCGCATATCGGGCATGAGGGAGAAGAACAGTTTATTTATTATCTTCAGGATGGACAGACGATTGAACAGAGGTTCAGCAGCCCTCATGATTTTGATTTTGCAACCATTAATTTTTCTGACCATGATACAGTTATCAGCGGGAAAACTTTTCTGACAGTTAAAGATGAGGAAACCGGAGAACTTTTAGAATATCGGGAAATCAATAATTCGGATATTCATTACGGGCAGCCAGTCAAATTCCTTCAGGAAGGCGGGCAGGAAGGCGTGGCGTATCTTGTCGAACTGCAGTTTGAAGGAATGGGAGAAAACGGACTGGGAATATATGGATACCCATCAGAAGAGGAAGGCGCGTCTGTTGACGGTGGTCTTTCGGAGTATGCGGTAGGGGTGGGGGCGCATTCTTATACGAATGTTTTCAAAACGCTTGTTGTGGTGGTAATAGGAGTAATTCTGTTTCAGATTTTCTTCGTAGGCGCTCTTGTGACACAGACGAAATTGAAGGAGGAGTATCTTTTTCTTGGAATTGCGGTACCGATAGGAGTCCTTTTTCTCAGTTTCCTGTCGGTGAACTCGGTTCATGACGGAAGCACCCACCTTGCAAAAACTTATCATTATTCTAATGTTATACTGGGGAGAGGCGAGTCTGATGCCAGCAACCGTATTATGCTGAAAGAAGATGAAGCAGAAGTATTTAACAGTATGTATGAGAATTACAGAAGAGAAAATGAGGTGGCATATGAATTTGAGGAAAGCGTGGAAGATTTCGGAAAAAGTTCATCTAACGATGAATGGGTGGAAGGCCATAGGATCCGGGGAACAAGCGCATCGAGCTTCTTGGAATATTTTCCGGGGGCGTTAGGAATAACATTGGGCAGAATTCTGGGTGTAAGCGCCAGAATGAATCTCCTGATTGCAAAATGCATGTTTTTTCTGTTCTATATAGGGGCTGTATTCCTGGCAATACGAATTTCACCGTATCTGAAAATGGGAATTGCATTTTGCGGTCTGCTTCCGATGGCAATGTATCAGGCGGCAGGGATCACCTATGATTCTGTGGTTACGGCGATGGCTTTTCTTTTGAGTGCTCTGTTTTTTAAGCTAAGGGAACAAAAGCTTTCCGGATGGGAAATGGCGCTCTACTTTGCAGCAGCGGTCGTGCTGGGGTGTTGTAAAGGCGGATTTTATCTTGTACTGATTCTGCCTTTTCTTTTTATTCCGGCAGTGAGATATGGAGGAAAAAGGAGAAAAGCGCTGATGTGCGTTGGAGGGCTTGTGGCTGGCGGCATTGCCATGTTCCTGGTGTCCTTTGATGTTTACTGGAGCGTACTGGCGGGTATCTTTCAGATTCCGGTCGGAACAACGGAAGCGGTATCAGAGGCTGTAACATCAACAGCAGCAACAACGGGAACTTTTGAGAATGTTGTACCTGAAACACAGAGGGCATCATATGGAGTTTCCTATCTTTTCCACAGTTTTCCCGGTTTCCTGAAACTGCTTATCCGTACATTGGCAGAACAGGCGGAATTTTATCTTGGAGGCCTGATCGGTTATCGAATGGCCTGGACGGATGAAACGGTAAGCTGGACCATATTACTGCTCTTCTGTGTTCTGATATTTGCCACTGTCGGTAAAGTGGAGAATGAAAATCCTCAAAAGGTTTCCCTGTGTGACAGAGTGCTCTGCCTAGGGGTGATCGGGCTGGAGATATTTGCCTTTCATGTGCTGATGTTGGTAGAAACGCCGCAAAATGCTCAGGTCATTACCGGTGTGCAGGGGAGATATTTTCTGGCGTTTACCCCGTTGCTGCTTTTGATGATCTACAATAGTCAGAGGAAAAGCAGTGTGATGGGGATGAAGCGGCTGTTCTATTTCTATGCCTGTACGGAAGGGCTATATATGTACAGTTTTTTGAAAATATTTCTGGCTATTTGATGCAGAAGGAGGATGCAGTGAAGATCCTGATCATTATTCCGGCTTATAATGAGGAAGCCAACATAGAGAAGGTGGTCAATCATATCGTCATTAATTTCCCACAGTATGACTGCCTGGTGGTAAACGACGGTTCCATGGACCACACGGGAGAATTGTGTGAGAAGAATGGGTATGCAGTGCTGAATCTTCCTATTAATCTTGGGATCGGCGGAGCAGTGCAGGCAGGATATCTGTATGCCAGAAAGAACAATTATGACATCGCCATACAGATCGACGGAGACGGGCAGCATAATATTGCGTACGCACAGCAGATGATTGATCTGCTCGAAAAGAAAGAGGCGGATGTGGTAATCGGTTCCCGTTTCCTCCGAAGAGAGGGCTTTCAGTCCTCCGGTGCGCGACGAGCCGGCATCCGGCTTCTGAGCATATTGATCCGGTTTTGCACTGGAACAAAGGTATATGATGTGACAAGTGGTTTCCGGGCGGTCAATAAGAATTTTATTGAGATTTACAGCAGAGATTATTCCAGTGACTATCCGGAGCCGGAGGCAATCGTTACAGCTGTTATGTATGGCGGAAGAGTTCGAGAGGTTCCGGTAGTGATGAATGAACGGCAGGGCGGGGTAAGCTCTATAAAATTCTGGAATTCCATCTACTATATGATCAAGGTAACGCTTGCCATCTTGATACGAAGGCTAAGCTATGGAGTGAGAAGGGACAGAAAGGAGAATCTATGATACCTGCTACACTGCGGCTTGTGCTGATTTTGGCACTGGTTGTATATTTCATTATGATTCTGGTCTTTTTGAAAAATAAGACGCTGGAGCTTCGTTACACACTGCTGTGGATGTTCGCCGGCGCGGTACTGGCTATCCTGGTGATCTGGCCGGAAACACTGACCCGTCTGATCCGGCCGATAGGGATACAGAGCAATATGAACGGTCTGTTCATCATGGCCATCGCATTTATTGTCATGATCATGATGTCCTTGACCTCCATTGTATCCCGGCAGGCCAGTAAAATCAGAAACCTGATCCAGGAGATTGCCATACTGGAGAAGCAGGTGCGTGAATTGGAAAAAAGAATTGAACACAAAGCGGTGGAACAAAAAGAGGGGTAATTAGATGGAGATAGCAATCGATCTTCTCTGGCTGCGTCCGAGGCAGGTGGGAGGAACAGAATCTTATATCAGAAATCTTCTGGACGGTTTCCAGAAGCTGGACCGGGATTACCAGTTCGTTCTTATGGTATCCAGAGACAACGCGGAAACCTTTGAAAAATACGAGAAAGATCCACGTTTCCGGCTTTTAAGGACAAATGTGCTGTCCGCAAACATAGCCGGAAGGATCCTCTGGCAGTATTTTTTTCAGAACAGACTGCTTCGGAAAAATGGACTACGCAAATGCTTTATTCCGGTATACTGCCGCCCGCTGTTTAACGGAGGAATTATCTATGTTAATGTAATCCATGACCTTCAGGCGTACCATTATCCGCAGTATCATCCCATTCATGAGATCGCGTACTCCCGGCTGAGCTGGTGGCTGGACAGCCACCTGAGCAGGAAAATCATCGCTATATCAGAATGGGTGAAAAAAGATATTCTCCAAAAGTACCGGGTGCCGGGAGAAAAGATCAGGGTGATCTATAATCCGATACTGATCCATCCGGATGAAATGGGGGAACCGAACCTGTTGCAGGAAAAGTTCGGCGTAAAGGAAAAGGGGTATTTTTATACGGTATCACAGATGATCCCGCATAAGAATCTGAAAACATTGATCCGGATGATGGAGCTCATAAAAAAGAATCAGGAAAAACTGCCGAACAAACTTCTGATTTCCGGAGTTAACGGTTCTGCGGCAGAGGAACTGAAAAAGACGATCCGCGAAAAACAGTTGGAAGAAAATGTGATATTAACCGGTTTTGTAGAGAATTCGGAAAGAAATGTCCTGTACAAGAACTGTTTTGCTTTCCTGTTCCCAAGCATCTTTGAGGGATTTGGAATGCCGCCAGTGGAAGCGATGCTGCTGGGCGCAACAGTGGTTACCACAAAATGTGCCAGCATACCTGAGATTACGCAGAATAAAGCAAACTATGTAGAAGATCCTTTTGATGAAAGAGAATGGGTGGAAGCTATCCATAACGCGGTAAACAGGGATGAAGAGGTAGATTTTTCGCGATATGATCAGAAAAAACTGGCGGAGGATTACCTGAATTTTCTGGAAGAAGCATTCCGGGAATAAGGGAAAACAGAATTATGTCAAAATTGGGAGTTGTTCTGGTAAATTATAACGGAATAGAGTATAATGAAGCCTGTATTAATTCCATATGTGCCAGTGACTGGAATGGCGAAATCCTGGTATTCTGTGTGGATAATAATTCACAGGATGGCTCTCCCTCCCGGCTTCAGGAGCGTTATGGAGATAAAGAATGGTTTCGCCTTATCAGTATGAAAAAAAACGCGGGCTTTTCGGCAGCAAACAATGCAGGGTTGCACGAAGCGGTCGAAGCGGGATGCAATCTCCTGATGATTCTGAATAATGATACTTGTATTGAGAAGGATATGATCAGGAAGCTTGCGGCATGTGTGGAAGGGAAGGCTTGCATCGCAGCGCCGAAGATCTGCTACTGGGATCGGAAGGATACCATATGGTCGGCAGGTGGTGGCCTGACCCCGGTCATAAAGAAGCCTGTCAGCTTCGGCGAGGGAGAGAAGGATACGGGCCAATATGGGCAGGAAAAAGAGTGTTCCTGCCTGAATGGCTGCTGTATGTTCCTTTCAACGGAAACATTTCTCCGGATCGGAGATATGGACGAGGACTTTTTCCTTTATTATGAGGATACGGAATACTGTATGAGGGCGATGGAAAAAGGAATTCGTCTTCTGTACTGCCCGGACGCCAGAATGTATCATAAAGTGAGCGCATCTACAGGAGGCAGCACAAGTCCGGCATGCGCCTATTATATCAGTCGCAACTGGCCGATGTGTATGAAAAAAAGAATGGAAAAATGGAGATTTCCACTGTTCCTTCTGTATTTTCTGATCAACAGGTCAGCATGCTTTCTGCTTTGGATGGTGCAGGGAAGAAAGGATCTGGTCAGCGCAGGAATGAAGGGAATGGCAGATTTCCTGGCGGGAAGAACTGGAAAGTACGGGGAGTAGAGAAAGCGTGTTAAGCAGATCGGATATGATTGAACAGGTCAGTATTGCCATAAGTAAGGTCAGGGACTTTATGACTCATGAATGGCCTTATTATAGAAAACGGCTGACAAAAAAATATTATATTATCAGACGCCCAGAGCTTGGGGCAGGTTTTTTTTCCAATTACTGGTGGGTGATGGGGCATATTGTTTTTGCAAATAAACTGGGATATATTCCGGTTGTGGATATGGAAAATTATCGTACGCTGTACAGCGAAGACGAACCGGTCTATGGAGAAACCAATGCCTGGAATTATTATTTTGAGAATGTGGGCAAGGCTTCTTTAAAAGAGGCTTATGCGAGTGGGAAATATGTGTTTGCAGAAGAGAGACCGCTGAATCAATATGCCAACAGATTCTGCCAGGCAGAATACCGTTTCCCGACAGAGAGGGCAATAGACTTTTATTTTCCTGTTATAAAAAAGCATATGCGGATAAGACCGGAACTGGAAAAGGATTTTGAACGTCAATGGCTGAATGAAACGAAGGGGCACCATGTGCTTGGCATACATGTCCGGGGAACAGACATGAGGAATGACCTGGGACATCCAGTCCCCGCAGAGACGCAGAAATATATAGAGCAGGCAAAAATACTGGTGAATCGTTATCCGGAAATAGACAGAATTTTTCTTGCTACTGACGAAGAAAATATTCTTCATTTATTTGAGGAAGCGTTCGACAAAAAAGAACAGAAGCCGTTCGTCTTCTGGAATCCGGCTTTCCGGAATAGAAAAGAGCAGGAGCATGGGAAGGCAACAGGCATACATGAACAGAAGCCGGATCATATGAGAGAGCATCACAGATATCTGATGGGACTGGAAGTGCTTAAAGATGCCTTTTTCCTGGGAAGGTGTGATTATCTTTTGTGCGGACACTCCAATATTACAAATGTGGTCATACTTTGGAATAACCACCGGTATAAAGATCTTATCTGTCTGGAGCATGAATAAAAAGGGCAGAAGCATGAGAGATGGCGAATGGAATTGGATAAGGAAGGAAATCGGATGAAAAAGGGATATTACATTCACTTTCAAGGCAGAACGTCGATTGGCGTGAGCAAAAAAATCGATATGCAGCTGAAGGAATTCAGAAGGTTTTACGATATGGAAGAAAAGGAAGTGGAAACGGTGCAGAGAAATCTGTTCCAGAGAATCCTTGGGCTGTTTCCTGCCGCATCCATCAAGAGAGACTATGAGAAGGCGCTGGAAAGTATGGAACAGCCGGATTTCATCTATGCGCGCAGGACGGTCGCCGACAGGGCATACGTGAACTTCTGGAAGGAAATTAGAAAGAAATATCCCAGATGTAAGATTATTATAGAAATTTTCACGTATCCGTATGATAGGGATGATTTCGGGAAATGGAATGCATGGCCGTTTTATATCAAGGAGCTTATATATAGAAGAAAATTGAAAAATTAT
Source organism: uncultured Lachnospiraceae bacterium (assembly GCA_900544445.1). Lineage (GTDB taxonomy): Bacteria > Bacillota > Clostridia > Lachnospirales > Lachnospiraceae > Eisenbergiella > Eisenbergiella intestinigallinarum. Next base: position 61,108 of record UQVK01000002.1, read on the forward strand.
GTGGACAGGTTTGTGACGTATTCAGAGGATGATATTATTTTTGGTGTACCTACCATTAAAACCATGAACGGAATAGATGTGAGCAGCTTTCATCCCGTTTCTGGCAGACACAGGGGAGAAGGTATTGGTCTGCTTTCCATTGCATATATGCAGAAGCACCATGGTTATGAAAGAATTATAAAGGGGATGGCAACCTATTACCGTAGTAATCCGCAAAGAAAGGTAATTCTATATATGGTAGGAGATGGGCCGGAAAAGAAGAACTATGTCGAACTGACAGAAAAATATTCCTTAACGGAGTATATCAAATTTTATCCTACCTTAAAGGGTGAAAAACTGGATGAGATGTATGGGTATGCAGATGTGGCCCTGGCTTCTTTCGGCATGTATAAGCTGGGAATTAACCGGTTGAGCGCTCTAAAAACGAGAGAATATCTGGCTAAAGGTCTTCCCATAGCGACAGGTTGTCCGATTGATATTCTGAATAAGGATGAGTATCCGTATGTTTGTGAATTTGATAATGAGAATACAGAGATAAATATACTCAAACTGGTTGATTTTGTTAATAGAATTGATCATTATGGAAGAGAAAAAGTAATAAAGGAAATACGGAGTTTTGCTGAAAAAACTGTTGATATGAAGGCTGCAATGAAGCCGGTCATTCAATTTATAGGATAATGGAAGGAAGAAAATGTTGAAAAAGAAAGTCGTTCATATTGTGGGAAACCGTCCCCAGTTTATAAAACTGGCTCCTGTCTCGGCACAGTTAAGAGAAAGAGGAGCAGAAGAGCTTATTATTCATACGGGTCAGCACTACGATGCAAATATGTCTGATATTTTTTTTGAAGAATTAGGAATACCAAAGCCTTATATAAATCTTGGAATCGGAAGCGGCTCCCATGCTGAAATGACGGCTAAGGCTCTGTGCGGACTTGAACGGGAGCTGGAAAAGATATCTCCGGATATTGCCTTAATATATGGGGATACAGATTCTACCCTGGCAGGAGCTCTCGCAGCCTCCAAATTAAATATTCCGCTTGCCCATATTGAAGCAGGAGAACGTACCTTTAACAAAACAAATCCGGAAGAAAAAAACAGGATAGTTGCCGATCATCTGTCCGATCTGCTGTTCTGCTCGGATAACTCTTCCTATGAAAATTTAGGCAAAGAGGGATGTGGAGATCATGCATTTGTAGTTGGGGATGTGATGTATGATACTTATAAAAGATGTACGGGAATTGAAAAAAAGAAGGTATGTTCAGAAGATTATGTTCTGATGACATGGCACAGGGCAGAGAATACATGTTCATATGAAAGAATGAATAATATTCTTGAAATGATCAGACAGATTCCGGAGTTGGTTATATGTCCTATGCATCCAAGAACCCGCACTAAACTGCAGGAATATGATCTGATGAGCAAGGCAGAGCAATTGGATAATTTTGAAGTCATTTCTCCTCTGGGATATTTGGAGATGATGAATTATGTTTCAGGCTGTAAATGGATTCTGACAGATTCCGGAGGGTTATCCAAAGAATCATCATTTGCCGGTGTCAGATGCCTGTTTATGCTGGAACTTGATGTGTGGAAAGAACTGAGAGACTGCGGTTGGATAACTCAGGTGAATCCGGACAATAAGGAGGATGTTGAAAATAAAATACGCCTGAGCAGATCTTTTGTAAAGGTGGATGAAAAGGATGTGCCACATTTTTTCGGAGATGGGAATGCATCTGGGAAAATAGTGGATATTCTTCAACAGAAACAATATATTTAATAGGGGAGCAAGATGGAAAAAAGAATGAGATATGCTTTAATTGGATGCGGAAGAATATCACCCAATCATATTGCTGCGGCAAAGGCCAATAATTTGGAAATTGTAGCTGTTTGTGATATTGTTCCGGAAAATATGGATGATAAGATTCTGAAATTTGATCTCCCGGGTTCTGTCAGAAAGTATACAGATTACAAACAGATGCTTGAGATTGAAAAGCCGGAACTGGCAGCAATCGCAACAGAAAGCGGAAAGCATGCCCAGATTGCTTTGGACTGTATTGAGAGTGGCTGTAACGTGATTATAGAGAAACCGATTGCCCTATCGTTGAAGGATGCAGATGCCATCATTGAAGCGGCAGAGAGGACGGGAGTAAAGGTATGTGCCTGTCATCAGAATCGTTTTAATAAGTCGGTACAGAAGATCAGGGAAGCGGTTGAGAAGAAACGGTTTGGCAGAATGTTTTATGGAACTGCCCATATCAGATGGAACCGGGGGTATGAGTATTATTCCCGGGCAAAGTGGCGTGGAACCTGGGAACAGGATGGCGGTGCACTGATGAACCAGTGTATTCATAATATCGACCTTCTTCGATGGATGATGGGAGATGAGATTGAAGAAGTTGTCGGAATGACAGATCGGCTGAACCATAACTATATTGAAGCTGAGGACTTGGGCATCGCGCTTATTAAATTTAAAAACGGCAGTTATGGCATTGTAGAGGGAACTACGGATATCTATCCGCAGAATCTGGAAGAGACACTGTATCTGTTCGGTGAAAAGGGAACGGTTAAGGCAGGGGGACAGTCTGTTAATATTATTGAGGAGTGGCGCTTTTCCGATATGCTGGACGACCCGGATGAGGTAAAGGCGCACTATCATGAGGCGCCCCCCAATGTATATGGCTTTGGGCATACTCCTTTATATGCGGATGTGATCGAAGCAATTCAGACGGACAGAGCTCCTTACGTGGATGCAAGAGCGGGAAGAAGAGCATTGGAATTGGTGCTTGCTATATATAAATCTGCAGCGGAAGGATGCAGCGTCAAACTCCCATTAGTGGAATGTTCAACAACCGATTTCCTTGGAAGATTTCCGGCAACTTACCAGAGGTGAACGATGAAGTATTTTGTGCATGAAAGCAGCTATGTTGATGATGATGTCATGATCGGGGAAGAAAGTAAAATATGGCACTTCTGTCATATACAGAAGGGGGCAAGAATTGGAAAGCATTGTTCTCTTGGACAGAATGTCAATATCTCCAACAATGTAATAATTGGAGATTATGTAAAAATTCAGAATAATGTTTCAGTATATGAAGGCGTGGAAATAGAAGATGGAGTTTTCCTTGGCCCGTCCTGTGTTTTTACTAATGATTTGACTCCACGGGCAAAGTATCCGAAAGGACATGAAAATTTTCTTCATACGCGGGTAAGGGAGGGCGCGTCCATAGGGGCAAATGCAACTATCGTGTGTGGAAATACAATTGGGCAGTATGCTATGGTGGCTGCGGGGGCCGTGGTGACACATGATGTTCCGGATTATGCGTTGGTAGCAGGCGTTCCAGCAAAAGTGATTGGAAGAGTAGATAAATATGGGAATATTCTTTCGAAAAATGAGTAGCTTCATGACTAAAGGAGAAAAGTATGCTTTTTCGTGACTTACAGAAACAGTATGACAGGAACAAGGAGCAGATCGATGCGGCAATACAGGATGTACTAAATGAAGGGACGTTTATTGGCGGAAATTATGTAAAAGTTTTGGAAAACAGGTTGGCAGAGTACACTGGAACAAAAACTTGTGTTACATGTGCCAACGGAACAGATGCATTGCTTCTGGCATTAATGTGTTGGAATATCAGACCGGGTGATGCAGTTTTTGTGCCGGACTTTACTTTTTTTTCCACAGCAGAGGTGGTTTCACTTTTGGGAGCTGTGCCTGTTTTCGTGGATGTTGATGATACCTTTAATATGGATATCGCCTCTCTTCATGAAGCAGTTGAAGCGGTAGAAAAAGAGGGAAGGTTTACTCCCAGGGCAATCATAGCAGTGGATCTCTTTGGACAACCTGCAGATTATCCCGAGATCCGTAGAATCGCGGATGAGCATGAGTTAAAGCTTCTGGAGGATGGAGCCCAGGGCTTCGGCGGGGAAATTGATGGCAGGAAGGCCTGCAGTTTCGGAGATATTTCAACTACGTCCTTTTTTCCGGCAAAGCCTCTTGGATGCTATGGAGATGGCGGTGCGGTTTTTACGGACAATGAAGAATGGGCGGCACTGCTTTCCTCTCTGAAGGTTCATGGAAAGGGAAGTGGAAAATACGATAATATCCGGATTGGAATGAATTCCCGCCTGGATACGATTCAGGCAGCCATACTACTGGTTAAGCTGGAAGCATTCTGTAAATACGAACTGGAAGCGGTAAACGAAAAAGCGGAATTGTATACGAAACGACTGAAAGGACAGGTGCAGACGCCTCTGGTAAAAGAAGGCTTCCTTTCTAGCTGGGCGCAGTATTCCATACTGCTGGAGAATCAGGAACGAAGAGACGGATTAAAGCAGTATCTGGCAGAAAAAGAAATACCGTCCATGGTTTATTATCCCAAATCGCTGCATGAACAGGAAGTATATAAGAAGCAGGGGCTAAAACAGTATACTTCTCTGACGGATGCGGCTTCGATTTCTCAAAGAATTCTTTCCCTGCCAATGCATCCGTATCTGGAGAAGGATGATATTAATGCGATATGTGGCGAGATCATTCATTATCTGCGATGATGGAGGAAACAGAGAGCGAAACCATGAACAGCCTTTTTATCGTTACGAATGATTATCCTTACGGTCGGGGAGATTCCATTTTCGTGCTGCCGGAGCTTCCCTATTTACGGGAAAGCTTTGAAGTGACAATCATATCCACTTCCTTGGAAGAGAAAATCCAGGCGGCGTTGCTGGATGGGGTAAAATATCGCCATTTTCAGCTGGAACTGACGGCAGCAAAGAAACTGAAATATATCCTTCGCTTTTTCCTTAACAGATTTTGCCTGCAGGAACTATATGATATTATCAGAAACGGCAGAGAGCATCGTCTGGGAAGAATTTACAAATCTATAGAATTTTTTGCCTGTGCAGAAGAGTTTTATCATTTCCTGCAAGAAACAATGGATGATGAATTATCCGAGAAAAAGGGTATTTTTCTGACATACTGGTGCAATGCCTGCAGCCTGTCCCTGCTTCTGCACAGCTTAAAATATCAGAATCTGAAGCATGCGACCAGATTGCATGGCTATGATGTATATGAGGAGCGATATGCCTTTGGCAGACAGCCGTTTAAAAATTTCATCAATGACAGGCTGGACAAGCTGTTTTTCGTGTCCCATAACGCGCGAGAGTATTATTTCAGAGTACACCCCCGTTTGGAAAGGGAGAAAACTTTTGTGTCCAGTCTGGGAGTGGAAAGGATGGTTCCCGGGCTTTGCCGAACTGGCGGAAGGCAGTATTTTACTCTTGTAAGCTGTTCCAGTACCATACCACTAAAACGGGTAAATCTGATCATAGAGGCTCTGTCGCTGGTCCATACAGAGATTCCTGTAAAATGGATTCATTTTGGAAATGGAACCAGCCAAAAGGAAATGATCGGACTGGCACGCGAAAAACTGTCGAATAAGGCAGGGGTATCATATGAATTCATGGGTGAAATCGATAATGAAGAAATAAAACGGTTTTACTTAAGTGAAAAGCCGGATTGCTTCATTACGACTTCAAGCACGGAGGGCAGCCCGGTATCTGTGATGGAAGCGCTGGCCTGCGGAATTCCGGTTATAGGAACAGCAGTGGGCGATATCCCTCGCATGGTACGGCAGAACGGAGTGCTTTTGCCGGCAAATCCTCAAAAAGAAGAAGTGGCGGCTGCACTGGAAAAAATAGTAAGCGCTTCGCCTGCTGAAAAGGAGTTTATGAGCAGGCAGTCTCTGAAAATATGGGAAGAGGGATACGACAGGGAAAAAAATGAAAGAGAGTTTGTTCAGGAATTAAAAAAGCTGCTTTTATAAGGGCAGAGCGCTATATAAACGTCCCAAAGTATGAGAAATGACTTTGGGACTGTTAATTTAAAGATATAGATGGTATAATAGTGTGAAAACCGAACAGGAAAAAACCAGAAAGGAACAGAAGGAAATGGAAGAACTGGATTTTCTGTTTATTTATGAGCATAAGGTGCGTGAACTGGAAAATCTGTGCCTGATGAAGTACGAACTGGACCGAAGAGGATATCGGACCAGAATCGCATATATAGATGATGCCCGGAATGCTCTGGCTGTAAAACCGGTCTATCATGCGAAAGTTCTGTGTACCATGGCATGCTATAATAATCATACGCTGCAGTGGCATGCCAAGGATTTCGTCCGGTTTGATAAGGTTATAGATCTGCAGTGGGAAAACATTGTATACCCGAAGGACGAGCATCGGGAAGGAGCGTTTAAGAATTACCTGGAGATCGGGAAGGATGTTGTACGGGTTTCCTGGGGAAAGCAGAATGTTGCCCGGCTCCTGGAAGCGGCACATATGGATCCGAAGAAGGTAAAGCTGGTCGGACATGTGGGAATGGATTTTCTGAGAAAGCCGTTGAGCAATTACTATACGTCCAGAAGAGAGCTTTTTTCCCGATATCAGATTCCGGAAGGGAAAAGAGTGATCCTGTTTGCATCGCCCTATTATGGAGACAGCCTGGATGAGGCATACATTGAAGATATGTGTATGCGCTTCGGGGACGATTGGGTTAACTATTACAGGTTTATGTGTGATTCCCAGCACATTGTACTGGAATGGCTGGAGAAGCTGTGTCATAATGATCCTGATGTATATGTGATCTTCCGACCGCATCCCGGGCATCCAAGCAGGATGGCACAACAGATTGAAAGAGAATGTGATAATTTCAGGATTATTGGAGAAGAGTCCGTTAAACAGTGGATTATAGCCTGTGATATGGTTTATACCGGAAACAGTTCTGTGGTTGTGGAAGCTTTTTTCGCACAGAAAATGTGTCAGCTGCTTTTCCCTCTTCCTGTTACAGAGGGCTTTGAACTGAAACTGATATCGGATTCGAAGAAGCTTTCCACATGGGAGGAATTTGAAAAATCCGTTTATTCCGATTCCCAGGAATTCCCGACCCCGCAGGAGAGCATCGAGGAAATCTATATGGTAGACTGGAATAAACCCAGCTACGTCAGATTCGCGGATATGTCAGAGGAAGTCCTGAAGGATGATTATTACAGACTAACCAGAGAACAGCTGAAAGGTTACCAGAACTACACGCATCTTGAACGGCTGATTAAGGCGGCTTCCCGGATTACGCCTCTTTACAGGCTGTATCTGGGACTTCTGGAATGCAAAGGACTGAAGATCGGTTTCCTGGAAAATCAGAGAAAGCGGAGGGAGCATGTCTTTGAAATAGAGAAAGAGAATGCGCACGAGCTGACCAGTGAACAGGAAATCGCGGATATCATCGGCAGAATAAAAGCTGCCCTGGAAAATGAGGAGGATAAAAAATGAGCAAAACAATTACAGCAATCGTTCCGGTAAAGGGAAACAGCACCAGGCTGCCAAATAAAAACATACTTCCGTTTGGAAATTCCAATCTTCTGCTTCATAAGCTGGATCAGCTGAAGCAGGTGAAGGAAATTACGGATATCATCGTATCCTCGGATTCGGATGAGATGCTGGAGATGGCGGAGAAGGCGGGCGTTACGGCTATGAAGCGTCCGGAAAAGTATGCGAATGAGTCTGTACCTTTCGGCATGTTTCTGGAGTATATCTGCGGCGTGGTGCCGAACGACCATATCATGTGGGCGTGCGTTACTTCTCCGCTGGTAGAGCCTTACCTTTATGAGAAAGCGATCAGAACCTATTTTGAAAAGCTGGAGGAAGGCTATGATTCCCTGATCACCTGTTCTCCTTATCAGACCTATCTGATGGATGAGAACGGCCCACTGAATTTCAAGATGGGACTGGAGCATAAGAATTCCGAGCAGCTTCCCATGCTGTATCATTTTACGAATGGAATCAATCTGGCTCCAAAGGATAAAATAATAGAGTGGCATTATAATTATGGACCGAAGGCATATCGTCTTCTGGTCAATAAACGGGAGGCTGCGGATATTGACGATGTATATGATTATGAGATCGCCAAGGCGCTCTATGCCATGAAGGATCCTAATCCGACCATATAAGCGTATAAGAAAAGGAAGGATAACGAAATGGGTAAAATCAGCTTGCTGGACTGTACACTCCGTGACGGCGGATATATCAATGACTGGGATTTTGGCCGCCATACAATAAAGGATATTTTAAAAAAGCTTGTGGAAGCGGAAGTGGACTATGCAGAGGTCGGCTTTCTCCGTAACTGTGAATATGATCCGGATAAGTCTCTGTTTAACAATTGCAGTGAGCTTGCCGGAATTTTGCCGGAAAACAGGGGAAAGACTAAATTTACGGCGATGGCCCTGCATAATAAGTATGATGTCAGCAAGCTGGAGCCTTATGATGGAAAAACGATCGATGCGGTTCGTGTAACTTTCCATGACTATGATATCGACGAAGGGCTGTCTTTTATCAGAAAAGTGAAGGAAAAAGGCTATAAGGTATTCATTAATCCCATCAATATCATGGGATATTCAGACAGCATGATTCTCCGCTTGCTGGATAAGGTTAATGAACTGCATCCCTATGCTTTTTCCATTGTGGATACGTTTGGTTCCATGATGAAGGAGGATATGCTGCGGATTTATTCCCTGATTGAACACAATCTGGATAAGAGTATTGTGATTGGCGTTCATCTGCATGAGAACCTGGCTCTTTCATACTCCCTTGCACAGGATTTTATCAGTATGAAATCCAGCGAAAGGGAGTGCGTGATTGATGCTTCCATGCTTGGAATGGGAAGAGCTCCGGGAAATCTGTGCATGGAGCTGATCATGGATTATATGAATAAAAAACAGGAAGGCTCCTATAATGTAAATCCGATTCTGGATGGCATCGATGATCACATAGCCAGGCTGAAACAGATTGAGCCATGGGGATACAATACAGCCTATGCCCTGTCGGCAAAGTATAATCTGCATAGAAATTACGCGGAATTTCTTTTGGATAAGGGAAGACTGCGTGCGAAGCAGATCAACCAGATTCTGGGAAGTGTCGAGGCAGAAAAGAAAACGGCGTTTGATGCAGATTATATTGAGAAGCTGTATCAGGACTTTCAGAATAACGAAGTTGACGATGCAAAGCTTCGCAGACAGCTGAAGGAAAAATGGAGTGGAAGAAAGATCCTGATCCTTGCTCCCGGAGCAAGCCTTCTGGAAGCGAAGGAAAAAATTAGTACATTTATTCAGGAAAAGAATCCAGTTGTCATTGCGGCGAATTTTCTGCCGGAACAGTTCCCGGTGGATTATGTGTTCTGCAGTAATGCAATGCGTTTTGAGGGGCTTCGGAATCATACACATGGAGCGGAGCTTCTGATCACTTCCAATTTATTGGATATGTGTGACGGAAGAGAGCAGTTGTTAAACTATTCGGAATTGAGTTTTGATGAAAACGGAACCTGTGATAATAGTGTAATTATGCTGTTGAAGCTGCTTCGCGGCCTGGATATCAGCGAGGCCGCTATTGCCGGTTTTGATGGTTATAAAGAAAAAGGTGAGAATTACGTGGTTTCTTATATGGCAAGCCAGCACACAAAAGGTGAAAAAGAGAATGTCAAAATCAGAGAATATGTGAGCAAAATCAAACAGTCACTTGCACTGACTTATCTGACCCCTTCCATGTATGAAGAATAAAAAAGAATGTAGATTGTATAGAGGGAGATTTCAGAAATGCGGAAACGGATGAATATCTATATTACAACCGGAAAGAAAAATATAGGTTACGCTTATGTGGCGATTAAATCTCTGTTTATAAATAACCGTAGTTCTGAAGTCTTCCTTTATGTCGTTTCAGAGGACCTTGAGGAGACGGATCTGATTCATGAAAGTTCTCTGGCAGAAGAATATGGCCATAGAATCATCCTCCTCCATTTTGATGAGGAGAAGGCGAAGAAGCAAATACATTTAGGAAAGGATGATCACTGGGCAATCGGAACGATGTCCAGTTATTGGCTGTTTCATGATCTGTTGCCACAGGATGTAGACCGGATTATGGTTATTGAATCGGATACCGTTGTAATAGGAGACTTATCAGATATTTATTATATGGATTTTGGAGATAATTATGTGATCTGTCCTGGGCCAGAGCATAAGCCGCGCAGACATAGAGAATTCATGGAGTCTATTGGAGGAGAATGTCTGACATTTGTGCTTTCTATGTATAATGTTCCTAAAATACGGAAGGATTTTACGCTTGAGAAAATTCTTGATGCTGATAATGAGGTCAAGCGGCATGGTGGCTATTCCCAGATGGAATTTACATTCGGCCTGCTGTTTCGTAGGCATATCGGTTATATTCCGGGAAAATTCTCCTGTATTGATGAGAATGAGCGTTATATGGAAGAGTTGGGATATGACTATATCGTGGAGTGTGAAAAAACAGCAAAGATACTACACTTTTCTTCATACAGTGATTACGGCAAGCCATGGAACCCTGTGAGCATGATGCCGGGATTTGTTATATGGTGGGAGTACGCGCAGGGAAGTCCTTACTATAAATCCTATTTTGAACGGCAGTGGGAAATTTATGCGAAGAACAGGGAAAAGGTGAAAATGCTAGAGAAAAATATCAGCTATAGGAATATCCTGATTTGTGCGGATCTGCTGACAATATTATTTTTTACTGTGTTTGGGATGGTTATTGGGGAATGGTATAGTGGAATTGTTGTTGCGGGTATTATAGTGGTTGCAATTATAATTGTGGCTATTTTAAGAAAGATAACTCTTATTATTAAATAATATAAATGTGAAAGAAAGGCAACAGTTAATGAATAATAGTGCTATTCCTATGTTAAGTGTTTGTGTGGTATCTTATAATCATGAAAAGTATATAAAACAATGTATCGATAGCATTCTGTCCCAAAAAGTTAACTTCGAGATAGAGATTCTGGTAGGAAACGACTGCTCAACAGATCGAACAGCTGAAGTATTGGAACGAGAATATAGAGGTAAAATTCAGATAATCAACAGGGAGGTTAATCTTGGACTCTGTGGGAATATTAGGGACCTGTTACTTCGCGCAAAAGGAAAATATGTTTTTCTTTTCTCTGGTGATGATTTTTTATACTCTAAGGGTATGTTGGCAAAAGAGGTTTCGTTTTTAGAAGAGAATTTGGATTATTTCAGTGTTTCAGCAAGAAATTATAATTTCATTCAAAAAGAAAACAGATATGTGGAGAGCCGGACTAAGGGTGGCGTTTACTCCATAGAAAAATTTTTGACAGATGGAAATATTCCCTGTATTCAGGGAACTATGAGAAATATTTTTAGTGAAGATCAAGAAAACAATAAGTTCTTAACCTGGGGCGCAAGAAACAATGAAGAAATAAAATTGTGGGTGTATGTTTTGGATAAGGGGAAAAAGTATATCTTTGACGAGTGTATGTCTGTGTATAGATCAGGGCGGGAAGGAGATGATAATTATTGTTCCAGAACCAGTTATCTGGAATTATTTTGTGATTATTATGGAGATTTGAAGATTGTGGAATCTATCTATGGAGGAAAATATAATTTTAAACCATTAAGATTGACCATCATTAATAAATACCTTCTGATCGTAGGGAAGAATATTAAAGATTCTTTTTTATTATTGAGAAAATTAACTGCTGGAGATTTGGCAGGCTTGCTCAAATATAAGATATATTTAAAATTCCATCACTATCAAAAACCATCTAAATGGGAAAAAGAGAATTATTTACTAAAGGGAAGATGATTCCTGCGTAAAAGTAAGGATAGATTTATACTGCGAAATGTTAAAATAAAAAGGAATATTGAAATGAAGGAGTTTTATAAAATAAAAGATGTAGCCATAAAACTAAATTTTATTCTCACAGGAGAACAGAAAAGATATGCTGTTTTGGTGTTTTTGTTATCTTTGATTTCCGCTTTATTTGAAACCCTCGGCGTATCAGCAATTCTTCCGTTAATGCAGGCTTTTCTCGAACCGGATTCTTTGCGCGAACAGATATATTTGAAACCTTTTATAAGCCTATTTCATTTGCAGACTTCAACAGAGATTATTGTTTTTGTATGTATAGCTGTTATTTTAATATATCTTGTTAAAAACTTATTTTCGGTATTTTATGTTTGGGTTTCAAATAAATATTCCTGTAAAATCCGGCGTGAATTGTCCGTCCGTGTTTTAATGGCGTATATGAAACAGGGATATATTTTTTTCGTTAATAATAACAGCGCACGTTTATTGAGAGGAATTGGGGATGATGTATCGAGCGTTTATAATATTATCAGCCAGATATTTATTTTAATGTCAAAGGGATTAATGATTTTATGTATTCTTATTTTTATTGTGATACAGACTCCTACCATTGCTATATATATGGCGGTATTAATGTTTTTTTGCTTCGCGGTTACACAACTTGTATTCAGAAAACCAATGAGAAAATACGGGCAGATCGCGAGGGAGTATTCATATAAATGTACACAGGCATCTTATGAAGCGATTCAGGGAAGCAAGGAGGTGCTGGTAACAAACCGTCAGAGTTATTTTATTCGTCAATATAGGACGTGCATGGAAGGAAGTAACAGAGCAAGCGTAAAAATGGCAGTTGGAGCTGCAGCGCCGGCTAATATTATAGAAGCGATTTGTATTACCGGTTTGTTGATTATGGTGGCGTTTCAGATGGTGGGATCGGACAATCCGTACGCTCTGGTCAGTCAGCTAGCCACGGTTGCGGTTGCGGCATTCAGAATATTGCCTGCGCTCGGCAGTATTTTAGGAGCGGTGAACGCCTTGGTTTATAGTGCGCCAGGGCTGGCGGCATCCTATGATACGTTAAAAATGGTAAAGGAACTGGAGCAGAAGAAGAGCGAGGATAAACGGAAGGATGATGGACGGGAAATTGTGTTTGAAAAGGAGATTGATATCTCTGATCTGACATTTTCTTATCCGGAATCCGAAGAAAAAGTAATTGATCATTTGAATTTGAAAATAAAAAAAGGTACATCTGTAGCCTTTATCGGAACTTCGGGAGCGGGAAAGACAACTTTATCGGATCTGATTTTGGCTTTATTAAAACCGCAAAGCGGTAAAATACTTGTAGATGGGTTAGATATTGAAGAATTGGGAGAAAACTGGAATCGTCTAATCGGGTATGTGCCACAATCTATATATTTGACGGATACAACTATCCGGCAAAATATTGCGTTTGGAGTGGCGGAGACAGAGATTGATGATGAACGTGTATGGAAAGCGCTGGAAATGGCGCGCTTGAAGGATTTTATCGAGAAGCAGCCCAAGAAGCTGGATACAAGAGTCGGGGAGTGGGGAGTGAAATTTTCCGGTGGACAGCGACAGAGGATAGCCATTGCAAGAGCGTTATACAATAATCCCCAGATTCTGGTCTTGGACGAAGCGACGGCTGCTCTGGATACAGAAACAGAAACCGCTGTAATGGAATCCATAGAAGAACTTCAGGGTTATAAGACGCTTATTATTGTCGCACACAGACTTACGACAATAAGAAATTGTGACAAGATATACGAGATAAAAGATGGGAAAGCAATAGAAAGGGAAAAAAGCGACATATTTGGATAAGGGGGATAGAAAATGAAAAAATGCAGAAAATTGGTAATTGTCGGGGCTGGAGAATTTGCCGAAATAGCGTATGAATACTTTTCCCGGGATTCTGAATATGAGGTTTGTGCTTTCGCTGTGGAAAAGCAGTATCGGACTAATGACAGTTTGTTTGATTTGCCTGTGGTAGATTTTGAGAGAGTAGCCGATTTGTATCCGCCATCCCGGTATGAAACTTATGTGGCAATAACTTATACGCAGTTAAATCGTGTCAGAAAGCGGTTATATATGGCATGTAAACAGAAAGGATACCGCTGTGCATCTTATGTGAGCTCCCATGCGTTTGTGTGGCACAATGTTACAATAGGAGAAAATACCTTTATTTTTGAGGATAATACAATCCAATACCATGCTCAGATAGGGAATAATGTGGTGATATGGAGCGGGAATCATATCGGACATCGCAGCGTGATAGAAGATGATGCCTGGCTGACGTCTCATGTTGTAGTTTCAGGGTTTTGCCATATTGGCAGAGGTTCTTTTATTGGTGTAAATGCGACTTTGGGTGATAATGTGGTTTTGGGAAATGATACTGTATTTGGAGCAGGGGCGTTAACTGTTAAAAGTCTGACAGAACAGGGCAAAGTTTATGTGGGAATCCCTGCAAAACCCCTTTTAAAAACAGCGTATGAACAATTTTCAGTAAGTGAGGCAGAAGATGGAATTGAAGATAGTCAAGATAGCAGAGACAAGTGAAAAAATCCGGGATCGAATAGATACTTTTATTCTTGACCATAATACAAATGGAGAATTTGTGAATTCGCTTAAATACCTGTCCTATCATCCCCATGAACGATTTGAGGATGATTCGATTGCCGTAATTGATATGGGTAACCAGGAAGTGAAGGGCGTTTTAATGGCGGCCTGTTTACCAGGCGATAATAGCAAACATATTATTTCACATCCGGGGACTACTTTTGCGGGGCCTGTTTTAAGTATTAAAATGGATATCAAGTCTGCTGAAGAAGTAATCAGTCTGATGATGTCTTATTATGAACAGAAATATGATTGCGTGGAAATACGTTTACGGCCTTCTGTTTATGACACACAGCCGATGGATTGGGTACAATATTGGCTGCTGCGTAGAGGATATCAATATGGTATGATGGCGCTGGCTAATGTAATAAATTTGCAGGGGATCGAAAATGAAGAACAGGTTCTTACATTCTTTAATGCCGGACGTAGGAATCACATAAAGAAAGCAATTAAAGGGGAAAATTATATTTTAAAGGAAACTGAAATCCCAGAAGAAAGGATTTGGAGAAACTTAAATACAAATTTAAAAGAAAAATTTAATTCAGAAACGACACATTCATACGAAGAAATTCAGACATTATGCCATTATTTTCCGCAGAACATTCTTTCATTCTTTGCGGAACGCAAGGATGGAAAATATGGAGCGTTTGTACTGGGATATCGTTATAAGAACGTATTTCATACGCAATATTTGGATCTTAATTATCAGTTTTCTGCAGAATATCCACATTTGTTTTTGATATATGAACTGATAAGAAAGGCTAAATCAGAGAAAATAGCGTATTTTAGTTTTGGCGCAAGCACTGAGGCCAGAGGAACTATATTGAATGAAGGATTATTTCAGTATAAAAATGGATACGGAGGAGGCGCAGTTTTACTTCCGGTTATGACTTGGAATAAAGGAGTGGTTAGATGAAGTGGGAAAAAAAGGGATTGATTTATTGTCCGAATAAAAAGGGAACATGGATGGAACAGTTTGCTATGTTGCCGACACCTATAAAGGTTGATGATAAATTAAGAATATATATAGGCTTTTGTGATAAAAATAATGTGGGGCGAATCGGATACGTGGATGTATCTCCTGAAAATCCCGGTCATATACTTGCAATTAGTGAGAAACCAGTACTCGAAATAGGAGAAAAAGGTTGTTTTGACGATAATGGTGTTGTGCCAATATCTATCTTAAAGAGGGATGAAACGATATATTTATATTACATAGGATTTCAGTTAGGCGTCAAAGTACCTTATTTTATGTTTTGTGGTTTGGCTATTAGCCGAGATAATGGAGAAACGTTTGAACGTTACTCGAAATCTCCTATATTAGATAGAGTAGGGGACGAAGTATATGCGCGCTGTGGGGTGAACATCATTTATGATGAAGGGCTTTATAAGATGTGGTATGTAGGCAGTTACGGAAAAGGATGGACGAAAGTTGGGGAAAAGTTAAAGCCGCTTTATATAATGAAATATACCGAATCTAAAGATGGAATCCACTGGAATGGAGAAGCGGTACAATGTATGGAATATAAAAATAGTGATGAACATGGATTTGGAAGGCCCTATGTATGGAAGGAAAATGGAATATATAGAATGCTTTATTCAATTCGAACGTATTCCCGAGGTTACTATATAGGTTATGCGGAGTCTAAAGATGGAATTGAATGGGATAGAATGGACGAAAAAGCCGGAATTACATTATCGCCACAAGGCTGGGATAGCGAAAATTTGAGTTATCCATATTTATGGAAAGAGAATAATGAAACTTATCTGTTTTATAATGGAAATGGCTGTGGGAAAAGTGGATTTGGATATGCAACTTATATCAAAGAGTAAGGGTGACTGATATGAAAGTAATGGCTAATCGTCTGGATCGGGGCTTTCAGATGTATCAGCAGGAGTTTGAGGCAAAAGCGTTAGAAGTGCTTCGATCTGGCTGGTATGTATTAGGGAATGAGGTAACGCAATTTGAAAATGAATTTGCGAAATTCCTTGATTGCAAATATTGTGTTGGGGTGGCCAGCGGGTTAGACGCATTGTGGATCGCTTTTCGGATTCTGGGTATTGGTAAAGGAGACGAGGTACTGGTTCAGGGAAATACATATATAGCGAGTGTCATGGGGATCACAATAAATGGTGCAACTCCTGTTTTCATTGAACCTGATGAATATTATAACATAGATACAGAAAAGATTGAAGAAAAAATAACAGATAAAACACGGGCAATCCTGGTGGTTCATCTATACGGACAGGCTTCCAATATGGCTCCAATTATGGAGATAGCACGTAAATATAATCTGAAGGTTGTTGAAGACTGTGCACAGTCACACGGGGCAAGTTTTAATGGCAAGAAAACGGGGACTTTTGGGGACATAGGCTGTTTTTCGTTTTATCCTTCTAAAAATTTGGGCGCATTTGGGGATGGGGGGGCTATTGTTACAGATGATAAAAGTATTGCCGATGCCGTGAAAGTGTTCAGAAATTACGGGAGCGAGAAAAGGTATTATAACCGGGTGGTTGGTACAAACTCAAGGTTGGATGAAATGCAGGCGGGACTCCTGAGAGTGCGTTTATCCCATCTATCTGAATTGGAAGATGAGAGAAAAAAGATATGCACACGTTACTTGAGGGAAATAAAGAACGAGAGTATTATATTGCCTGGAATCAGAAGGGGCGCTACTCATATTTGGCATCAGTTTGTAATCAGGTCAGATAAAAGAGAGGAATTGATAAATTATTTGACGCAAAAAGATATCGGTACGATTATTCATTATCCAATACCGCCACATATGGCGGAGGCATATCGTTATCTGGATATACCGCAGGGAAGCCTGCCGATTACGGAAAAGTATGCGGATTCTGTTTTATCATTGCCTTTGTATAATGGTATGACAGAGGAAGAACAAAGCTATGTTATAGAGGCGTTGAATAATTTTCACTAACTGTTTGTACTGGACAAGCAGGCATTAAGTGGCAGAGGGTGAATGGAATGAAAAATTTTGGCGTACAGATGTTGGAATTCCCACAAAGGGGTGATTACAGAGGACATCTTGTCATTGTTGAGGGAGGTGTAGATATTCCCTTTGATATAAAGAGAATTTTTTATATTTACGGTTCCAGTAAAGATGTAATTCGAGGACAACATGCAAATAGGAAATCAGAATTCATTTTAATCAATGTTTGTGGACAAAGTAAAGTGAAAGTCAGAGATGGGAAGGGAAATGAGGCGGTTTTTTCATTAAACAGACCCCATACAGGTATTTATTTGCCTAAAATGGTTTGGAAAGACATGTATGATTTCAGTGAAAACTCAGTTTTACTCTGCCTTGCGAGTGAACATTATGATCCGAATGAATATATTCGTGATTATGATGAGTTTGTAAAAGCAGCAAATACCAGGTGATAGGAGACTTTGTATGGGGAATGTAGTTCCTAAAAAAAGCAATATGTCATTAAGCATATTGGAAGGAATTGCCTGCATATGTGTTGTTATAATTCATTTCCCTTTTCCAGAGGATGTTGGAATGCTGCTTCATGGGGCGTCTAACTTCGCGGTACCATTATTTTTCGCAGTTTCAGGGTATTTTGTATATAATGAAGATACACGAAAGGTAATCAGGAGTCTGCTACGAAAAATAAAGCATATCGCTGGAATTTTCCTGGGGACAGAGATTTTATATTTTAGCTGGCATGTTTTGTGGGGGGGGGTAGAATGGCTGAGAATAACCTTTACTATTAAAAATATAGTAAATTTTGTTGTGTTTCAGACTACATTTATAGGAAATGTATCCTGGTTTTTAGCAGCGCTCTTGATGTGTTATGGCGTTACCTTCCTAATAGCAAAGTATAATTTCTGGAAGAAGTGCATTGGATTCATTCCTCTATTATGCGTAAATATATTATTGGGGAGAGTTGGTTTTTGGGCAGGAATAGAAATACCATGGTATTGGTGTAGCAATTTTGGGTTCCTGGGATTTCCGTGCTATATTATTGGATTTCTTATACGAATATATGAAAAGAAATTTATAAGATTTTTGACAAACAGAAAATGTTTCTTGTTAATTGTGAGTACAGGAATTTCATCTATAGTTGAAGTCGCGATAATTGGCGAAAATCAATGTTGTATTTCAAATATTCTTTTTATGGTTTTCTGTTTTATGTCTTGTCTAAGATATCCGGAGTACTTTAAAAGAAATGGGATTATGAAATATCTGGATCATGTGGGGGAGAACTATTCTTTGGGCGTGTATATATTGCATCCGCTGGCTGGGGAGCTGATAAGCACGGTCGCCGGGATAATAGGACTTTCCAGTATGATTATATGGAAATGGTGTTTTCCTATAATAGTAGTAATTTTTAGTATATTTATATGGAAATTATGGCGTGCTGGAATCAATATTTTCACAAGGATCATTTGGAAAAGAAAAGGTTTGGAGATTTATAGCTTATGATTTTATCGGTTAATACGGGCTTAACTTCAAGATGTGTAAGTTTAATACAGGCATATTATCTGTTAAAAAAATATCGCAAAGGCGAAAGACTGATAGTTTTATGGCCTGTTAGTAATGATTGTAATATAAGATATGAAGAAGTGTTTGATAAAGAGCAATTTTCTGATTTGGATATTAAAGTGTTGGCACCTCCGCCAGCTTTTATACCTGAGAATATTCCATCTTTACTTAGAAAAAGGGATTTCTTTGGGGTGATAGGTGAAATTGTAAAAAGGATAAAAAATAGTTTAAATAAGAAAGCGATATTGCTTAAATATAATTGTGTTGATTACTTCCCTGACAGGACAATTGGATGGAGCGGGGAACGATTTTCACAGCATTGTATCGAGTCTTGGAACTCATGCCGAAAAGGTTTGGAGAAAAAGAAAGAACTATTTATTCGTGCATATAGTGAATTAATTTTCGATTCAAAAGAAGGGGGGGCGTTTGATTATCAGGTAATCAAATTTGCGGATAAATGGATGGAAAAAGCTGGGTTAATTATAAGTGACAGCGAAGAATATATAGGAATTCATATTCGCAGGACAGACCATAGTACTGCAATTGAACATTCGAAATTGGAAACATTTATTTTGATGATGCAGGAAAAAATTATGGATAATACAGATGTACGTTTTTTCCTCGCAACAGATGATAATGAGGTAGAGAAAAAATTGAAAAATATTTTTGGAGATAGAATTGTAACACAACCTGATAAATATTGGGGAAGAGATAGTGAGAAAGGAATGGCTTCGGCAATTATTGATTTGTTGTGTCTATCAAAATGTAAAGTAATTATTGGCTCATATGCCAGCGGATTTTCTGCTTTCCCGGCTCATTATGGAAATAAGGAATTGATAATATGTGAATAGCTTTTTCCTTATAAAAATTTCCCGTGTAAACATCCAGAATATGGGAGAAATTACGCTTGAGGCAAGAAAGCAGATTATATATATTTGAGAGGTGTGAGTGTGAACGCAATCAAATACCTTATTATAGATGTAGACGGCACCATGACGGATGCCGGAATTTATTATGACGATCAAGGAAATGAACTGAAAAAATTCTGTACCAAGGATGCTGCCGGTTTTTTTGCGGCAAAAAAGGCGGGTATAAAGATTATGGTTCTGACAGGCCGGGAATGCCAGGCTGTTACAAGGAGGATGACAGAACTGAAGGTTGATTTCCTCTATCAGAATATTAAAGAGAAGGCCTCTTTTTTGCAAAAATTTATTGCTGAAAATAAGATCAGAAAGGAAGAAATTGCGTATCTTGGGGACGACTTGAACGATCTTTCCGGTATGCGATTAGCAGGATTTGTAGGATGTCCAAAGGATGCCTGTGAAGAAGTCAGAGCCATAGCTGATTATATCTCATCAGAAGAAGGCGGACATGGCGCAGTGCGGGATATTATTTCTTATATTTTAAAGAAAAGAAATGAATGGGATGATGTCATAGAAAGAATCTATGGGGGCATTTAGCGTGTCTAAAGAAAGAAAGAAAATAATGATACTTGTTGCAACCTACTATCCGCTGCAGGACGGGGTACAAGTTGTGACACAGTATATCGCAGAAGGACTGGCACAGAAACATGCGGTGCTTGTGGTTACGTCTATGCAAAGCGGGCTGGAAAGGTGTTCTGAATTGAATGGAGTAACCATTGAAAGATACCGCGCTGTCCGGAATCCTTATACAATGAAATTTGTGGGGGAGAAGAGGAAGATATGGAAGCGGATTCAGGATTATAAGCCGGATATGTTAATGGCAGTATGTGTACAGACATGGTGCTATGATTGGATAAAGAAAAGGCTGAACAGTTTTCCGGGAAAGAAAATTTTATATACACACGGATGCTCTTGTCTGGGAGAATATGCACCCGGGAAACTGATTCAAAGATTTCAGCTCAGAAGACAAATTGTTGCAGATGTTTTAGAAATTTACATTGAGTGGTATTGGCAAAGATATCAGAAGCATTTGCTTCCTGATATGAGCCGATTTGATAAAATTATTTATCTTCACGAAAAGGATGCACTTTTTCAGCTTGCCCGACAGAAGGGCCTGAAGAATGGATATATACTGGAAAATGCTGTGGATAAAGTTTTCTTTGAACAGAAAACTTTTATGGAGCAAAATAAGGATGAAGTTACATTTATAAATGTATCGTCATATAATGAAAATAAAAATCAGAAAATGATTCTGCAGGCATTTTATGAGGCTGCTCTATCGAATGCGACGCTCGTATTGATTGGATCGCAGCCAACATCCTATTATCAGGAACTGGTAGAATTAAACGGGAAGCTGGAGAGAGAAAAGAAGTGTAGGGGGAAGGTAGAAATTCTGTGCGGGATCTCGCGGCAGCAGGTAATCCAGAAATATCAGGAAGCGGATGTATATGTATCCGGCAGCGGCGTTGAGGTAATGTCAATATCGCTGTGTGAATCTGCCGCGGCAGGTATGACAATTATAGCAACGGATGCAGGACATGCTGCCCTGATTCCAGGAGTTATCATATGTTCTGGAACACACGAATTTGCGGATGCTATGCGCTATATTTCCAGAAATCCGTCTGAAAGGATCAGCAGGGGAAAGCGGGGGTATGAATATGCCCTGGAGCATTATGATATTCAAAGAAAAGTGGAACAGATGGAAAAAATTCTTTTAGAAGATTAGGATAAAAACGGTGGAAAAGAAAAATGGATTTGAAAAAAAGAAACACAGGAATTGACCTGTTTCGATGCGTTTCCATGTTGATGATTGTGATTCTGTATATATTTTGCATGGAGGAAAAGTAAAATGGAGAAAGGCTCGAATATACGTTTAAAAATAGTATTTGCAGTTATAAGCTTGATTTTTCTATTGCTAGTGATTCTGATCGGCCCGGCGGATTTCTTCAGACACGGCTTTTTCTGTGACGTAGTGGAGTATAATGAGATAGATGAAGAAGACCGTTTGGGAACTGTTAATTTAGCAGAGAATGATTTTCAGACAACTTTTTCCCCAGTAAATAACTACTTCGCCGGCTTTAAAATTTTGTTAGATAATGTGGGCGGGGAAACGTCCGGAATGTTACAGATGTTAATATATACGTCTGCAGGGAAGCTGATGGAAACAATTACGGTCGATATCAGCAAAATAAATCCTGGAAGCTGGTATGTGGTTTATACGAACGGACAATATGATAAAGATAAAGAATATCAGCTGATCATGAAAACGTATAACTGCAGTTCAGCTCCAGAGCTTCTATTAGTGGACAATGATTATCTTCCGGAAGAGAGTCTGGGAAATAATCTTCTGCTTGGATATGGGTATGCAAAGTCAACATTTTCGTTTGCGGAAAAAGTATTGATCTGTATGCTGATACTGGCCTTATGGGTAATGCTTTTGGGAGAGTTATGCCTGAAAACATCTATATGGAGAAAGTATACACGGACGCTGGCATTCATTCTGGGGATTACTATGCTTTTTTCCTGGAATTATATGTTTAATTCATTTGATGAAGAGAATGATTGGTTCCAGTCCTTTGAAAGAGGGTCGGATGCTTTGGTGTTGGGCGTGATCGAAGGTGAAAAAGAAGGAATGGGACAGAGGTATGGTCTGGCGCTTTTCTATGATGGAAGTGGGTATTTTAATCATTTTTCCAATGAGTTTGTCAGTGATGAAAACTGGTTTAATGGATACCACAGAACGCAGCCGCAGATTCAGCTTGATGCAAATGTGTACACGCAGAATTTTACGGCTCCCGGAACGATTATTCAGTTTAAGAACGGAGATCGTTTTACCATAACAGAGATAGTGAGTAGTGAAGAAAACTATATCTTTACTTTGGATGCGGACGGACCGTTAAATTATTACAAATATGGAGATTTAAATGAGGCAACATTTTATATAGAAAACAATGGAGAATTAAGCGAACAGCCTCAGGGAAGACTGGTAGCCTATGATAAGCAGTATGGACTACAGGGAAAAATATTTCGGCATCTGGCCAAATACCTGCCGGATGGAAAGTATATTGAAATCCTTGAATTGTTGTGCTGTATTTTTACGGCTTTTGTTTTTTCACTGCTGATTCTTTTGCTCCGGCGTAAATATAATGTTCTCTTTGCGGCATGCTTTGCGGTAACCTTTTTTTTGTCAACCTGGATCGTAAATTTTGCTTCAAGCGAATACTGGGTAGTGTTTACCTGGTTTCTTCCAATGCTGATAGGATTGGTGTGTTCAATATGGGGAGACAGGCTATGGATTAGAAGAGGAGGCTACATTGCTGCATACATGGCGATAATGCTAAAATCTCTCTGCGGGTATGAATATATGTCTTCAATTATGCTGGGATTGATCGCCTTCCCGCTGGTGGATTTTGGAATGGCAATTGTCCGTAAAGATAAGAAAAAGGCGATTATACTTTTCAGGACAATATTTATTCTTGGTTGTATGGCGCTTGCTGGCTTTATGTCTGCGGTCTGTATCCATGCTTCTATGCGTGGAGATGGAAATATTCTTGCCGGAATACGCAGCATTATAGAGGAAGATTTGTTAAGAAGAACCGGATTGGGTGATTTAAATGATTTCCCAACTGAGTGGAATGCTTTTAATGCTTCTGTATGGGAGGTTGTAAGGAGATTTTTCCATTTTGAAAGAGATATTATTGTAGGCGTAGATGCAAATCAGTTCCCTGTATTGTGCCTGTTACCTATACTTATTTTTATTCATGACTATATAAAGAAAAAGCTGAATATGGAAGAAATTTTTATGTATATTATCTTTTTCCTGACAGCTGTATCATGGTTTGCTTTAGCAAAAGATCATTCTTATGGTCATGCAAAACTAAACTATGTTTTATGGTATTTCGGGTTTGCTCAGTGCTGTTTCTACATTATCTTAAGGAAGGTAATTGATTACTTTAACAATAGAAATCAGAAAGCAGGATGAATGGTATATTTGTGGGACAGGAGATGTAATGAATAAGGACAGACTTATCATCGGCGCCGGCCTCTACGGTCTATATTCCGCCCTTTTCTGTGCGAAGCAGGGAGACCGGGTCGTTGTATTGGAAAAGGACGCCGCTCCGTTTATGCGTGCAACTTACATCAATCAGGCGCGGGTGCATATGGGTTATCATTATCCCCGATCCCTGTCTACCGGGGTAAAGTCGGCGGGATATTACCGTCGTTTTCACGAGGATTTCGGTTTCTGTATTCACAGCAGCTTCCGGCAGATCTATGCCACCTCTGCTCAGTTTTCATGGACAAACGCAGAGGAATTCCGGAAATTTTGCAGGGACGCCGGTATCTTCTGCGAGGATGTGAATGAGAGCCTGTACTTCCGGGAAGGCATGTGCGATGGGGCCTTCCTTACAGAGGAGGATACCTACGATGCGCAGATCCTGAAGAAGTATTTCCTGGATCAACTTGCAGCCTGCCCTAATGTAGAGATCTGGTATCGGGCAGATATCGATAGAATAGAAAGATGGGGAAGCTGTTACCGGATCAGTCTGAGGGATGGAAGAATTCTGGAGACCGGATTTGTGCTGAATGCAACATATGCATCTGTGAACCAGATCCAGCAGATGCTGGGCCTGGAGCAGTTTGTCATTAAGTATGAACTGTGTGAGATCATCCTGTGCAGGGTAAATGAACGTCTCAGGGATATCGGGATTACCGTGATGGACGGGCCATTCTTTTCTATTATGCCATTTGGAAAAACAGGTCTGCATTCCCTTACCTCTGTGACTTTTACGCCGCATGTGACAAGCTATGACTCCCTGCCGTACTTTGAATGTCAGGAGAAGTCGGGAGGGTACTGTACAAAATACAGCCTGGGGAATTGTAATGAATGTATGGCAAAACCGGAAAGCGTCTGGCCTTATATGTCCGGAATGGCGAGAAAATATCTGCGGGAAGAATACGGGTTTGAGTATGTGAAATCTCTTTTTTCCATGAAACCGATCCTGAAAACAACGGAAATAGATGATTCCCGTCCTACAGTGATCCGAACCTTTTCCCAGGCGCCTACGTTTGTCAGTGTGCTTTCCGGAAAGATCAATACCGTATACGATCTGGATGAGGTACTGAAGAATGGATAATCAGAATTTGGAGAAAAATTTTATTTCTGCGGTGATTTATCTGAATACAGCAAAAAATACCCAAAAACTTTCAGATTTTATTGTTCATCTCATGGGCGTATTATCAGATAATTTCCTGAAATATGAGATTATTTGTGTTGATGACGGCAGCCCACAGGAGTATTTGGATGAGGTGAAGCAGACGGTTCAGCAAAGATCTGTTCCGGTGACTGTCCTGCACATGAGTTTCTATCAGGGGATGGAATTGGCCATGAATGCGGGGCGGGACCTTGCGATTGGGGATTATGTGCTGGAATTTGACGAGTGCGTCTGGAATTTCCCGGATGATATGATCATGCAGGCTTACCGGGAGGTGTTGAAGGAATGGGATATTGTCTGCTGCGCAGACAGGACGAAGGAAGGGATAACTTCCAAAGCGTTCTATGAACTGTATAACCGTTTCTCCGGAACTCAGCACCTTCTGGAAAGCGACAATTTCCGGATCCTTTCCAGAAGGGGAATCAACAGGGTATGCTCTCTGAATCGGTCGATCCCTTATCGGAAAGCAGTATATGCCAACTGCGGGCTGCGGTTTAAGGTCATGCATTTCGATCCGGTTTCCCGAACGTACTACGGAAAGGACAAAAAAACAAAGCGGTTCCGAAAAAATCTTGCTTTGGATGCGTTGCTTTTGTATACGGATATCGGAACACGTTTTTCCACCCTGATGGCTGGGTTGATGGCCCTGATTGCGGCAGTGCTGGCGGTTTATTCCCTGGTGGTATATCTGAACGGGATTGCTGTCGTGGGCTGGACGACCACCATGCTGTTTTTGAGCTTTGGCTTCTTTGGTTTTTTTGCACTGATGGCGGTAGTGATCAAGTATCTGTCCCTGATCCTGAATATTGTGTTCAGAAAAGAAAAATATCTGTTTCAGTCCATAGAAAAGCTGTGAGGAGGGGAGAAAATGAAAGCACTGGTTGGTTATACAGGTTTTGTCGGGAGCAACCTGTACGGCTCCGGAGAATTTGACGCAGGGTATAACAGTAAAAACATTCAGGAAGCTTTTGGCCTGGAGCCGGAACTTCTGGTTTATGCAGGGCTCCGGGCGGAAAAGTATCTGGCGAATCGTTTCCCCCAAAAGGATCTGGCACTGATCGAAGAAGCGGAGAGGAATCTGGAACGTATCAGGCCCCGGAGGCTTGTCCTTATTTCAACGGTGGATGTATACCGGAATCCTACGGGGGCGGATGAGGATACCCGGATCAGGACGGAGGATTTATCCCCTTATGGAGCAAACAGGTATCTTTTGGAGGAATGGGTAAGGGGAAATTTCCCTGAAGCTTTAATTGTCAGGCTGCCCGGTTTGTTTGGGAGAAACCTGAAAAAGAATTTTCTGTATGATTATTTGCACAGGATTCCCTTTATGCTGAAGGCTGAGAAGTTTCAGGAATTTTCTGAGGTTTTTCCTGAGTTGGAAGTGTATTATGAGAAACTGGATAATGGTTTTTACCGGTGCAGGCAGCTGGAAGCAGAGGAAGAAAAAAGGTTGAAAGAGATCTTCCGGCAGCTGAATTTTTCTGCCTTAAATTTTACGGACAGCAGGAGTATATTTCAGTTTTATCCGTTAAACAGGCTTTGGGGAGATATCCGGACAGCTCTGGATCAGGGGATCCGTCTCTGGAATCCGGCGACGGAACCGGTATCGGCCGCGGAGGTCTATCATTTCCTTACTGGCCGAACATTTGTGAATGAGCTTTCTGCAGAGCCTGTGCATTATGATTATCGGACCAAATATGCGGAGTGCTTTGGAGGAAAAGACGGATATATTATGACGAAGGAGCAGGTGCTTGGAGAAATCCTTGCGTTTGTCAGTGAAGAGGAGAGAAGAAAGGGATGAAACTTTCCGTTTCCAATATTGCCTGGGAGAGCGGGCAGGACGAAAGAATATATCAGGAGATGAAGCGGTACGGCTTCACAGGGCTGGAGATTGCCCCCACGCGGTGGTTCCCGGAAGCGCCGTATGAACATGTGCGGGAAGTGAGGGAGTATTCTCTGAGATTGAGGGAAAGGTATGGCTTCCGGATATCCTCCATGCAGTCGATCTGGTTCGGCAGGACAGAGAGCATCTGGGGGGCTGACGAAGAGAGAAACCGTCTGAAGGAGTATACGCAGCTGGCGTTGGATTTCGCCGCCGCAGCGGAGTGCGGAAATCTGGTCTTTGGCTGTCCCAGGAACCGGAACAGGCCAGAGGGAGCTGAGGAAGCGGATGTCCTTGCTTTTTTCCAGGAGCTTGGGTTTGCAGCGGAGGCCCATGGAGCGGTGATTGCTCTGGAAGCGAACCCGCCCATTTACCATACCAATTATATTAACCATACTACAGAAGCCATAAATCTGATTCGGTGTATGGACTGTCCGGGGATCGGCCTGAACCTAGATGTTGGAACCATGATCGAAAACGGGGAGACTGTGGAGAAACTTGAGGGAGCATGGCCGTACATCAGCCATGTGCATGTCAGCGAACCTTTTCTGAAGCCTGTGGAAAAGCATGCACTGCACGGAGAACTGGCCGCGGCACTCAGGGAGAACGCCTATAAAGGGTACGTTTCCATAGAAATGGGAAAACAGGAGGATCTGGCGGTACTGATCGAAGCAATGGCCCATGTGGAGGAGGTATTCGGATGAAGCGCGTGCAGGGAATATCCGGTGTGCCGGAATATGGCTGGGAAGAATTCCGGACAAAGGCTTCAGAATACTGCGTCCTGATTCCGGTGATCAATGAAGGAGAGCGCATTCGTAAGGAACTGGAGCGGGCCAGGAAAAGCGGTGTGCCGGAGGAAGCAGATATCATCCTCTGCGACGGAGGTTCCACGGACGGATCCATGGAGCCGGAATATCTGAAAGCCGTGGGCGTCAGTGCGCTGCTGGTCAAGTATGGCGCCGGGAAGCAGGGAGCACAGCTGCGGATGGGGATGCATTTCGCCATGAACCGGGGATATAAAGGTGTTGTGACTATAGATGGGAATAATAAGGACAGCATTGAGGATGTGTCAGAGTTCCTGAAGAAGCTAGAAGAAGGCTATGATTTCGTTCAGGGTTCCCGTTTTGTCAGAGGCGGGAGAGCGGTGAACACTCCTCTGATCCGGCTTCTCTCTCTGCGGCTTCTGCACGCCCCGGTAATATCCCTTACTGCCGGAAAATGGTATACGGATACCACGAATGCATATCGGGGATATTCAATGAGATATCTTCTTGATGATCGTGTGCAGGTATTTCGGGATGTATTTATGACCTATGAGCTGCTTGCCTATCTGTCCGTGCGGGCGGACCAGCTTGGAATGAGAACCTGTGAGATTCCTGTGGCGAGGGAATACCCCGCAGCTGGAAAGGTGCCGACGAAAATCAGCTTCTGGAAAGGAAATTCGGAGCTTTTGAAGATTTTGTTTTATAATCTGTTTCGGAGGTATAATCCGGAGAAATGAACAAACAGACAACGGCTAATAGTGGAAATCAGATATTATAAAACTGAAAATTCCTGGTATATTTATAGCTCGGATACGGTAGATCCAAAATAAACGTATGAGGGAGTTGAAAAAAGTGCAAGGTAGAAAGAAAAGAGAAATATGTATAGCTGTGGTTTTTCTTCTGTTTGGATATAATCTTATCATATCCATTTATAATTTGGCAGCTTCTGAAATCCCGTTTATGGATTTTCATTCCAGATGGCAGGAAAATGCCTATTTGTTTCAGGGAATGAATCCGTTTCTGGTTAACAGTAGTAATTATATAGAACAGATAGGGATGATAGATAGTGATATGGCGACAGTGCCATATGCATGGCTGTTGGGAGGAATCTTTAATCCGGGAATCCTTCCCTGGCCGATCGCAGTATGTGTCGGTATTGTCTGGATTGCTGTTACCTTTGCAGGAGCATCGGCTGTTGTTTATCAGTATTGGATCACTCATATTGAACAGGAGCATAAAGTCTGGGCTTTCATGGCGGCTCTCCTGGTAGGATGCCAGATTTACTGGTGGTGGGGAATTGCATGTGGAAACCATGGGGTAATAGCGGCCTGTCTGATTATTATGGCGATATGCCTGTGTCAGAAACATCCTGTTTTCAGCGGTATACTGATGACCTTTGCAATGATAAAGCCGCAGCTTGCACTTCCTTTCTTTTTCATTTTTCTGCTTGAAAAAGAATACGGGATTATAGGGATAACGCTGATTGGAGGAATTGCCAGTATGCTGGGAACAGCCATGATGGCAGGCAGTTCCGTGTGGGATTTAATCAAGATGATATTCCAGACTGGAAGCTCTTGGAGTAACTCATTTTTTGGATTATTTGATATTTTCAGGTTCGAGGAAGTGCCTGTAGGAATTATACTTCTGTGCGATATGGTTGTGGGAGTGGTATATACGTACATTCTCTGGAAGATTGGCAGGAAAACGGATAATCAGAATGTATTCGAAAAATTCTCTGGTGTGGCGATAGCTTCCACATTCTGGTTCTATAAACAGCCGCATGATAATATTATTCTTGCTGTTCCCTGTATTGCCTTTTTGTATCTTACCTATAAGGGAACTGACAGAAAAGTATATTTATATATCTTTTTCATAGCAGCAATTGTGGGAAGCTTCTATATACAGGGATTTTGCCAGCATCTGCTTCCCGCAGGACTGTTCCCGGATGCAATGGAAATATCAATCGGGCGGACATTGCAGGCAGTATTCTTGATGGCTGTCGGGATAGGTCTTTTTACAATGCAGGGGAGGAGAAGGGAATATGAATAGTATACATTTATCATTATGGCTTTTCAAAAAGAGTCGGT
The DNA here is from genome assembly GCA_900544445.1 of uncultured Lachnospiraceae bacterium. GTDB lineage: Bacteria > Bacillota > Clostridia > Lachnospirales > Lachnospiraceae > Eisenbergiella > Eisenbergiella intestinigallinarum. The sequence continues at coordinate 90,792 of UQVK01000002.1, forward strand.
GAATTCTCTGTCTGGACAATTGAAATTTGAACAGAAAAAAGAAAAAGAATGGGATTCAATTGAAGGATTGCCGGTATTTTTCAGCATGGAACTGGAAAATACAGCAGGAGCATAATATTCGCTATACATAATGGTAGGTAGCTATAGGAAAAGAAGGAGTATTGGAAAAGATAGAATGACTACGCTAAAAGAACGAATCAATGATAAAATCATTATAATGTTTCTGTATCTTGCAGCATGTCTCATCTATATGCTGATCGCTTCCAGAATGTCAGTTCCCGTTCATCTGAAAGTGGATGAGGAGCTTTATCTCGCTATGGCGAAATCCTTTCACTATGAACACAATTTCCAAAAGGGCTTTGAATATCTGAATTATAACTGTGTCTTATATTCCATGCTGATTTCCATTGCATACTACTGGTTCAATCCGGAGCATATCATGACGGCGGTCCGTTTCATAAATGTGGTCGTGATGTGTTCTGCTGTTTTTCCGGTATATCTTTTGGCCTGTGATATTCTCCAGAGCCGGAAAAAGGCATTAGCAGTGGGAGCGTTCGTACTGCTGATCCCGGACATGGTGGACAGTGTGTATGCAATGCAGGAAATTCTGTGTTTTCCTCTTCTGATGTGGTACTTTTGGTGTGTGTACAGGGATCTGAAAGAACAGGACGGACAGATTGGTGGTTATTGTGCAGCGGCCGTGATTCTTTCGGTTCTGCTGTTTTTTACCAAAACCAATATGCTGGTGATTCTGCCTGCCTATGTTCTGTGTAGCTGCTGGAAGCCGGAGAGAAAGCGTTTGAAGAAAGCGTTGTTTATCCTGGTATTTGGTGCGATTCTGGTGATTGCGGGGATGATTGGAATCACGTTTCTGAACGGAGGCCATGCGGGTAGCAATCATTACGCAAAACAGATTCTTGCGCTGTTTCCCATCACATGGAAGACGGTTGTTGCGGCAGTCAGCGGGCTGGTATTTTATACAGTTTTCTTTCTGTTAAATACGGGAATTCTTCCTGTTGTAATTCCATATATGAACCAGAAGAGTTACAGCCAGACGGACAGGCGGTTCCTGGGCTACGTGACGGCAGGGGTTGTGCTCATGGCCTTGGAGATTGTGGGGACAATTTTTCTGACAGAAGAGGCGGGAAATCTGTATCCGCATAAATACCTGTTTCGTTATTTCTTTGGATTCGGAATTCCATATATCATTCTGTTCCTGAAGCAGAAGGAGAATGACGCTGTAGCAGTTAAAAAACTGTTTCCTGTTTATCTGCTTGTATCCTGCTATATGATAGGATATTATTTTATATTGAGGGATAGTGGAAGTACAGCGATTATGGACAGTCATATCAATGTCCTGATTGAAAATATGATCCGTATTGCAGGAAAATGGGCAGGGATTCTAGTGGGCTGCTGTTTTCTGGTATTTTCTATAATATGGATGTTGTTTCTGAAAAAGAAAAAGATTAGATCAAAATTTCTGATTATTTCGCTGGCTTGCATGGTTTTGTTCCTGATCCTAAACAGTTGGCAACAGCCATATTACAGTAACGTGGTATCCGGTGGGAAAGAAAATAAGGTGGATTTTATTACTCTCGGAAATTATCTGGGGGAAGAAAGACGGAAAGTATACTACCTCGGAGAGGAATTGGATGAATATGCTCTGTTCTATGGTTATATTGCACAGGATTATATGTGGGTCAGAACTGAAGAACTGGATAAAATATCTGAAGGTGGGATTGTTGTGGTGAAAACAGCGTCGCAGCAACTTCCAGAGGGATATAAGAAAGTAGATCTGGGATGTGAGCGGATCGAAGTGTGGGAAAAAACAGGCTGAAATATAGAGCGGTGGGAGAATTTAAGTGATTATTACATTTCTTTTATTTGTTTTTCTGTTTCGGATGTTAGCGTCGGGGGAAAAGAAAATTGAAGCATGGATGAAGGCGATTATTCTGTGGACAGCATCCGCTTTCTGTTCACTGGAAGTTTTGTCACTGTTTGCCGGAGTAACAGAAATCAGTCTCATAATTTTCTGGGGATGCATGGCCGTTTTTTTAGCTGGAATCATAATTTTTTTGCGTAAAAGAAGAAAAGCGAGTCTTTCCATACTGGAAGAACTGAAAAAGGTGTGTCAGAAAATATGGCATCATAAATTTTTTGCGACTCTTTCTCTTTTTTTGATTGCCTTATCTATTTTGACTGTTCCCTATAACTGGGATTCCATGAGCTATCATCTTTCTAGAATCGCTAACTGGGCGCAGAATCAGTCGGTAGCTCATTATGCAACGCATAATATCCGGGAGCTTGCAAGCCCAATGCTGGCAGAATTTATCAATCTGCATGTTTATATACTCAGTGGGAAAAAGGATTACTTTTTTAATCTGCTGCAGTGTTTTTCCGCATTGACAGGCGCATGGATCATATATGAAATTTCAGTCAAAATCGGATGCAGGAAAGGGTATGCTACACTGGCCTCATTTTTATTTCTCACAATGCCCAGTATATTTGGGGAGGCCCTGTCCACTCAGGTGGATCTGTTTGCGGGAATGTGGCTTTTGATTTTTACCTGGTACTATCTGGATCTGATCCATGCGGAACGTCGCCTTTGCTGGAACAGAGAAACGCGGGGGCATTGTATCATTATGGCAGCCTGCATCGGCTTTGGTTATCTGGCCAAACCTTCAGTCTTGATTGGAATGTTTCTGTTACTTGTTTTTTTGCCGGTAATCTGCATTCGGAGAAAGGACGCACCAGCGGAAATGGGAAAGCTTGTCCTTTTGACCATTCCGGTGATGGGAATGATTGTTCTTCCGGAAATGTTGCGGAATGTGGCATCATTTTCTTCCATAACGCATTCCATTGCGGGACAGAGGCAGCTGGTAGGAACTTGGAAACCGTTTTATGTATTCGTGAATGGTTTAAAAAATTTTGTATATAATTTCCCCAATATGTATCTGCCGCAGAGCGATCATTGGCCGGCAGCTGTGGTATACAGAATTGCTTCATTGTTGAAGGTGAATATTGATGATCCTTCTATTTCAGAGGATGGACAACCGTTTTATCTGCATGCTCCGCAGACCTATGAACCTGATACGGCTGTTAATCCGGTCTTTCTCTGCCTGTTCATACTCTGCCTGTTATGGATAATGCTGCGGTTCAGAAAACAGAAAAAAACGGAAGGTATAATATATTTTCTCTTTACCGCTTCAATTTTTCTGATTTTCTGCTGCCTTGTTAGATGGGAACCGTTTGTGTCAAGGTATATGATTTCCTATATGGCCCTGCTTTGCCCGGCTATCGCATATGAGATGCAGGACTTTGAAAAGGTTTACGCCACAAGAAATTTTGCGGCATGGCCTGTCGGAATTGCAGTTTTTGTGTGTTGTGTGGAGTTGGTCGGATTGGCAGCATATCATACCGAAATTGTAATGGATGAAAAAGACGACCGTTTTCGTGGATACTTTCGCAATCGCAGAGAAGTTTATGAAGACTATGATGAGGTATGTGGACTTGTGATTGAAAACGGGCTGAAAGAGATTGGGCTGATCATATCGGGGAATGCCTATGAATATCCAATCTGGCAGCGCTTGGAAGGGTATGTTGACGGTATCTGGCATGTGGAAGTAAAAAATGAAAGCACCGGATATGAGCAGACAGATGTGGAACCTGACGGACTAATTACGACAAGTGATATGGGGCAGGAAATTACTGTCAGAGGAAAGAGATATATTCGTCTGTCACAGTGCTTCGATAACGGGTATCTATTTCTCTATAAACAAAAGTAAATTCGTGGGGATAATGGCAATGGTCAGAAATGGAATTATGAACAAGGAGAAAATATTAATAATAGAAAAATTTTTGTTGATTCTGTTTGCTGTTATTATTTTTTATATAACTATGTTAAGCATTTTCAGCACAAGTCTTCTGGGAGAATTTGTATTTGAAAATGGGGAGATAAATAAAGAACACACTTTTTTTATTGAAGATAATTTTATTTTGCTCTTGATATGTTGTATGTTTGTTACAGGTGCAGGATATTTTATCCATGAAAGAATTAGGAAAGTAAATCGAAAGTATGCACAATATTTTTGCATGGTGATGGTGATTTTGCTTGAAGTAGGATTTCTTCTCCTTACTGATATCGAGCCCAGGGATGATCAGAGAGAGCTTCTGATGATTGCATCTCAGATGAGAAAGGGGGAGTTTTCAGCATTTGCAAAGGGGGGATATATTTCAGCTTGTCCTCATCAGGCAGGAATGCTGTTGTATCTTTATATACTTACATTCATTGGAGGCCCTGGTAACTATTTACTCCCCCAATTTTTGAACATACTGTATTTATTGGGAGTCTATGTATGTATAGCGGCTATAACAAAGGAGATATGGGGAAATAACAGAGTATCAGAATGGACTTTCGTTCTGAGTTTATCTTTTGTGCCGATATTTTTCTATACTTCTTTTGTTTACGGAACATTGCCGGGATTATTTTTTGCACTTTTATCTGTTTTATGTGAGCTTCGTTTTATTAGTACAGTGAAGTTCAGATATGCAGTTTGTTCGGCTGTATTTATTTCGACTGCAATACAATTTAAGTCTAATTATTTAGTCTTTTTTATTGCAATACTTGGTATAGCTGTTCTCGAGGGCTTGAGAAGAACAGAAAAGCGGGAAAAGAAATTGTTTGCAGGATATATACTTATAGCAATAGTAATCTATTTATGCAGTAAAGGAGCAGTAGGGTTATGGATAGAGAATATAACAGGATATCCTTTGAATAAAGGTATTCCGGCAATAGCCTACGTAGTAATGGGAATACAGGATGGCAAAGCGGCGCCTGGTTGGTGGAATTTTTATAACTGGAATGTATATGAAAACAATGGTTATGACTATATCAAAACGACATCAGCAGCAGTAGAAGACTTTCTGAAGCAAATTCGGATTTTTCAAAGGGATATTAAATATGCGATAAGTTTTTTTGTCCGTAAAATTGCTTCTATCTGGAATAATCCTACATTTGAAGGACTTGATATTCTGAAGTACAGGGAAGGAAATGTAGTAGTTGGCAATGTCTGGGGATTGAGCCTTGTGTATGGTTCGTTATCCCGGATAATTACATATTATTTAAATATCCTTCATTCGTTTATTTTATTGGGAGTAGGAGGATGGATTATTGGAAGATGGCGGAAAATAGAGACAAAAGAAATGATATGTCCACTATGCTTTATTGGAGGATTTACCTTTCATATCTTCTGGGAGGCGAAGTGTCAATATACCATTCCTTATTTTATATTATTGTTCCCGTATACTATATATGGTTATAAATATATATGCGGGAAAATAAAATATGAAGCAGGGCTTGTCAAAATAAATTTGAGGGAAAGAAAAAAGGTTTTAAAGAGGATATGTGTTTTGACACTCATGCTGGTTTTTCTATTTGGGGTGAGCCGAACAAATTTTTTCCATAATCTGATTGCTTTAAATGAAAATGAACAATATTATAAGGAGTACATATCAATACAGAAGGAACAATATCCGTAAATGAAGATGACTTCAGAAGTTTAACTGCTGAAGGAGGAAATAAAGTCAGTAGTTTATATCCTTATATTGATAGCTTTGAGTAGTATTTTGGAAGTAGGCAAAAGTATCAGTATTAGATAACAGGATATCCAGATATTGAAGATGGTGCGGTGGATGGAGGAGCCACTGATGACACAGAGGCTTAAATACAAAAATGTGCCGAATGGGAAGTAGAAAGTCTAAAATAGATATTGGAAAGGGACTATGGAATCTATGATGTGATTAACAAGGGAATCCATTTAGATTCCGGCAATCTGATTGTTGTTTTCAATGATACCTTCACGGAGGCGGTTCTTTCAAAGCCGGTTTGGAGAGTTAACAGCAATGACGAATAGGATGGGCATGGGAATTGGGGTTATTGTCGGAATGGGAAAATAAGGAGGAGAAAGGGGATAGATGGCAGTACATCCCGGCCTGCTTTAGAGACGTGGAGTAATGGCATAGTGTGAAAAGGACGCGCATGGTTTTGAAGCAATCTACGATATCTGGTTGATGGATATAAAGATTTATGATAAACTGGGCATACCAGTTAAGGGAAGATAATGAGGGCATTTGTGAGGGGGGAAAGTGATGAGGTCACCGGAACAGGAGGAGACGGCAAATGAAAAGCATTACAAAAAAAGAAATAGTTAGAAAAATGTGTAACACTGCGGCATGGGAGCTTGATGAATGTCAGGCGTTTAATGCGGTCAGCGACATTCCTGACGGAGAATTCAGGAAATATGGGACAATGCACTTTAAGACAGTATCTTATATTATTAACTATAAATGAGCAAATTTGAAATTTCACCAAAGTTACTTTAAAGTGCTCAAAATTAAAGACATCACGCCTTTTGGGGTGTATACTGTTTTTGTCCAGAAAACAATAACCTGCAAAGGATGATGTCTTATAGAAAACAGTATATACCATTCAGACCTGCTTTACAACTGCTTTAAAAAATTAAGTTTATGCCGCCTCTTTCCACAGACAACGATCAAACATATCATGGCCATACTGATATCCGTCTTTTCTCCTGGATATCATGGGAAAACCATTGATTTTGAAAGATACAGCCCCTGCCATCGTACCACAGTCGCCCATTTTCTCAATAAAGGAAAATGGAACGATGACGGACTGGAAGGCATACTTAAAAGCACTGTCATCCAGTTCATCTATAAAGAAGCCCAGCGAACCGGAAAACCCGTGTTCTGTATTGTGGATGATACCATCTCTTCTAAAACCAGGCCTTCGTCACGGGCTCTGCATCCGATTGAAGATGCGTATTTCCACCAATCCCACCTTAAAGGGAAACAGGACTATGGGCATCAGGCCGTTGCCGTCATGCTTTCCTGCAATGGCATTGTCCTCAACTATGCCATCATCATGTATGACAAGTCCAAATCAAAGGTAAAGATTGTGCAGGAGCTTGCCAATGAACTGCCCGTACCGCCAGTGGCTTCTTATTTCCTTTGCGACAGCTGGTATACATGCGGCAGCATCATGGATGCCTTTATCAAAAAGGGCTTCTATACCATTGGTGCGCTGAAGACGAACCGGATCGTGTACCCCTGCGGCATAAAGCAGAAGATTAGTGAGTTTGCCCTTCATATACGAAAAACAGATTCCAATGCCAGCCTCGTGACAGTTGGCAGCCGGGAGTATTATGTCTATCGCTATGAAGGAAGCCTCAACGGCATTGATAATGCAGTGGTGCTGATCAGCTACCCCAAAGACGCATTCCATGTTCCCAAAGCCCTGCGGGCTTTCATTAGCACGGATGTATCTTTGAGTACCCGCGAAATTCTGGACAAATATGTGGAACGGTGGCCAATAGAGGTGTTCTTCCGGCAGGCCAAGGATAAACTGGCATTTGACAGATACCAGGTTCGTTCCTCGAAAGGGATCCAGAGGTATTGGCTGCTGATGTCGCTGGCTCATCTGATTGCCTGTACTGGATGCGGCAGGACCATGTCCTTTGAGGATGGCTATACTTATATTTATAGCCATATTCAGGAAGAACGGCTCCGTTTCATTTATCAGTGCGGGGAAAGACACGTCCTTTTTGAGGAAGTCATGGCTTTAGTAGCATAGGCGCATTGTGCAGTTTTTTAAATTTGCTCATTTATAGTTATTAAGAATAAACTTGATCATATATCAGACACTGAGGAAAAAAGAGCGTATTTGGATTCTTTAATTATGACTTATGAAGATATGAGATCTGAAGAATTGATGGATAAAGCGGTCACGGTAATATCAGGAGTAGGGACAAGTGTTTCGTTTTATAATATGATTACAGGCGAAAAAATATTAAATATTTTCTTTTGGGTTGTTCTCTCTTTTGCTATTTTCATTTTACAATTATCTAAAATAATTCTATTATATATCAGGCGCTATAGATTTTATTTGATAATATTGAAACAATTTAAGCAAGAATTGGATATTGTATATTACGCATGAGTAGATCAGTGTTCACGGATAAATAGATCACCTGTTACGGGGATTTAGATCAGTGATCTCGGGAACGAGACCGCTGATTCCCATTTCCGTGTTTGCCCTATTGTACCCAGGGAAAATTAAAAAGTATCATAGTATCATCTGCGGCTATGCCGCCTGGAGAATGATTTCGACATTCCCCAGAACGGCCTTCGCTTCAATGATAGATTAGTGCCAACATGGCCATTCGCCTTTACAGGCTTTTTGTACCTTGACAAGATAGTCGCGGAATTCCATGGGATCTCCGCCATTATACTGAAGCTCTTTAAACAACTGATATGCCGGGCTTCCATAGTGCCGGTGTCCCAGATTTTCCAGGATGTCGCTGCGCAGTGATCCGGCGATCTGAGTAATGTTGTGTCCAAGGCTCTGGAGCCTCAGGATTTCGCGATAATCTACCATGATCATCGTCCTCCTTAAATGATAGTCACACGAATGTGTGCCATCATCATTCTAAGAATGACTTTGATCACAAACTATTCCTCTCCGAGATCAGTGATCTGAATCTTCGTGAAAGATGGTCAGATTGACCGTGAGGGATGGTCAGTTCCTCTGAAATATACAGATATTTCAGGAAAGTTGACTGCAACAGATGGAAATAACGAGTAATAAATAAAAAATTTCAAACTGAAATGGCGTTATTCTTAGGGATGAACTATATCTATGAAGAAGAATGGACAGGAGAGAAACCACATAAGCGGGCCTGCTTTCAGGATAAGTTGCAGAACTTTTGCTATTATAGCAGCTGTTGTGAGTATAAGTACAGTATTACTGATACTTTTTCTGTGGGATTATAATACTATTATTACAAAAATCTTGAAAGAATTATTTTTGAAGAAGCTTAACAATGAGGGACACGATTAACAGGAAAGAAGACCAAAACGATTATTTTGTGCCTGGTGGAATGATAATCATAAAGGCACTACAGATATACGGGAATTAGCTACTATATGTATTCCAGTAAGAAGTCCATTTAGTGAATATTTCGCTGGTTAAGTGTTTGGAATCTTCATTTGAAGATAAGATTAAGATAATGATGAAAAAAGTCTCATTAATTCTGACAACATATAATTCAAAAGAAAATTTTCTGAAAACATATAAAAGTATCAGACAGCAGGATTATCCAGATATTGAAATTGTTGTGGTAGATGGAGGCTCCACCGATGGCACAGTATCTGAAATACAGAAGTGTGCCGGACAGGAAGCAGGCCGCATGAAGTGGATTTCAGAAAAGGATCACGGGATTTATGATGCGATTAACAAGGGAATCCGTCTGGCTTCCGGCGATCTGATAGCCGTATTTAACGATACCTTCTATACGGATTCCGCTGTCTCAAAGCTGGTTCAGGCGATTAACAGTAATGGCGGATATGACGGCGCACATGGCGATCTGGTATATTGCCAGAACGGGAAAGTAAAGCGTTACTGGAAGATGGGGAAAGGGCAGATAGAGGATGGATGGATGCCTGCTCATCCCACCCTGCTTTTGAAGCGGGAGGTATATGAACGCTTCGGAGTGTATAAAACGGACTACAGATGTTCCTCTGATTATGAATTTATGGTGCGTATTCTGAAGGATGGCGGAATTCATCTGGCTTATGTTCCGGAGATTCTGGTTTCCATGTTTTACGGCGGAACGAGCAGCAACGGTCTGGGCGCATATATGGTTTCCTTTCAGGAGGCATGCAGAGCTTTGAAGGAAAACGGAGTCAGGCATCCATATTGGATCAGTGTGAAAAGAACGTGTAGGGTTTTGAGGCAGTTTTGACCACAGGAATGGGGAAGACAAATGACAGACGAAGAATTATGGAAACAGATGGAAAATCTTGCAAATCAGGAAAAATCTCTGGAGCGGGAAATGAGGTTTATGCTTTTGCTGAAAGAAGCATATGACATGGACATGAAGCTTATCATGGCGTGCGTCCCTGATCCGGTGATGCCGAATATGGCAAGACAGGGCTATATGGAAGTGGACGGGAAACGTTTCCTCGTGTGCTTTTCCAGTAAACAGCGGGCGAAAACGGCCTCTTATAATACAACATGGGACATTGGCAGCGCAAGGGAACTCATGAACAATATGTTCAATAAAAAATCCGTAGCGGGCATGGTTTTTAATCCCAATGATGAGAAGATGGTTATCATATTTAAGGATCTGCTTTTGATGATAATGCCGGGAGAAAAGCCGAAGCCAATGTTTTTTCGGGAATAATCGAAAGTTGGGTAGCCAGAAGATTCGAAGGGAGGCTGTGAAAAATAGGTGTTTATCTGAATGGAACAAGCGCATATGAACTGTTTCAGGAGGACTATTTTCTGAATTATTATGTGGATAAATGTATGACGGTTACAACTATGGGGTGAATGCCCAGAAGCGGATGCTTGTGAGCTGATCCGTTCTTTTCTGGAACTGGTGGATGCCAAAGGTCCAAAATATCCATTACCTCAAGGTTGAGGCGATCCGAACAAGATACAGATTTCTAACTGAATATTTAAAATCTAAAAATGTACGGAATAAAATTTAAAAGCAGAGAGGAAAAAATGAAACAGATATTGATAATTACAAGTTCAATAGATGAAACGGCTACATATATCATTAACAAATATTCCGAACAGATAAATTTTTTTCGTATTGATGTGGATAAATTTGATGAATATAAGTTTTGTATAGAAAATGGTAAGTGGAGTATTTCGAGGAAATATTTTTCTGTAATTTCGGAAGATGTTGATTCTATTTACTACAGAAAACCAATGCTCCCTGGTTTGAACTCATACGATCCGCAGTATCATTTGATGATTCAAAGAGATATAATATCTGTGATTAATGGGATTGCAGATTCTTTTTGTGGTAAAGTCCTTACTAAGCCGTCTATTCTTCGGAAAACTGAAAATAAAATATTTCAGTTGATATATGCAAGTGAGAATGGATGGGATATTCCCAAAACATATATTGGAAATGACGTTTGTAAATGTATCGGATATGAAAAAATAGCATCTATTATCAAGCCGATAACAACAGGAAAAACTTATGGAAAGAAAGGATGGGAGCTATACCAGACGAATAAATTTAAAGGTATTCATGAAGATATATCACTTACACCTGTATATTTGCAGAACTATATTCCAAAACAATACGAAGTACGTCTTACAATTGTAGAGAGAACAATATACCCTGTACGAATTGATACAAAAAATCAGATTGATTGGAGAATGGATTACCAGAATCATAGATACACACAAGTTGCCTGCCCAGATGATATAATTAAGAAATGTTATAAGCTGATGGATGATTTCGATTTGACGTTTGGAGCATTTGATTTTATTGTGACACCTGAAGATGACTGGATTTTTCTTGAAGTTAATCCGAATGGTCAATGGCTTTGGCTGGAACAGAGTCTTAAATTGGATATTTCAAAGAAAATAATTGAATATCTCGCTAATTGAAGCGGTTTGAGGAAAATTATGAAAATTAGAAAACTATTAATAGATATATGGGCATATTTGCCGATTCTTGCGTTGACTGATGATTTAGGATATTTAACGGCAAATCCAGGGTCAAAGGAGCACAAGTATTACTTCAGCTTAATAAGTATTCTCTTTGGAGAGAAAAAATATCAATTTATCTCATTCCCGATTAAACAACCAAATGAAAAGATTAAGTTGTTTAGAGTTAAGCGACTATCAGAAATAAATTCTTTTGAACTATCAGAAGAAAAAGCGGAAGAATTGGTAAGTAAGTATAAAGAGCATTATGATGGTTTAGAGGAGGAACGCGATAGTGAAATTGAAAAGGAAGCATTGCTTCAACATTTGGCTTCTCAACAATCGAGGATAGATATCAGTTACAACAAAATTAATGCATTTACTACAATAATTGTCGCTGTGATTCCTCTTGCAATTACATTTATTAATGGAGAAATCCTTGTGTCGTTAAATATATTTGGAAAGATTATTTTAGGACTGACAATTTATGCAACTGTCAATTTGTGTGCATGGATTTTCCAGGCAATTAGTGTTCGTGGATATATGGCTAGTACTTTTAAGGATTTGAAAGAAAGTGAGAAGAAAGCAAGAGAGCGCAATTGTCAGATTTATTATGATTGGCAGCAAACTAGGCGAAAAGCAGATATGTTTGTTAGTTTTGTTCAGTATACCAAGAATTGGTTAATAGCTGTTATCATCTTAGCAGTAATTTTTTCTGTTTGGTTGCCTTTTGATGAAAAGACTACTATTTATCCAGTTGATAATAGGGTATATACACTGCAAACAGATTTTATTGAAAAAACATACGACAAGTCAGCAGTTGAGTGGTATAATGTACTTGCTCAATTACAGACTGGTAATTATGCAAAAATATTTATCTTATATTATGGAGGAGATATAAAAGAGATAGAAGAAAAATTGGAACAGTTCAATCAACAGGAGATTGTTTTGGTCACAGATAATACATTAAAGAAAAACGAGATAAAAATTATTTTGGAGAAATGACATGGTAAATAATTTACGGAAGCATATATTAAGCAATTATGCAACGACAAAAGAAATAGGATTGTTAGCTGGGATAACGATTGGTACAATTTCAAGTGAATCCTCTTCTTCGGATGAATTTCGTATGGAGCGCAATGAGCCTACTATGGTAACAGAAAATATAGAAATTTCAGATCCGGATGAATTTGTCATGAGTGAACCAACAGGGTTTACTCACGCAATAGAAGAATCGGATCCAGACGAATTTATAGTGTCTGGAAAAACTACTTATGAAACTAATACAATCGAGACTTCAGATCCAGATGAATTTAGAACGGGAGGCTCTACACTGGAAACGAGGGGGATGGAAACTTCAGATCCAGACGCATTGTATGCAGGGCCAACTAAGCAAACTTTTACGGTGGAAGCTTCTGATGAGGATGAAATTTTATTAGTATGATTTGCTATAGTAGATGGTGTAAAAAGTAGAGTCAATAGAATAATTTTTATCGTTATCCCAAAACTTTGGGATATCCTCAATTGACGTCTTCTTGGAAGGTCGTGGAATTTTAAGGGACTAATTGATATCTGGAAAATCCGATAATTATCAGGAATGAAAAACATCCAGCCATCCACGTTTCCGGAGAGTGGAGATCCCTAAAAAACGTTTACTCCCTCTCCCCCACCGTCAAAGTCCCCCAGTCTGTCACTTCATATCCGTTCATATCAATATCCGGCACATAACAGTAATGCCTGTCCTGCGGATTATAGAACAGAATCACGTCCATATCCTTCACATCCCCCACCGTGCCTTCCTTCTCTCCTGCGATAATGGTGCAGGTTTTGGCGTCCTCGTCCCAGGAATAGACATCCTCATATCCATACTGCAGCAGCCAGTATGCTGCGGTGATATCCGATTCCAGATAGGGAGAATAAGCGGCCAGAACCTTGATGCCCGGATTCTCCTGGACGAGCTTGCGCACATGGTTCAGAACGGAAGTGACGCTGTGGCCACGCCAGGTATAATAATCCGCTTCCCGGATCGTCATTTGAAACTGACATAACAGAAGAACGACAAGAAGAACGGAATAAAGCAGCTTCCAGATCCCGGAAAACACCTCTTTGGAGAGGGGCAGAATGAAGAACAGGGCGAAGCCAAAGGACCAGGGAATCACGTAACGCTCCTGCAGGCTCGTTTTAATGTAGAGAACCATCTGAGGCAACATGACGCACAGCCCCAGGAAGAAGGGGCCGATCATCTGCTTCCAGCGCCTGAACTGCAGGGCCAGGAGAAGGAGCAGGAGAGGCGTGAAGCGCACGTACCACTGGATATAGGTGCGGGCGCAGTCGGTCCACATGAAGATATATTGCTCCAGTGTAACGGAAGGATCCAGACCGATATAAGTCACATTATTGGTTCCGACAAAGAAAACGATGATGAAAAGTTCTGCCGCCATAATGATTCCCAGAATAAGCAGCAGGTCCAGTTCGGAGCGGATGGCTTTCAGAATGCTGGAAATGGAAAGCTTTTCTCCCTGGCAGCGGACATATACGATGTAGACCAGAACGAAGGAGATCAGAACCAGAAAGCTTTCTTTATATAAGGACATGCAGAGGAAGAGAAAGAGGCTTCCCAGCTTGGCGGGCAGGCCCATTTCCCGGTACAGCCATTTGTTCAGCAGGTAAAGGCCTGCGGCGAAGAACAGGATTCCGGTGCATTCCTGCGGCCCCAGCTTCCACCAGACGGCGGCCTGCGGTCCAACCATAACGGTGAGGGAGAAAAGCACGGCCTGAAAAATGCTGCATTTAAACTGACGCGCGCACAGATAAAGGAAGAAAAGGGCGAGCACCGTTTCCAGAGCCTTAATGACGGACCATACGACCAGGTTGGAGCCGATTACGGCCGTAAGCGCCACCCGGAGAATATAATAGAGAGGCCGGAAACGGGAGGTGAAATCGGCCCGCAGCACATCCCCCATACAGGAGAGCAGGGAGCCTCCCGGCGCTTTCATCTGAAGCAGGTATTCCACGTATTCGTGATCGTCCACCAGATGCCAGCCGGAGGTGATGGTGCCGGTGGCAAGCAGAAGCGCGAAAACGAGAAGGAAAAACAGAACGAAAGCGATGGAATATTCTTTTCTGCGTGACATATCTGAAGAACTCCTTTATCCTGAGTAAAATGCAACTGTGATATCTGGGAAAATTATATAGGAAAATACGGAGAATGTCCAGCCGCATACCGGAAGTATGCCGTAACTGCCCGGACCGTGCAGAAACAGGAGCGGCAGCGGGCAGCCGTGGTGGAAGCCTTGACGATAAAGGGAGAAAATGCTATTTTGATAGAAACGCAGGAAATTACGGGAGAAATAGGAAATGAAGCTGAAATTGGACAGGAAAAAGTGGTTCGCGGCGGCCTGCGTACTGGCCTTTCTTGCAGGACTGGTTCCGGTGCTGTATCTGACGGGCTATGTGCATGCCACCGGCGATGATTTCGGGTACGGGACGCTGACCCATGCCGCCTGGCTGGATACCCATTCGCTTCCGGCGGTTTTCCGGGCAGCCTGTGAAACGGTGAAAAACTATTATACCGGCTGGCAGGGAACCTGGTTTTCCGTTTTCCTGTTTACGCTGCAGCCGGAGGTGTTCGCTCCTGACGCCTACTGGATCGTTCCGCTTCTGATGCTGGGCCTTACTGTTGCGGGAGTGAGCGCCGCGGGGTATTATTTTCTGGTACGAAAAGCGGGCTTTGGTCTGTCCGGCTTTATCGGTCTGGACGCGCTGGTTCTTTTTGTTCTGATTCAGTTTATCCCAAGCACAAAATCGGCCATCTTCTGGTATAACGGAACGGCGCATTATGTGATTCCCTTTTTTCTGGCGCTCGTGGCGGTCAGCGCTTCGGGAATGTTCATGGATACGGGAAAATGGAGATTTTTCGACGTTTCCGTTCTCTGTATGACCTTTCTCGGAGGAGCAAGCTATCTGGCGGCTCTGCTTGCCCCGATTGGGATCGTGCTCTGCTGGCTTTTGTATGGAAGGAAAAGGCGGCATTCCCTATGGCTGCTTCTTCCTCTGGCGGCGGAGATGATCGGGCTGGTTATCAGCCTTCTCGCACCGGGAAATACAGTGAGAGGCGGGGAAGAGCTTGGCGTCAGCGCGGGGAAAGCGGCTGCGGTGATTCTGGAATCCTTCCGGCAGGGAGCGCTGACGATTGTGACATATCTGTCGGAGAAGCCGGCGATGTTTCTGCTCCTGATTCCCGCCGTCTTTCTCATCTGGGAGGAACTGAAAGGGCAGGAAGAAAAAGGGACCGGCGGCTTTGATTACCGGTTTCCGGGGCTGTTCCTTGCGGCGATGTTCTGTATCTACTGCGCCATGTTCGCTCCCGGACTTTACGCCGGAACAGAGCTTTCAGGCGGGGTACCGAATACCATTTTTCAGGTGTTTGTGCTCACCGGGACGGCTTCTTTCGTATATCTGCTTGGCTGGCTGCATGCCCGCAGGAAGGGGATGCGCGCGAAGCCGGAGAAAGGCCGGATGGCCCCCAAAGCTCCGGCTTCGGGAAAACGGAAGCCCGAAGAAAAAGGCGGGAGCGGATTGGGAAACAGGAAAAAACAGATCGTCCGGGGCGCGGCGGTACTGGTGTTTCTGGGCGGAGCCTTTCTGTGCAGAAGCAGCGTCCGGGATACGACATTTTTCCTATGTGCGGAGTATATCATGAGCGGGCAGGCGGACGACTATAAGGCGCAGATGGAGGAACGTCAGGCGATTCTTCTGGATGATGCGGCTTTGGAGGCAGAGCTTCCGGCCATGAATCAGGATCAGGGGCCTTTGATGCACATGGAGGTGACGGAGGATCCGGAGAGCTGGACGAACCGGGTGGTGCGGGATTTTTACCGGAAAAACAGTGTGGTGGAGGTGAAGAGGGTTCAGAAAACGGAATAAAAAGAGTTGTCTTTCGTCATGGATGAGTGCTGTCATGGAAGAGTGCTTGACGCCTTTTTTGCATAATGCTATGATTGACACGTCATTCATAATAAATGAAGGAGATTGCAGAGTAACGCAAAATGAGCGCATTTAAAAAAATTCTGTCTTTGAAATGGATCGCCGTATGTGCCGTAATCGTCTATGCGGTGAGCCTGATTCCCATATTTGCCGCTTCCATATATGCCTTTCCGCAGGCGGACGACTGGAGCTATTCCTGGAGAACGCATCTGGCCTGGGTGGATACCCATTCCCTGCTGGAGGTTCTGAAGGGAGCGGCTGCGGCGGTGGCGGAAGCCTATATGAACTGGCAGGGGACCTTTTCCAGTATCTTTCTGATGTCCCTGCAGCCCGGAATATGGGGAGAACATTTCTACGCGGCGGTGCCTTTTCTCATGTGCGGTCTGATTACCTTTGCGACGCTCTTTTTTCTCTTTTATGTTCTGAAGGGGACAGACAGAAGCTGCCGGATGATTTTCTCCATGGCTGTGTTGTGGCTGACGGTACAGGAAATTCGCTGTAAGCCTGCCGCGTTTTACTGGTACAACGGAGCGGTTCATTATATTGTCCCCTATTGCTTTTTCCTGATCCTGACGGTGCTGATTCTGAAAAATCTGCGGAAGGAAAAGCCGGGATGGGGCAGCTTCCTTTTCAGCCTTCTGCTGGCGGTTATGATCGGGGGCGGCAATCTGGTGACGGCGCTCCTTACGTTTGTCTGTCTGGCAGGAGGGCTTCTGTTTCTGCTTGTGATAAAAAGAAGAAAAAGGCTCTGGTGTGTGGCGGCGCCGCTTGTTGTCAATGCCGCGGCATTTGGGGTCAATATTCTCGCGCCGGGCAACTGGCTGAGACAGGACGTGGCGGGAGAACCCTCCAATCCGGTGGTATCTGTTTTTCGTTCCTTTTATTACGGCTTCTTTTACATCGGGGAATGGACGGATGAGACGGTGCTTCTCCTGATTTTGCTTCTGGTTCCCATTATGATAAGGATGGCCCGGCAGCTGCGTTCCCGTTTTCGGCTTCCGGGAGCGGTCGCGTTTTTCAGCTTCTGCCTGCTTTCTTCCATGTTTACGCCTATGGATTATGCCGTGCATACGGTGAATATCGGAAGGGTTAAGAATATTATTTTCGCCATGTATATTCTGCTCCTCATGCTGAATCTGTTCTATTTTACGGGATGGTATGTGAAAAATGTGCGGGGAAGGGAAGCGGTACCGGCTGAAGGCGGATTTTCCGGAAAAGAGGGAGTCTGCTTCTATGGCCTGCTGGCGGTGCTTGCTTTCAATATTCTGCTGACGGCAGCGGCGGAGCCTCAGCGATTTACGTCGGTTCTCGCGGTGAAGGAGCTGAGCGATGGAACCGCGGAAAAATTTGCGGCGGCGGCCTGGGACAACATTCAGATTCTGAAGGAGAGCGGTTCGGAGGCGGTAATCGGGGAAGTACCGAAGGATTCCCTGCTTCTGACCTCGCGGGATGATATTGACCAGTGGCATTTTGGAGCAAAGATGTATTTTCGGAAGGATAAAGTGACCGTACTGGAGTCGGAAAACCGGTAATCCGGTTTTTCCGGTGCTTTTCGATATGGAAGAAAACAGGAAGGAATCAATAAATATGAACAACAACAGACCCAACACCCTCTACCTGGTCGTCCCCTGCTACAACGAGGAGGAGGCTCTCCCCCACAGCGCGCAGGTGATGCGGGAAAAATTAAGCAGGCTGATGCAGGAAGGAAAGGTTTCGCCGGAAAGCAAAATCCTTCTCGTCAACGACGGAAGCCGGGACAAAACCTGGCAGCTCATCCACAGCCTGTGCGATGCGGACCCGGCCTTCGCGGGCTTAAGCTTTTCACGCAATTACGGACATCAGAGCGCCATTCTGGCCGGTATGATGGCGGCAAGGCAGCATGCGGATATCGCGGTCACCATCGACGCGGATCTGCAGCAGGATATCGAGGCTCTGGATCAGTTTCTGGAAAAATATCAGG
>UQVK01000003.1 GCA_900544445.1 uncultured Lachnospiraceae bacterium
TCGGACGTCTGATTCAGCTTCTGATTCAAAATTCCCGTTCTGATGAAATCAGCAGGGTGGTAACGGACCGGCAGTATCAGGAAACACTGTATCAGGAA
Organism: uncultured Lachnospiraceae bacterium; assembly: GCA_900544445.1. GTDB lineage: Bacteria > Bacillota > Clostridia > Lachnospirales > Lachnospiraceae > Eisenbergiella > Eisenbergiella intestinigallinarum. The sequence continues at coordinate 99 of UQVK01000003.1, forward strand.
TTTGGCTTATAGAAAAAATGATCCGTATCTGCCCTGCTGTGGAAACGGTCATAGCCTTGCGGGCAGTCGAAGAATGAAAGAATAAAAAAATTTACCAGGCGGACAGATTCGCAGCATACAGCCGCGAAATTGCCGCCTGGTAAAAATTTATGCTTTACGCTTCTTCTTTCTCCTGAATCATTCCATGAAGGGCCTGCAGGGAATGCACTTCGCCTCTGCCGTGCTCCTTCACATAAAGGATTCCCTCAGCCGTGGCAAAGCCTGCAGCCATGGTGGTGATGTAGGGGATTTTGCCCTTGATCGCCGCCTTGCGCAGATAGCTGTCGTCATTGGCGCTGTCCTTGCCTACCGGAGTGTTGACGATCATCTGGATCTTGCCGTTGGTGATCAGATCCAGAATGTTCGGGCGGCCCTCGGAGAGCTTTTTCACCAGTTCTACAGGAATGCCGGCTTCACGGATCAGAGCGGCAGTGCCTGCAGTAGCGATCAGGGAGAAACCTGCCTTATGGAAGGCTTCAGCCAGCGCCTTTACCTCGGGCTTGTCCTTGCGGCTGACGGAAATCAATACCGTACCGGACAGCGGGAGAGAGGTCTGGGTGGCTTCCTGAGCCTTGTAGAAGGCTTCGCCAAAGGAGGAAGAAAGTCCGAGAACCTCACCGGTGGAACGCATTTCGGGTCCAAGTACCGGATCCACCTCCGGGAACATGTTGAAGGGGAAGACCGCTTCCTTCACACCATAATAAGGAATGTGCTTTTCCTTCAGAGAGGGCACGGGAGAAGGATTATGGGTGTAGTCCTGCATGATCACGTCAATGGCAAGGGGCACCATGCGGATGTCGCAGACCTTGGATACCAGAGGCACCGTGCGGGATGCGCGGGGATTGGCTTCCAATACATATACCTTTCCGTTTTCAATGGCGTACTGCATGTTCATCAGACCCTGTACATGCATTTCCTCAGCGATCCGTCTGGTATAATCCTTAATGGTTTCCAGATTTTCTGCCGGAATGTGAACCGAAGGCAGAATGCAGGCGGAGTCGCCGGAGTGGATGCCCGCAAGCTCGATGTGCTCCATGACGGCGGGCACGAAGGCGTGGGTGCCGTCGCTGATGGCGTCGGCTTCGCATTCGGTCGCGTGGTTCAGGAAACGGTCGATCAGGATCGGGCGGTCGGGCGTAACGCCCACAGCAGCCTTCATGTAGCCTTCCATGCTTTCCGGATCATAGACCACCTCCATGCCGCGGCCGCCCAGAACATAGGAAGGACGTACCATGACGGGATAGCCGATGCTTTCAGCGATGGAGAGGGCTTCTTCCACTGTGGTCGCCATGCCGGATTCAGGCATGGGAATGTGCAGCTTGTCCATCATGGCGCGGAACAGGTCACGGTCTTCTGCCAGGTCGATGACGGAAGGGGAGGTCCCCAGGATTTTCACGCCGTTGCGTTCCAGCTCAGCGGCCAGGTTCAGCGGAGTCTGGCCGCCGAACTGGGCGATGACGCCCACAGGCTTTTCCTTTTCGTAGATGCTCAGCACATCCTCCAGGGTGAGAGGCTCAAAATAAAGCTTGTCGGAGGTGTCGTAGTCCGTGGAAACGGTCTCCGGATTGCAGTTTACGATGATCGTTTCAAAGCCCAGCTTTTTCAGCGCAAGGGAGGCATGCACGCAGCAGTAGTCAAACTCGATACCCTGTCCGATGCGGTTCGGACCGCCGCCCAGAATCATGACCTTCGGCTTATCGGTGCTCACCGGATTTTTATCAGAGGCGTTGTAGGTGGAGTAGTAGTAAGCGCTGTCCGGCGTTCCGCTCACATGTACGCCCTCCCAGGCTTCGGTGACGCCGAGAGCGAGTCTGCGGGAACGGACTGCGGCTTCGGGAATCTCCAGAAGCTGGCTTAAATATTTGTCGGAAAAGCCGTCCTTCTTGGCGGCGATGAGCTGGTCATCGGGCGGCAGGCTTCCGCGGGAAGCAAGAAGTACGGTTTCTTCTTCGGTAAGTTCCTTCATCTGTTCGATGAACCATTTTTTCACCCTGGTGATTTCATGGATTTCGTCCACAGTGGCGCCCTTCAGCAGAGCTTCATACATCTGGAAATGCCGTTCGCTGGAAGGGGTTGCCAGCATGGAGAGAAGCTGTTCCTTGGTTTTGGTACGGAATTTCTTCAGGCCGCCAAGACCGTAGCGGCCGGTCTCCAGGCTGCGGATGGCCTTCTGGAAAGCTTCCTTATAGGTTTTGCCGATGCTCATGACCTCGCCGACCGCACGCATCTGAGTGCCGAGCTTGTCCTCCACGCCCTTGAATTTCTCAAAGGCCCAGCGGGCGAACTTGATGACCACGTAATCTCCGTCCGGCACGTATTTGTCCAGCGTGCCATATTTTCCGCAGGGGATATCCTTCAGGGTCAGGCCGCAGGCGAGCATGGCGGAAACGAGAGCAATGGGGAAACCCGTCGCCTTGGATGCCAGAGCGGAGGAGCGGGAGGTGCGGGGATTGATCTCGATGACGACGATCCGATCCGTTTTCGGGTCGTGGGCAAACTGCACGTTGGTGCCGCCGATGACCTGAACGCTCTCCACGATTTTGTAAGCCGCCTCCTGGAGGCGCTTCTGACATTCTTCGGAAATGGTGAGCATGGGAGCGGCACAGAAGGAATCGCCCGTGTGTACACCCATGGGATCAATGTTTTCGATGAAGCAGACGGTGATCATATTGTTGTCCGCGTCACGTACCACTTCAAGCTCCAGCTCTTCCCAGCCGAGGATGGATTCCTCTACCAGAACCTGTCCTACCAGGCTGGCCTGAAGACCTCTGGCGCAGACGGTTTTCAGTTCGTCCACATTGTAAACCAGGCCGCCGCCCGCGCCGCCCATGGTATAGGCGGGACGAAGCACCACCGGATATCCCAGACGGTCCGCGATGGACAAAGCTTCTTCCACGCTGTAGGCAACCTCACTCCTGGCCATTTCGATTCCCAGCGCGTTCATCGCATTCTTGAATTCGATCCGGTCCTCGCCCCGTTCAATGGCGTCCACCTGAACGCCGATAACCTTCACATTGTATTTATCCAGCACGCCTGCCTTGCTCAGCTCCGAGCAGAGGTTCAGGCCGGACTGCCCGCCCAGGTTGGGAAGCAGGGCGTCGGGACGCTCCTTGGCGATGATCTGTTCGAGGCGCTCCACATTCAGCGGCTCAATGTAGGTAACATCGGCGGTTTCCGGGTCGGTCATGATGGTGGCCGGGTTGGAATTGACCAGCACGATCTCATAGCCGAGCTTTTTTAAGGCTTTGCAGGCCTGGGTTCCGGAATAGTCGAATTCGCAGGCCTGGCCGATGATGATCGGGCCGGAGCCGATGATCATAACTTTGTTGATGTCGGTTCTCTTTGGCATGTTTCCTCCATTCTGCGTGTAGCATTGCGCTTATCATTTTTGTGGGAATAGGATCCCCGTTTTTCCTATTATATACGAAATGAGAGAGAAGCGGAAGGGCAAAGCGGAAAGAAAAATGCGGATTGGGCGGAAAATGTCGTCTGCGGGTGGGGGCAGCCACGCGTGGTCCAGCCATGCCAGGCTCGATGCCGCGGCGCGTCATCTCGCTTGCGGCTGTTCGCCGTATGTCCGAAGAACCACAGACTCCTCCACAAGCAAGCTTGTTCCGGAGAGAATCGTCCACGCGTAGTCCAGCCATGCCAAGCTCGATTCCGCTATGCTCCATCTCGCTTGCGGCTGTTCGCCGTATGTCCGAAGAACCACAGACTCCTCCACAAGCAAGCTTGTTCCGGAGAGAATCGTCCACGCGTAGTCCAGCCATGCCAAGCTCGATTCCGCTATGCTCCATCTCGCTTGCGGCTGTTCGCCGTATGTCTGAAAACCCAAAGAGTCCTCTGCGAGCAAGCTCGCTCCGGCCTCTCCGGGTTTCCAGACGCATGGCTTCACAGGTAAACAAGATTCTCCATTCCATTGGCAGGAAAGTTGGGGTACAATAGGGGAGCGGATTTGCAAAATGACTCTGAATGGAGACATGCAAAAATGATAGTGCCGCGTTGGGCGGCAGGAAAGGAAACGGAAATGAATAATAAACTGATGCAGGAGAATGGATTTATGCCGTGGGAGCAGAATCCGGAGTGCTTTAAGATCAACAAGAGGGCACCCCATACGGACATTATCCCTTTTCCGACGCTGGAGGATGCGCTGGCATGGAATAAGGATGCGCGGGCAGTGACGGATCTGAACGGGGTGTGGAAATTCCGGTTCTTCGAGAACCCGGATGCCTGTGACGCAGCATTCCCTGAGGGGCTGGAGCAGATCGTGGACACTCATGCCTGGGGCCAGATTAAGGTTCCCGCAAACTGGCAGCTGGAGGGATATGATTATCCTCAGTATGTGAACGTGAAATATCCCTGGGAGATGACGGAGGACATCATGCCGCCTCAGATTCCCAGAAAATATAATCCGGTAGGAATTTACAGCAGAAGCTTTGACGTGGACGCGGAGGAAGGGCAGAAGCTGATCCTCCATTTTGACGGAATCGAATCCTGCGGGGAGATTTATGTGAACGGTGTGTTTGCCGGCTACACGGAAGGTTCCTTTACTCCGGCTGAGTTCGATATCACGGAGCTGGTCAAAAATGGCGTAAATCAGCTGGTGGTGAAGGTGCTTCGCTGGTGTGACGGAAGCTGGCTGGAGGATCAGGATTTCTTCCGTCTTGCGGGAATTTTCCGGGATGTTTATCTCTATGCCCTGCCTGAAGCACATATCAGCGATTTCAGAGTGGATGCCCTGCTGGATGAAAATTATCAGGATGGCCGTCTGAAAGTGGAAGTATTTACGGAAGAGGCGGCGGAAGGCTGCGAGGTGCGCCTGGATCTGTACAGCCCGAAGGGCCGCGGCATTCTTTCGACCGAGGTGGCGCAGGTGAAGGATGGCCGTGTGGAATTTGAAGAAGAAGTGGAGACTCCCTGGCAGTGGAGCGCGGAATCTCCGTCTCTGTATACGGTAGTGCTTACACTGGCAGCGGGCGATGAGGAGACGATCCTGGCATGCCGCTGCGGCTTCCGTACCTTTGAACTGAAGGACGGCCTGATGATGCTGAACAACAGACGCATTGTCTTTAAGGGAGCAAACCGCCACGAGTTCGGCGCAGGGTTCGGACGGGCAATCACGAAGGAAGCGATGCTGCAGGATGTCAGGGATATGAAACGCAACAACATCAATGCGGTCCGTACCTCCCATTATCCCAATCATCCCTACTGGTACGAGCTGTGCGATGAATACGGCCTGTATGTGATTGACGAAACGAATCTGGAGACTCACGGAACCTGGATGTACGGTGTGCCTGAGAGCGAGCAGCCTCTGGCGCTGCCGGGAAGCAATCCCAACTGGACGGCGGCTGTGCTTGACAGAGTGGCCGACATGTATTACCGTGACAGAAATCACCCCAGCATTCTCATCTGGTCTCTCGGAAATGAGTCCTACTGTGGTGAAAACTTCAGAAAAATGGCAGAATTCCTCAGAGCGCATGACAGCACCAGGCTGGTGCATTATGAAGGGGAAAGCCATTGCCCGGGTTATGAGGATGTAACGGATATGCATTCCGCCATGTATACGCCTCCGGCCGACTGGGTGAAATATCCGGAAGATGGCGCCAAGCCCGCAATCCTTTGCGAATATGCGCATGCCATGGGAAACTCCTGCGGAAGCCTTGTGAAATATACGGAGATTTTTGAAAAATATCCTAAGCTGCAGGGAGGATTCATCTGGGATTATGTGGATCAGGCGATTCTGACAAAGGATGAAAACGGAAAAGAATATCTTGGCTACGGCGGAGATTTTAACGAAGGTTATCACGACGGTAATTTCAGCGGCAACGGCCTGATGTTTGCGGACAGAACGGAGACGCCCAAGATGAAGGAAGTCCGTATCTGCTATCAGAACATCGTTTTTGAAAATGCGGACTGGGAGAGCGGAAAAGTGACGGTTAAGAACAGGAGCCTGTTCACGGACCTGTCTGACTATGGTTTTAACTGGACGCTGTATGTGGATGAAAAATACTGCACGGGAGGAAGCTTCAGCCTCTCCTGCGCACCCGGAGAGCGGGCAGCGGCCACCCTTCCGCTGGCTCAGGCACTTTCCGACGGAGGATTCGGAGAAGGAAAGGAAGCTTTTCTGAATCTGGAGGCTGTACTGAAAGAAGGGACCGAGTGGGCCGACGCCGGTTACGCGGTCGCGAAAGGGCAGCTTCGGACCGGCGTGCGGGAGTCCGGCGTAATCGCTGCGGCAAAGAAGGCGGAGGGAGAAATTATCATTTCCGAGACCTTTGGAACGCTGATCCTGACGGGAGAAAATTTTGAGTATCGTTTTTCGAAGAGAACCGGAGATTTCTACAGCATCAGACGAAATGGAAGAGAATATCTCAAGGAGCCTGTAGCGTGCAACTTCTGGAGAGCCAGTACGGATAACGACAGAGGAAGCAAGCAGAGCTGGAAAGCCCATGTGTGGAGATACGCGGGAGCACAGGCGGCCAAGTGGGTGATGGGAGCGCAGAAGAAGGATTGCCATGTGGAGGTGGCGATGAAATTCATTCCGCCCCTGCCGGCTGAAGCGTATATTGAAACAAAGCTTTCCGTTTACGCAGACGGCACGATCCTCTTTGACAACAGCTACTATGGCGCACAGAATCTTCCGGATGTTCCGGAAATCGGTCTGATGTTTGTTCTCCCGGAAAGCTTTGACCGGTTTGAGTGGTTCGGAAGAGGAGAACATGAAAATTATATTGACAGAAAGGAGTCCGCTTTTGTCGGCACCTGGCAGTCAAAGGTGGCGGATCGTATGGTGCCTTATCTGATCCCTCAGGAATGCGGCAATGCGCTGGATGTGAGAAGGCTTTCCATCGCGGGAAGAGACGGCGGATGTCTGACCTTTACCGGACTTCCCACCGTGGAGGCGAACGTGCTGCCCTACACGCCGGAAGAGATGGAAAATGCGTTGCATCAGAAGGATCTGCTTCCTTCCGATAAGACGGTTGTGCGCATCAACTGGAGACAGACCGGTGTGGGCGGAGACGATACCTGGAGTCTGAATGCAAGAGCGCATGAGGAATTCCGCATCAAGGCGGAGGATAACTGCCGCTTCGTATTTGCGGTGAAGCCGGAATAAAACGTCACAGAGGATTCTCTGCGCGCATACAATGATAGGGAAAAGAAAAAAGAAGGAACCGGAGTATGGATTTTCGTTACAATCAGTTCGGTATGACACAGCGTCCGGTATACATGAGCTTTTCCGGAGTGATTACCAGCATTGAGACAGCCGGAAATATGGGAAGATATGACGGCTGCTCTCAGGTGGTCACGGTGGAGAATGAATCCGGAAATGTGGTGAATTTCTTCATGAATGCGGATACCTTTGTGGTGGATTACACGACCCTGTATGAAAGCCTTCCCGTTACCGTCTTCTATAACGGTAACGCGGCGGCTCCCCTGATCTATCCGCCGCAGTATGTGGCGGCGGTCGTCGCTCCCCAGATGGAAGGACAGATGGTTTACGTGGGGTATTTTAACAATGTATTCTTAAGCAGCGACCAGGGACTGAAGCTGAATCTTGCGCCTTCCACCACGGTTGTGACGCAGAATAACCAGACCTTCCTCGGAAATCCCGGTGGTCATACGCTGGTGGTGCTCTACAGTCAGACGACCAGAAGCATTCCGCCGCAGACTACGCCGGATAAAATCATTGTCCTCTGCGGGCAGTAAAAGCGGCGGACGCCGCGCTTTGTTCAGAATTTTACAAAGCGTGGCGTCCGGTTTTCGAATACGGTATAATATCGGAAGCCGCAGTCCCTTAAAACCTCCTCTGCCCGGTCAAAGGACCGGCAGAGGTCCTCCGGACGATGGGCGTCAGAGCCTACGGTGACGATTTCTCCGCCCTTTTCACGGTAACGGCGAAGCAGAGCGGTACAGGGATGCAGATCCTTAAGCCCGTAGCGGATGCCCCCTGTATTGACTTCCAGGCCGATCCCGTTTTCCAGAAGCAGATCCAGCATTTTTTCAAACAGATCCGCATATTTCTCGTAAGAATAATCCTTATCCTGGGTAGGCGCGTAACGGACCACATAGTCCAGATGCCCGTAGATATCAAAATCAGTAAAGGTTTCCAGATTCTCTATAATGGAAGAAAAATATTCACGGAGCGCTTCTTCTTCGCTTCTTCCTTCCCAGAAATAGGGCTGATAGGGATCTTTTCCCGCGCACAGGTGGGAAGAGCCGATGATGAAATCGAAGGGCTTCGACGCTGCAAAAGCGGACTGCAGCGGGACGAGATGCGACTGAAGACCCAGCTCCACGCCGAACAGAATGCGGATCCTGCCCTGGTAGACCGTTCTGTATTTCAGAAGGTCATAGAGATAGGAGTCCGTGTTGACCTCGAAGCATCCGGCCGGAGAGATGTCCGATACCGGAAAATCAAAATCCATATGTTCCGTAAAACACATCTGCGTAAGACCAAGCTCGATCCCTCTCAGGATCATGGACTCCATGGGGGCTTCCGAGTCGCCCGAAAATGAGGAGTGCAGATGATAGTCGGCCAGAATTGCCATAAAAATCTCCCTTCCGCCGTCCGTTCATAAAATAGTTGATATTTCTGATTCCATATCGAAAAAGGACGATCCGGTTAGAGTATAACGCAGATGATGAAAAAAGGCAATGAGGAGCGGAAGCGCCATGAATGAGGGGCGCAGGAAGCCGTACAAATCTGAAATTTTTGTAAAATCTGATCAATTTCCAATATTTTTTGATTTTCGTCTTGATATTTTTAGCTGAATTAGGTACAATGATTTTGCTGATAAAATTTTGTCAAGCATAACAGGACAGGCTGTGCGGCGCATGGCGGTTTTTGTTGTGTCTGGCAGAATGATATAAAAAACATTTTTAGGAGGAATTAAAAATGGCAGTCAAAGTAGCAATTAATGGTTTTGGCCGTATTGGACGTCTTGCTTTCAGACAGATGTTCGGCGCAGAAGGATTTGAAATCGTTGCAATCAACGATCTTACCTCTCCCGAGATGCTTGCTCACCTGCTGAAGTATGATTCTACTCAGGGCAGATATGAACTGGCTGACAAGGTTTCCTACGGTGAGGATTCCATCACTGTTGACGGAAAAGAGATTAAGATTTATGCAAAGGCTAACGCTGCTGAGCTTCCCTGGGGAGAGATCGGTGTTGACGTAGTTCTGGAGTGCACCGGCTTCTACACCTCCAAGGCTAAGGCACAGGCTCATATCGATGCCGGCGCTAAGCATGTTATCATTTCCGCACCTGCCGGAAACGATCTTCCTACCATCGTTTACAACGTTAACCATGAGACCCTGAGCAAGGATGACCACATCATCTCCGCTGCTTCCTGCACCACCAACTGCCTGGCTCCCATGGCTAAGGCTCTGAATGATGCGTTCCCGATCCAGAGCGGAATTATGTGCACGATCCACGCTTACACCGGAGATCAGATGACTCTGGATGGCCCTCAGAGAAAGGGTGACAAGAGAAGAAGCCGTGCTGCAGCTGTGAATATCGTTCCCAACAGCACCGGCGCTGCAAAGGCAATTGGCCTGGTTATCCCTGAGCTGAACGGCAAGCTGATCGGTTCTGCTCAGCGTGTTCCTACCCCTACCGGATCCACCACGATCCTTACCGCTGTTGTTAAGGGACAGCCTACCAAGGAAGCTATCAACGCTGCCATGAAGGCTGCTGCTAACGAGTCCTTCGGATACAACGAGGATGAGATCGTATCCAGCGATATCGTTGGTATGAGATATGGTTCCCTGTTCGATGCTACCCAGACCATGGTTCTGCCCATCGACGAGAACACCGCTGAAGTACAGGTTGTTTCCTGGTACGACAACGAGAATTCCTATACCAGCCAGATGGTTCGCACCATCAAGCACTTCGGCAAGCTGCTGAACGCTTAATCAGTTCGTTTGTGAGAGGCATAGGCTCATTGAGGGTCCGGTCTGAAAAGGACCGGACCCTTTTTTAACGGATTGTTTTCCATATGGACCTTCCGTTATTCTATCAGACGGGGCAGACCCCGGATCAAGGAGGATATTCACCATGTCATTAAATAAGAAATCCATTGATGATATCAATGTAAAGGGAAAAAGAGTTCTCTGCAGATGTGATTTCAACGTTCCGCTGAAGGATGGAAAGATCACCGACGAGAACCGTCTGGTTGCAGCGCTTCCCACCATTAAGAAGCTGATCGCTGACGGCGGAAAGGTAATTCTGTGCTCCCATCTTGGAAAACCCAAGGGAGAGCCGAAGCCTGAGCTGTCCCTGGCTCCCGTTGCTGCCCGTCTTTCCGAGCTGCTTGGCCAGGAAGTGAAGTTCGCTGCGGATCCTGAAGTGGTAGGCCCCAATGCAAAAGCTGCGGTTGAGGCCATGAAGGACGGCGATGTGATCCTGCTGGAGAACACCCGTTACAGAGCGGAAGAGACCAAGAACGGAGAGGCTTTCTCCAAAGATCTGGCTTCCCTCTGCGACGTATTTGTAAACGACGCTTTCGGAACCGCCCATAGAGCGCACTGCTCCAACGTTGGCGTGGCTCAGCTGGTTGATACCGCTGTTGTCGGCTATCTGATGGAGAAGGAAATCAACTTCCTGGGCAATGCGGTTGAGAATCCGGTAAGACCCTTTGTTGCCATCCTTGGCGGAGCTAAGGTTGCGGACAAGCTGAACGTAATCTCCAACCTGCTTGAGAAGTGCGATACCCTGATCATCGGCGGCGGCATGGCTTTCACCTTCCTGAAGGCAAAGGGCTACGAGATCGGCGCTTCCCTGGTTGACGATGAGAAGATCGACTATTGTAAGGAAATGATGGAGAAGGCGGAGAAGCTGGGCAAGAAGCTGCTGCTTCCTGTTGACGCCGTATGTGCCAAGTCCTTCCCGAACCCGATCGACGCTGACATCGATGTGACCGTATGTGAGGCAGATGCGATCCCGGCAGATATGCTTGGACTGGACATCGGACCCAAGTCTGCAGAAGAGTTTGCAGAGGCTGTAAAGACCGCCAAGACTGTTGTTTGGAACGGACCGATGGGCGTATTCGAGAACCCGGTTCTGGCAAAGGGAACCATCGCTGTTGCGAAGGCTCTTGCTGAGACGGATGCTACCACCATCATCGGCGGCGGCGATTCCGCAGCTGCTGTTAACCAGCTCGGCTTCGGCGATAAGATGACCCATATCTCCACCGGCGGCGGCGCTTCTCTGGAATTCCTTGAGGGCAAGGAGCTTCCCGGCGTAGCTGCGGCAAATGACAAATAAAGAAAACTGAAGGAGGCCATTATCATGGCAAGAAGAAAAATTATCGCAGGCAACTGGAAGATGAACATGACTCCCAGCCAGGCTGTTGAACTGATCAATACCTTAAAGCCCCTCGTTGTTACGGATGAGGCTGACGTGGTATTCTGCGTACCCGCCATCGACATCATCCCTGCTGTAGAGGCTGCAAAGGGAAGCAACATCGAGATCGGCGCTGAAAACATGTATTTCGAGGAGAAGGGCGCTTATACCGGCGAGATCGCTCCCGACATGCTGACGGATGCAGGCGTGAAGTATGTGATCATCGGACATTCCGAGAGAAGAGAATACTTCGCTGAGACCGATGAAACCGTGAACAGGAAGGTCCTGAAGGCTTTCGAACACGGCCTTACCCCCATCATCTGCTGCGGCGAGTCCCTCACTCAGAGAGAGCAGGGAATCACCATCGACTGGATCCGTCAGCAGATCAAGATCGCTTTCCTGAACGTAACGGCTGATCAGGCGAAGACCGCTGTCATCGCTTATGAGCCCATCTGGGCAATCGGTACCGGCAAGACCGCTACCACCGAGCAGGCGCAGGAAGTATGTGCGGCAATCCGTGCATGCATCGGCGAGATCTACGATGAGGCGACTGCAGAAGCCATCCGCATCCAGTACGGCGGATCCGTGAACGCGGCTACGGCTCCCGAGCTTTTCGCTCAGCCCGACATCGACGGCGGCCTGGTAGGCGGCGCGTCCCTGAAGCCTGACTTCGGAAAGATCGTAAACTACAAATAATACAGCAATATAAACAAATATAACATCATAAAACAGGACAAAACATGATTCGATTTGTAAAGTTTTTACTAAGGAATTGCGCTTTGTCCTGTTTTTGTCATTTTTCAAATATCACTCTACTCACATTTGTTGGAACAGTAGAGCCGCCTTGTGCCCTCGTCAAAACGAAAACAGAAATGATACGAAACATCGCCGTCGGTCTCGGTATACTCGATCATAGACCATTCCGGAGGGGTGTCGGAATCAATCGAATAATTTCCACCGACTGACCACAAATAAACAGAATTCTCAGGGTCGAGTTCACGGATCGCTCCCATATAATTTGAGAAATAATCCAGTACGGAATACCTCATAAAATCAGTAACCGTCATATTTTCTTCATCAACGGTAAGACGAATGACAGAAGATGTATCCGCTTCTCCTGCCCAGTTTGCAGTATCGGCATTATCAAACAGCATATACCCGCAGTCTTCGGTCAAAATGATGGAATGCTGATAGGAGAAAAGCTGATCATCGGTCAGGCCGAAATCATCATAGTCACCGCCGAGCTGCCAGATAAGGCTGCCGTCTTCTGTACTGATTTTGAGAATCGCATCCAAATGCCGACAGGAAACAAGAATATTTCCGTCCGTGTCATAATTCATTGAATTAAAATGTACATAATCATAACATTTATCCATTGATTCATCCCAGGTTACAGAGTTGGACTCATAAAGGAACTGCTCGTAATCCGCACTACAGAACTCCCAGAGAACTTCTCCGTCTTTGACCTCTTCAATATACAGTACCGCCAGATCAGCAAGGTTATTGTCTGCGCCAATCTCCTCGGGAACTTCAATTGTCTCCTGCTTATAGGCGGCTACAATATAGTGATCGTCGTCAATCCATATAAAGCCATGCGGGTCTATCAGTATTTCATCACCGTTTTCATCAAGGTAATAAATTTCGTCTATCACCTCATAGTTTTCGTCCATAACAACAACACAACCGGGATTGATTCCGGAACAGTCCCCGTCGGCGAAAGACTCCTCAAGATAGGGCATATAGGTATATCGAACCTCACCGTCAGAGTTATACTGTTTACGAAAGTCCAGGCCATTGGTGTTCACTTCATTTCCATCTTCATCCGTTTTGGTGATCTCTTTGTAAAAGATCAGTTCACCCTGATTGTTAAGCTTGAAGATATAGTTGGTTGATAAATCATAGGTCGACAGGTAAAAGTCGCCGTCTGTCGCCGACTCGCCTTCCGTCGTATAATCCGGGAACGTAGAGGGCATGAGATTAATCTCATAAGATGTGGTTTCTCCGTCCTTTTCAATTTCAAGATTTATAACATCCTCGCGCGTAATGGATGAAATATCCATATCTACATAGCCGCTGGCTTCCTCTCCGTTTACATAGACCGTTTCATCTTCAGCTGCCACTACCTGCACGGTGATCCCGTTTTCAACGCTTAAAACGGGAAGATCTATGCTGCCGCTTTCGGTCAGTTCTATGGCTTTACCGTTGATATATACGCCTTCCTCCAAATCCTGTTCGATTTCTGCCGTATTTGCGGTTTCCTGCGTACATATCCCGCAAGGCACATGAAACACAGAACAAAAAAGGCAATATATAGTTTGCTTTCGTATGTTTTTCCAACTCATCAGTCTCCTTTTCCAAAATAAAATGTAAGATAGCATAAACAAAATGGCTGTGCCGTCAAAAAAATTACCTTATCACTCTCACTGCCTTATCACCCATCCTTTCTTTCGCTTTTGTACTTTATCATATCAAAAAATATTGAAAAAAGAGTGAACAAATTAAAAAAGGAGTCAGCTGGTTGCAAATCCGTTGCCATCTATATGTTAAGCCTGACGCTTCCATAGCTCACGCAATGGGCTTTCCAATGGCAGAAATCAAATGCCGGGATGAAAACGGTTGAAGCGGATTTTCTGTTCAGGGAGGAGATTCACGGTTGAAATAGTTGAGGAAAATGGGTATTATGGTAAAAAAGGCTGAAGAAAAGGGGCAAACGGATGAGAAAAGCAATCAGACTGATCGTTCTGGCAGCGGCGGCTGTCGTTTTTATTGTTTCCTGTGTAAACCTGTTTCAGATTTTTTCCGAATATCGCAAAGGAGAGATGGAGTACACGGAGATCCAGGAATATGCTGTCCTTCCTGAAACGGAAGAAGAGACGGCGGATGAGGATGTTTTTCCGATGCCGGACATTGACTTTGAAGCATTAAAAGAGATAAACGGTGATTTCTGCGCCTGGCTTTATATCCCGGCGCTGGATCTGAACTATCCGGTGGTCTGGAATGGAGATAACGAAACTTATCTGACGCGGACCTTCGAAGGAGAAAGCAACAGTGCAGGCTGCCTTTTTGTGGACGCGGCGAATCAGCCGGATTTTTCAGACCGTAATACTCTGATCTATGGCCATAATATGAAAAACGGAACCATGTTCGGCTCGCTGAGCGATTTTCAGAAGGATGAAAATCTGGCGGAACAGTCCCCTTATTTTTACATTTATACGGAAGATACTGCGATGCGTTATCAGATTATCGCTTATTATACGACGACCGGAGACAGCAATACCTACAGCCTTGTGCATACGGATGAGGAATATGACGCCTGGCTGCAGTGGATTTTCAGAAACAATCAGTTTGCAGGCTATGAAGAAGAGATGACTGCGGAACGTCCCGGGATCGTGACACTGTCCACCTGCTACGGCAGAGCGGGCGGAACAGAACGGTTTGTGGTGCATGGCGTTTTGTCAGCGGAAAAAGAGATGGAACAAATCGGGAAATAATATAAATAACGGAAATGTGTGATATAACGTTGCAAATTACCAATGATAGGTGGTATAATTATCGGGGAGTGATTTAAACTGGTTGCACGACTAATCTGTAGAATGACTCCTTGGGATATGGAATGAGATTTCCATGATGCCGGTTTTAATTTACCCAGAAATGTCAAAAAGGGGGTCAGGTTATGAGACAACCAGTGAAAAGAAAAAGAAGAAAAAGGGCGAGATTCCTGAGCGCGCTGATGGCGGTGGTTCTGTTGGCAACAACGGTTCCTTCCTCCACGTTTGCCCAGCAGACGGAGGAGAGCAGCACAGAGGAAACGAGTACGGAAAGCAGTACGACAGGATCAACGTCTGGTGATATTCTAAATGGATCCAATGAGCAGAATCAGTCAACCTCATCTTCCGACGAAAACAGTGGGGGAAATACCTCCGGATCTTCATCGGATGGAGGTGAGGAAAATATCTCTGATTCTTCGTCAGGAGGAGATGAGAATATTCCCGGTTCTTCGTCAGAAGGAGACGAGAATATTCCCGGTTCTTCGTCAGGAGGAGACGAGAATATTCCCAGTCCTTCGGCAGGAGAAGATGAGGAAAATATTCCCGGTTCTTCTTCCGATGGAAGCAGTTCCGTAGGACCCTCTGTGCCTTCTTCAGAAAGCAGTGTGGAAGGGACGTCTGTGGAGAGTTCTTCCGTACCAGAAGGCGGTACCTCTCTTCCGGGCGATCCGGAGAATGGTCAGAACGGACAGGATAACGAAGGACTTATTCTGAAGGTTGAAGCATATGAAGGAACGGCTGAAACTGTCATCTACTGGGTGACAGAGGATGGGGACGCCGCAGAGCGTCCGGCAGCAGGCAGTTATACGCAGTTTAAGCTTTATTTTTCCATAGATGGCGGAGACGATACGGAACTGACCAATTCTACCAAGGGGGAAGTGGGCCTGATCGATCTTCCCTCCGTTTCGACCACAGATAACGGAGATGGCTGCGGCTACAGACTGCATGTGGAAGGCCTTCCTTCCAAGTTGCAGTATGTGAGCCCGGAAACGGAAGCAATGGAGGGTGTGGATCAGCGTGAGGACGGCGAACCCCTGTCGGTGAGCTGGAAAATTGTTCCACAGGACGACCTGGCAGAGTATACGCTTCATGAGGTCAGCGACCCGGCAGAGGTCATCTATGCGTCAAAGGGAGCCGGCTGGTATTATGTGAAAGAAGCGGAGCAGCCCTCCGCACCGGCAGAGGAAACAGAAGATGAAATTACGGTGACGGGCTGGCGTGACAGCTATAGCAAAACCGTTTTCTGGGCGGACAACCAGAATGAGGGTGAAGTGCGCCCTTCTGTGGGAAACTATCCGCTTCCGAAACTCTATTTCACCTATACGGTGACGGAGACAGAGGATAGTGCAGATATGGATTCGGGAGAAAATACGTCAGAGGACAATGAAAATGCCGGTGATGAGAAGACCGCAGGAGAAACGGATGGCTCCGACAGTGTCGAAGGCTCCCTGACAGAAACGGTATCTGGAATCGAACTGACGGAAGAATCCATGAAGCAGGTCGGTCTGACTGTCATGCCTGAAATCAGGATAACGGATAACGGGGACAGCTACACGCTGACCATCGGTGAGAATATCCTTCCCGCGTCCTTTGAGCGAACGAGGGACGGCGTAAAGGGAACCGGCAGCGTGGAGTGGGAAATCGTTCTGCAGGAAGTGACCGGATATGATCTCGTGGAGGTGACGGAGGAGGATCTGAACGAGCGCCCGGATGAATTTTTCTATGCGGAAGCGACCGGCACCTATTACGTGATAGAGGGACTGGAAGCGGAAAAAGAGGAAGAGACGCTGGAAATCACGGGCTGGGCGGAGGAGAGCCGCAGCACGGTCTACTGGATGGATTATAACAACGGATACGGGACCCGGCCTGATCAGGTAACGCCGGAGCTGTATTTCACCATGTCCAGAAAAGACGGACAGGAAGAAGAAGGATGCGGGAAACGGCTGCAGCTGACGGAAGAAAATCTGTCGAAGCTGGGCCTTGAAAGCATGCCTGAATTCCGGATGGAAAGCAAAGGTACCGCACAGAAGGACGGAGAGGAACTTCAGCTGGTGATCAAAGGCGCCGGCGGGGATCCTGTGCCCTTCACCGTGGATGTGTACGAAGTGATTCTTGACGGGGAAAGTCTGCCCATCGCTCTGACCCGCACCGTTGGAGAAGAGAAGACGGAATATATTGTGGAGTGGGAGATCCTTCCGGCTGAGGTTGAGCACTATACGCGTATGGAGGTGACGGAGGATAACCTGGCTCAGAAGCAGGAGGAGTATCCGTATGTGACCGGCGAGGGGTGGTATTATGTGCTGGATATGGGGGAGGAGATTGCGGCTTATTCGGAAGCTACGGTGACGGTGATTGAGACGGAGACCGTTGAACAGGATATTTACTGGAGAGACAATAATAATGAAAGCAGCAATCGTCCTGGTTCTGGAAAGGAAGAAGGGGATTATCTCTCTTCTGCGTACAAACCGGAACTTCATTTTAAGAAGATTAGGCTGGATGAAAGCGGCAATGATACGACGGATGTAATAGAAGGAAATTTGTCCGAGACTAATAAAGAGCAGGTATATCTGGAAGAACTGCCGGAAATGACAATTGATGACAGCAGTGTTTCAGCATGGAAGTTGTCTGCAGCGGGTCTGCCGACGACTGTTGAGGAAACGGATATTTATGGCAATGTAACAAGATATCGGATTGAATGGACCCTGGTGCCGAAATCAGTAAACGGTTATGAACTTGTAAATGTAACGGATGATACCGTAGATAAATATCCTTCGATCAAAGATACGACAGGAGCGGGCTGGTATTATATGAAGACGGCTCCTGTTACCTATGATTTTGTCTTTCATACAGGAAATCCTGAGAAATGTGATGTAGATGCTGCGATGGCGCAGATCATGAACGAGTTTCAGCTTTATTATCGGGCGGGGAGCCTGGATGGTAAACTTCCGCTTAGTGATGAAAAGATTGGTTTTTCTTATACTGTTTCCGGAAATACGGTGACGCTTTCGACGCAAAGTGTTATGAAATATAATCTGGATGGTTCAGAAATTGTCTTCCGGGTTGATCTGGCCGAGGGCGCAGAAAATGCATTTGACAGTCTGGATGGAATTATAATGGATGTGGAAGATAGTGTAAAGATATCTTTCGATAATACACAGGTGCCGAGTCACAGCGGGGACACGGAAAGCGCTTACAGCGGTGGGAAAATTGTACTGACTCTGGATGGCAAGACGAGCTATACAGCTTATAAAAAATGGCTGGACAATGGAAATAAAAATCTGCGGCCCGACGGAGAACTGCAATTGTGGAGATTCCGCGAAGGCGAATCTTTTACTACTGCAGCTAGGGTGGATGGAACAGAAAATACACAGAATTTAAAGAAAGACGACTACACAATTACTTTTGGAATTTCAGAAACAACAGATGAAAGCGGGGTAACGATTGTTGATTCTACCCTTCCCAAGTATGATCCGGAGGGATATCGTTACATCTATGTGGTCAGGGAATATCTGGAGTCTGGAGGCTATACCCAGGTATTTGGATCGGTTTCTGAGGATGGAACCGTTACAGACACTCTGGTTGGATATGGAGAAGGGCAGAGTAGAGCATCCAATGATATAAATCTGTATAACGGAGGTACGCTGTCAAACAGAATTTCGGGAACCGTGGAAACCGGTGCTACAAAGCTGTGGAATGCGTCTGCATTCCAAGCTGAGTTTACCGATGTCAGTGTGGAATTGAAGCTGCAGTGCAGAATAAAAGACAGTAATGATGTCTGGGCAGATGCAGTTGGAAATAACGGAGAGGTGATTACGAAGAAGTTGGGCGAGGATGGGTTCCTGGCAGAGGAGTTGACGGGAATATCCTTTGAGCAGAATGCCTCCAGATATGATGCCCTGGGCCGGGAACTGGAATATCGTTGGATAGAATGTGGAGTTTATCAGGGAAAAGGAAGTACAAATAATCTGTTTGTACCTGATGCGGATGGAGAAGGGGGAAGTTTTACGCTTCATCAGTCTGGAAGAGATGTCCTGTACCGATCTGACTGGGTGATACAGGATGGCGATCCGGAAAATGGTGTACCTTATACTTCTACAATAACCAACTCTGTTCGGGATACGATTCAGTATGATGTGGAGAAGGTCTGGGAGAATGGAGCAGGGCCTCATCAAGTTACATTGCTTCTTTACCGTTCAACCAGTGAGGGTATCACATCGGGAGCACTTGTTCAGATTACTTTTGATGCTTCAGGAAATCTGTTGGAACCAATTTGGACGGATTCAAATCAGATCATAGCTGGCTATGATGATATCGACGCTGTACAGAATGATGATGGAAGCGAGAAATGGAAGGCGAGTCTGACTGGTCTGGCGGAATATGACGAAGAAGGCAGGAAATATGAGTATTTTCTGCTGGAACAGAGTGGATTTCCGACTTATGAAACTGAAAAATGGGGAGACGACAAAGAAAATTACAGGACAAAAGTGATAAACGGGCCGGGATCTGGCAATCGTATCATGGTACGCAAGAGATGGATTGATGACGGTGATGATCTTCACAGAGAAGCCGTTACCATTGGTGTATATAATAAGACGACAAATGATTACATAGATAAAATAACGCTTGATAACGGTATTTGGTATGGCTTTGTGGGAATCGGAGAGGTAGATCCGAAAGATGTCTATATTGTAGAACTTCAGGTCGGAAATGAGGTTCTGGTGAAAGACCCGGAAAAGGTACAGGGACCGTCTGCAGATTATAGCGTTTCTTATCAGGGAACGTATCACAAATATGACGTGTCATATGACGAAAAAAATGTAGATGGAACAAGTACAATGGCTTATATAGCCATTAACAGACGTCTTGGCAATGTGGATCTTACCGTCACCAAAAACTGGATTGCCGGTGACGGAGAGAAGCGCGAAGAGATTCAGAATGTGCTGGAAAAACTTCCTGATGATGAGAAAGTGACGCTGAATCTGAAACTTGTGTTTACGCCGGAGTTTGCACAGGAAGTGGCGGACGGAACTTTTGAAATTAATTATACAACTAATCAGGTTCGACTTATTAATGATAATAAAAGCTGGACGCTGATAGAAGGAGAAAGAGAAGGGTCTACAGGAGAAGCCATTCAACAGATTAATCTGGACCGGGAAGTCAATCAACAGAAGTTTTATTTCTATAATCTTCCCAAATACGATGCGGCTGGATCCACAGCACGGTATACTGTGGAAGAAGTATGGATAAGAACAAAGGATGGTAAGGAAATGACCATAGCGGATATGCAGGCAGATACGGCTTATGCTGATCTTCTTGCCCTGTGGTCAGAGGTACATACAGAAATTGAAGAAACCGACTATCAGGTGTCGGATAACCGCGGCGTTGCGGATACGCAGACAATTGATGTGACCAATCGTCTGAGTGGAAGCAAAAATATAACCTGGTATAAAAACTGGCATGACGGTTATAATTATGATGCGGGACTCCGACCGGATATTTATCTGGATGTTTACCGTCTAGTACACGTGGATGAGATATCTACAAAGATTGAAGGAGTATTAAACAATTATAAGTGGGAGTATCAACAAAACAGTTCAAATTCGAATATTAAGGACAGGTGGGAAGCACAGTTTACCAACCTTCCTAAATATGATGATTTGGGTTACGAGATCATCTATTATGCGATAGAAAGGACACAGGTAAATTCTACAGATTTTGAGTATCAGGATATCGGCTATTTATTCGAATCCAATCCCGGAGAATCGGGACAAAGCGGTTCGAATACGGTGCGGGAGCTCGGAACGGAATGGGAAATTAGAGATCAAAATGCTGTGTCTGAGGGTCTGGTTTATCCTTTGGAGACTGTAGATGGCAAAGACCATTATGCATTGAGAGAAGAGGGAACCTTTGTTAATACGGTAGATGCGAAAATAACGGTGGCAGGAAGAAAGATATGGTCCAATCTGCCTGACGGATTTGAGGATGAGCATCTTCCAGAGATTACGTTTACTTTGTGGAGAACAACCAATGATCCAAATGATCCCAATGGAACGGCTGAGAAGGTAGCCGAGATTACAATGAATGCTCAGGATGCCATAGGAGTAAATAACCGTTTCAAAATTCAGTATCTTGGAGTGAACCAGTACAAAAAAACTACGGATGCGGATGAAAATCCAGTGGTTGAAACGGATGCGGACGGAAATCCTGTTGTGAAATTTGACCCTTCAGCCACTCAGGAAAATTCGGAATATGAGGATTTATTCCCGAATGGAGATTATACGGAAACCCTGATTCCCAAATACAGCGAAGCCGGGGACTTGTATACCTATTATGTGAAGGAGACGATAACAGCTCCAGAAGATGGTTGGGAAAATAATTTGCCTTATGATATCAGTCAGGTAGAAGGAAACAGTGGGAATAACTTTACGTTGACCAATGTTTATGGTAGTGAGACCGGAGTCATAACGGCCAGAAAGCTGCTCTATCTTCCTGTCGACACGAAGGTTTTCCCTGCGGTGACGCTGGAACTGCGGCGAAGATATGAGACTCAGAATGGCGTGAAAACCGATTGGGTAAAGGTGGACGGCGCGGAACTGACTTGGAAGAGTACCGGCGATGATAGTGTAGAGGCTGCTTTTAAAGATGCTGTAAAGGGTTCCACAGGCGTATGGCTGGAACATGATTTTACCTTTACAAATTTGGAACTTTATGCGCCAAATGGTTCACCCTATGAATATCAGGTCAGAGAAATTAAGACCAGTGAAGGAGCCTATGAGACCTGGGTAACAGATGGGAAGATAGAGATGAGTGCTGCTGATGGGGCTTGTACAGATGCTAATAAGGCGACTATCGAACCCGGGAATAATGGAAAATGGTACGCATATTTGGTGAAGAATGGAAAGGAGTATGGTATTACTCCCACTCGTAATTCCTCCGAACCTGAAGCTTCCATAACCTTCCTGAACAAAGCCGCAACACAGGAAGGATTCACACTGAAAGGTACCAAAAGATGGATGGATCTTGAAAATATTTATGGGTTCAGGCCGACTGCTGAAGATTTCCTGAAGAATCTGAAACTGTATCGAAAGACAGCGCAGCAGCCGGGGGGTTCGGCAATAGACCAGGAGCCGGTTCTCGAAGATGAATATGAAATTCAGTGGGATGGCCCAACAAATGGTGATGAATGGACCTATACGGTTACAGGAGAAAATGGCAACATTCTGCCGCAGGATGCTCCCAACGATATGCCATGGATCTATGTGGTGAAGGAAACGCTGGAGGCGGGCAGCCCATACATGCCCTCTCCGAATGCAGAAGATGAGAACGGGAAGAAGACGGCCTCTGCGCAGCAGAATAAAACAGAAAATGACGTTGGAACAATCGGACCATTGACCAACTCGATCCTGACCAGCAAGCCGTTCCAGAAGGAGTGGACCTATACGGACGGAACGCAGGTGACTGAGGACTATCTTGGATTTGATTTGTCGGTTACGTTTAAGTTGCAGGTTTCAGACGATAATAAAGTAAACTGGTACGATGCGGAAGAGTATTTCTCTACAAATGAGATAGATGTGCCGCAAGGTTTTGTGTTTGAAAAAACACTGACCGGCCCCATCGCGGGTGATGTATGGAGTAAGGAAGACAGCTTTACCAATCTGCCTATAGCAGTAAAGGTTAATGAGACGCAGAAGACTCTGGTCTGGCGTGTGGTGGAGAGTAAGATCAAATATGGAAATGTTGAGATTAATGTTTCCGTTCAACCGATAGCAGATGGAGAGTATACTTATACATTTGAACCGAATGATGAACTCTTTACCCCGGGATATCACGTTGGCACTTCCAACAATGAAAATACCGTGATTCATCGGAATGTTTTGAATACGGCTGATTTCAAAGTGACAAAGACATGGGTCGGTGATCATAATAATGCTTATCAGACCCGTCCTGCAACGGACGCACCCGGAATGGACTGGGAAGTATGTTTTGTGATCCAGAGAAGTACGGACGGGACAAACTGGAAAACAGTAAAGGATAGTAGCAATCAGGCAATGGTTGTCTATGTGACGGGAACAAACGAGGAGGATTCCAAAACCGTTTCAGTAGCCGGACTGCCTGGGGCAGATGAAAATGGAGAACCCTATCAGTATCGGGCGAGAGAACTTCAGCCGAAGGAGGGTAGCTATGCAGACGGAAATGTAGCTGAGAAAGATATTCTGAAAGACAGTAATGCAACTTTTTATGATGCATATACCGTCCAGTATACGGGTACTTCGGGAACTGACGCGCCGGTAACGATAGCGACGAATACTCTGGTTTCAAAGGATATCTATGCGCAGAAAATCTGGCAGGGTTCCGAAAGAGTGGACGTAACCTTAAGCCTGCAGTATCTGAAGGCGGCGGATGAAAAGGATGAGAAGAACTGGGTGACCATCGCCGAAGTAACGGTAGATGGAAAGACAGATCAAAGCAATCTGCCTTACTATGAAACGGCAGGAACAGAGGGTAAGACAGCGACATGGAACGCAATCTTCGGTTCCGTACCCAAAAGGATGCCTGGCAGCTATCTTCCTGCGAATACAAGTGAGACGAAATATCGTGTGGTGGAAACGCTTGTGACCAGTCAGCCGGAAGACTATAAGCTGATCAGCAGTGGAGGAAGCGGAACGCAGAACGATCCTTTTACCTTCACCAATACGACGGTTACTTCTCTTTCCATAATTAAGAACTGGTATCCGACTACTACTCAGAAGAAAGGACAGGTTACAGTCGGAATATACCGGACGACGGAATCTGATATGGCCAACTGGAAAGGGGAAGAGAAGGATCAGTATATAGAGAATGAAGAATGGAAAAAGGTAACGTTAAGTGAGGGTGATGGCTGGAAGGAAACGCTCTCCGATCTGATAAAATATGATTCACAGGGGAATCGGATCTTCTACTATGCCCGGGAGATAAGCGTAGGTTGTGTACCTGTAAGTGATACTTCCTTCCCGTTTAAAGTGGTCTATGAGGATGAAAAGACCAATCAAGAAAATGAAACGCAGACCACGATCAGCAACATAGAGCTTACGGATATTACGGCAACCAAAACCTGGATCGACAATAGCGATGCATACCAGACCAGACCGGACAGTCTGTCCCTGACGCTTTACAGAACGACAGAGACAGGAAACTGGCAGGAAATTCCGGAGAATAAATGGGAATCCGTGAATGTGGAACCGGAAGTTACCCAAAATGGAGACGTCTGGACATACCTTTATAAGGGAGTGCCGCTGACGGATGATGATGGACTCAGTTATACCTATAAGGTTGAGGAAAATGACCTGGTGGAGGTCTCCTCGAAGGAATATCGTCTCGCGATCGCGGAAGATGCTCCTGATGAAGCAAAAGGAGACTGGTATGTTTTCTCCCGCGGGACAACGGATCCCAAACTGGAACTGGTCAATACGCTTGATGGTCAGAAGAAGATTACCCTGAGAAAGGTCTGGGAGGACAATAACGATCCGGATCTGCGAAAGGAAATTGAGATCAAGCTCGTCGGAACAATACTGGATGGCAGTCAGGTGGTTTATGATCATACATGGAAACTGAATTCCAGTATGCTGGAAAAGCTGATATACGGGGTTATCTTTAAACAGCCGGACACCTGGATTTATGAGTTGACGGTAGATAAATATGACGCTCAGCAGCGCTATATCACGTATACCGCAGAAGAAGTGAAAGTGCCGGAAGGCTATGATGTGTATTATGAAACAGACAGGGTCTTTGGCAATGCGGATGAATTGATGCATATCACCTTTACTGCCAGGAACGTGCGAGAGGGCAACCTGACCGTCACCAAAACCGTATCCGGCGGAAACGGAGACATCTGGAAAGACTGGCGCTTTACCGTAACGCTGTCGGATAAGACGGTAAACGGTACCTATGGGGAAATGACATTTAAGGATGGCGTGGCGACCTTCACCCTGAAGCACGGACAGACGAAGACAGCAACAGGACTTCCCGGCGGTATCACCTATACCGTATCGGAGGAGGAAGCCAATCAGAACGGCTATACCACAACCGCAAGCGGAGCGGGCGGAACGATTCCGATCGGAGGAACCGCCACAGCGGCGTTCACGAACCATAACGATCCTGAGGAAGAGCGCCGTGACGATGACGACGACACGCCGCCGACCACCGTATCGGCCAACGCCGTGCCGCCCGTATCAGCCCTCCCGATCATTCCATGGATTACGGGAGCCATCAACGGAGCGGGCGTACCTACCGGAGATATGGCAGCGCCGCTTCTTTACATCGGCCTTGCAGTGCTTGCACTGGCAGTAATCGTCATTGTGCTGATTACGGGAAAAAAGCGCAGGAAGAAAAGGCGCACATCCGGTCAGGCAGGAAGAAAACGAAGCAGGAGGAAAAATAGAAAATAAAAGACACAGAGATTGAGAAAATAGCAGAAAGATAAGACGGAAGGGACGGAATCTGGAAAAAACGGGTTCCGTCCTTTCTTTATGCGAAATATTATCACCATCAGGGCTTGATGGCCGTCATAAATTATGGTAACCTGTTTTTTAGGTTAGATAAAACTAACCAAATCAAAAACAACGCCGTACTGCACCGGAAACTGGAGGAGAAGTCGATGCCGATTGAAGAAATCACCCGTTATTTACATACAGATACCAGAACCGGCAGGAGAAATCTGCACATGATGCTGGCGCTTCACTGTGCGCCGTTTTTGAAGGGGATGAAGGAAAGCGCGATGCTTTCCCTCCCGAGAAATCAGGCGGTGGAGCTGGGAAGGCTGGCGGCACAGGCAGGACTGAACTGGTATTTCCTGTTTCATGAAGATGGAAAGGATATGGTTTTTCTGTATCGAAGGGATGCGTTCCATCGGTATCTGAGAAGACCGGATGTGGAGCGTTTTCTCGCGGAACGCGGATATTTTGAGAAGGACGGCAGCGAGGCTTTTCTGGCCTGCCGGATTCTGGGTGAGCTTTCGCGCAGAATGAAGCAGTATTTTGACGGGAAGGATGCGTTCCCTCATGAAGTCGGGGTGCTGCTCGGTTATCCCACAGAAGACGTGGAGGATTATATCCGCCTGGAGGGGAGAGATTTTCTCTTTGTCGGCTATTGGAAGGTATATCACAATGAACAGCAGGCGAGAAGATTGTTTGCGGCCTTCGATGATGCAAGAGAAAGAACCGTCCGGGAGGTTCTGGAGGGGAAAGAACTGCATCAGCTGTGCAGTCGGTACGCTTCCTGAGTCGGATGCTTTTTGAGACAGGTCTTTTTGAGAGAAGAAAGAACTTCAAAAAATCGGTGTTACGATACGGCACCGCCCTTCGGCGGCGAAAGGAGAGGCGGAGAAACCTGCGGTTTCTCCTGGAAATTGGACTTGCGTCCAATTTCTCTGATCGAGAATCGAGTTGAAAGGAATGCCGCCCTTTGGCGGCGAAAGGAGAGGAAATGGCACAGATATCGGTAGTTTACTGGAGTGGAACGGGAAACACGGCACAGATGGCGGAGCTTGTTGCGGAAGGGATCCGCGAGGCAGGAAAGGAAGCGTCTGTGCTCAGCGTGGACCTGGTGAGCGCGGATGCGCTGAAGGAGGAAAAGGCATTTGCTCTTGGCTGCCCTTCCATGGGAGCGGAGCAGCTGGAGGAGAGCGTGATGGAGCCCTTCATGTGCGAACTGGACGGAGCGATTTCCGGCAAGAAGATCGGCCTGTTCGGTTCTTACGGCTGGGGTGGAGGAGAATGGATGCGTGAATGGGAAGAGCGCATTCAGAATGACGGCGCTTCCGTGCTGGATGGCGAGGGCGTGATTGCAAACGGCGCTCCGGATGCGGAAGCGGAAGAAGCCTGCAGGGCGCTTGGAAGATCGCTGGCGGCTGCAGCGGAATGACTCGTTTGCAATAATGGATTAAAATAAATCAATAAAATTGATTAAATATGCACCTTGCGTTCTTCTGAAAAGCTGTGCTACAATCATTAAAACTGAATAAGGCAAAAGCGAGGAAGAGGAATAGTAGCCGGACGTGAGGAAGCAGAGAGCTGCCGGAGGGTGCGAGACAGCCGGAAGCGGAAGGGGAACTGACCTTGGAGCAGCCTTTCTGAAGGCCGCATATGCGGCTGGGTAGGAAAGGACGGAATTTCCGCCGTAGAAAGGGAAAGGGCATGACAGTGTCCGGTTTGAGTGCGGGAGAAGCAGCGCGAAAGGCGCAGCCTGTCCCGAAATAGAGTGGTACCGCGTGAAGTAGATTTGCGTCTCTATGAAAATCCTTAAAAAGGGATTTTCACAGAGGCGCTTTATTTTTGCAGAAGGAGAGAATGCCATGGTTGCGAAAGTCAGTGAAAAGTATGGAAGATCTTATTTTATGCCGCCAGAGGTCACTTACGACTGGGTGAAAAAGGATATCATCGAGAAGCCGCCCGTCTGGTGCAGCGTTGATCTGCGGGACGGGAACCAGGCGCTGATTGAGCCGATGAGCCTGGAGGAGAAGCTGGAGTTTTTCCGGATGCTGGTGAAGGTGGGCTTCAAGGAGATCGAAGTGGGATTTCCGGCGGCCTCGGAAACGGAATACCGTTTCCTGCGTGAACTCATCGAGCGGAACATGATTCCGGAGGATGTGACCATCCAGGTACTGACCCAGGCCAGAGAACATATCATCAAAAAGACCTTTGAGGCGGTGCAGGGAGCGCCCCATGCGGTGGTGCATCTGTATAATTCCACGTCCGTGGCGCAGCGGGAGCAGGTTTTTCATAAGAGCAGGGAAGAGGTGAAAAAGCTTGCGGTGGACGGCGCGGAGCTGCTAAAGAAGCTGGCGGAGGAAACGGAAGGAAATTTCACCTTTGAATACAGTCCGGAGAGCTTCCCGGGAACAGAGGTGGATTACGCGCTGGAGGTCTGCAATGCGGTGCTGGATGTATGGCAGCCCACGCCGGAGAAAAAGGCGATCATCAACATTCCCACCACAGTTCAGGTGGCGATGCCTCACGTATTTGCCTGTCAGGTGGAATATCTGCATAAGCATCTGAAGTACCGGGATGCGGTGGTTTTGAGCGTTCATCCGCACAATGACCGGGGCTGCGGAATCAGCGATGCGGAGTTCGGCGTGCTGGCAGGAGCGGACCGGGTGGAGGGAACGCTGTTTGGAAACGGGGAGAGAACCGGAAACGTGGATATCGTCACGCTGGCCTTAAATATGGTCTGTCACGGCGTGGAGCCGGGACTGGATTTTGGCAGCATCATGGAGATTCGTGAGACCTATGAGCGGCTGACGAGGATGCGGGTGTACGAGCGCGCCCCCTATGCGGGAGATCTGGTGTTTACCGCCTTTTCCGGTTCCCATCAGGATGCCATTTCCAAGGGCATGGCCTGGAGAAAGGAAGGGAAGAGCGGAAAACGCTGGGAGGTGCCTTATCTTCCCATTGATCCCAAGGATGTGGGACGGGAGTATGAGTCGGATGTGATCCGGATCAACAGTCAGTCCGGCAAGGGAGGCATTGCTTTCGTGCTGAAGGAAAACTTTGGAATTTCCCTTCCGGACGGCATGAAGGAGGAAGTGGGTTATCTGATGAAGGGCGTTTCGGACGAACGGCATCAGGAGCTTTCTCCGGCGGATATTTATGATATTTTCGAGGAAACCTATATATCGCCCCGTTCGGTATTCGACATTCCGGAATGCCATTTCCGGCAGACGGATGGAATCCGGGCGAGCGTGACCATTGAACAGGAGAAGGGAAGAAAAGAGATTGAAGCGCAGGGCAATGGACGTCTGGACGCGGTGAGCTGTGCGGTGAAGCTTGCCTTTGGCATCAGCTATCAGCTTGCCGTTTATGAGGAGCATGCGGTTTCCAGAGGCTCCTCCTCCAGAGCAGCGGCCTTTGTGGGCGTTCTGTATGAGGGCAGGATGTACTGGGGCGTAGGAATGGATGAGGATATCATCCGAAGCTCCATCTGCGCGCTGGTTTCCGCCGTCAACCGGCTTCTGGAAGCGGAATATATCAGTCAGGAGAGGGAAGAGCGGCTGATTCAGATCATGCAGTATATCAGAGAGCATTACCGGGATGTGACGCTGGAAGCGCTGGCGGAGCAGTTCCATCTTTCCGGCCCCTATCTCTCCAAATATATTAAAAACAAGGCGGGTGTGACCTTCCAGGAGGCGGTCCGCGCCGTACGGCTGAAAAAAGCGGCGTCCGCTCTGGTAAAGACCGGCCAGACGGTGGAGGCGATTGCGGAGAGCGTGGGATATGAGAGCGTGGAGCATTTCAATCGTCTGTTTAAGAAGATTTACGGCATGACGCCGGTTCAGTATCGGAACCGGGAAGGTGAGCGAGGATAGGCGGAAAAAGGGCAGGAGATGGCAGAATGTGCAGCAGATATCTGATTGGCGACGGAACCTTTGAGGCGCTGAAGGAAGGCTTTTTTGAGATACTGGACGAGGAAGGGGAGGACTTTTTTCTCCCTTTCCTCAGTCTGCGCGGGGATATCCGTCCCTCCATGGCAGCGCCCGTGCTGTTGCGGGAGACATCCGGGGAGAGGGAGATGGCAGAACGAGCGGACGGAAGAAAAGAGCAGGCTGCAGGAGCACCTGACCGACTCCGCATGAAAAAATACATCTGGGGTTTTCCCGGCGTGGAGGGAAAAGGGTTGATTATCAATGCCAGGTGCGAAACCGCTTTGGATAAAAAGCTGTTTGCGGAGAGCGTACAGAAACGGCGGTGTCTGATCCCGGCGGCGGGCTTTTACGAATGGTCGGAGCGGAAGGACCCCTACTTCTTTGCGCCAAAGGGCCCGGAGGACGGAAAGGGAAGGCTGCTTTTGATGGCGGGCTTCTATCGGAAGTGGGAAGGACAGGAGAGGTTCGTGATCCTGACCACACAGGCCAATCCATCCGTATGCGGGGTTCATCCGAGAATGCCGCTGATTCTGAACATGGAGGAAGCCAGAGAATGGCTGCGGGAGGACTGTGAGGTTTCCCGCCTCCTCGCAAAAACGCCGGAGGAGCTTATGCGGGAACCGCTGGGACAGCTCAGCCTGTTTTCGTAGGATGGGGCAATTCAGGCTTGACAAAATTTATGAGTTAGAATATACTAACCATGAAACAAAGCAAAGCCATAACAGAAATCTGTTTGGTTTTCGATGGGTGAGAGGAGCGGACAGTATGTTGACTTTTCTGATAAATAATGCGGGGACAATCGTGACGGCTCTGGTTCTGGCAGCTGTGGTTTTCCTCGTGGTACGGAGCATGGCTCGTGACAGAAAAGCGGGCAGGGGCGGATGCAGTGGCTGCTGCGGAACGTGTAGAACCTGCGGTGGAGACTGTGCGGTACCGCCTGTAAAAGGAACAACCAGAAACAGATAGAACGGGATAAACAAAACAGGAGTGAGTGCGGATGGTAACAAATATCGGGCAGGGAAGACAGGCAGGGAGAAGAGAGCGGATTCTGGAGGAGCTGAGAAGAAACGGCTTTCGGATTACCAATCAGAGAAAGCTTCTGATTGATATCATTCTTTCTGACGAATGCTCCTGCTGTAAGGAGATTTATTATCAGGCGGTCCGGCAGGATCCTTCCATCGGAATCGCCACGGTGTACCGGATGGTCAAGACGCTGGAGGATATCGGCGCAATCAACCGGAAAAATATGTATCGGATCAACTGTGAAGAAAACTGTGACTTCCGCGGCGATTGTGTTCTGATTCTCGAAAACAGGGAAAAAATCAGCTTTTCCATGGACGATTTCAGGGAAGCTGTGGGTGAAGTGCTTCGAAAGAAGGGCTATCATGGCCAGCAGAAGGTGGAAACCGTTCTCTGGAATCAGAGTTGAAACATAAGGATACGGTTCCTGAAAAAGGTTGAAATTGTGCAGACAGAAAGGGCGGCAGGGCAGAAATGTCATGTCGCCTTTTCTGTCTTTCAAAGGGATTTTGTTTCCGCTTCGGGATAGTTCTTGCAATCAAAAAAAGAAGGTGAGATAATAGGAATGTTTGAGAAAAACAGTCAGAAAAACCGGGCAGGAGGAAAGAAACATGATTGTAAAGACAATACCGATCCATACGGATCATACGCAGGTGGAGCTTATCACCTATTTTCAGGAAAACTCACCGGAAATGGGGGCAGACAGGAAACGGCCGGTCGTGCTGATCTGCCCGGGAGGCGGATACCATTTCCGCTCCGACAGAGAGGCGGAGCCGGTGGCGCTTCGCATGTGCGGCATGGGCTTTCACGCCTGTGTGCTGCGCTACAGCATCGCGCCGGAAACCTTTCCGACCGCACTGTGGGAGCTGGCGTCGTCGGTAGCGTGGCTGAGGGAACATGCGGAAGAATATCATATTGATGAAAAAAAGATCGTGGTCTGCGGTTTTTCCGCCGGAGCCCATCTGGCAGGAAGCATCGGCGTGTTCTGGAACCGGGAATTTCTGTCGGAGCTGACCGGATTTTCGGCGGAGCAGATGCGGCCGGACCGGCTGATTCTGAGCTATCCCGTCATCACCTCCGGGGAACACGCGCACATGGGCTCCTTTGAAAATCTCCTCGGCAGTGAGTGTGGAGATAAAGAGAAGCGTGAGTTTGTATCGCTGGAAAAGCAGGTGACGCCGGATATGCCCAGGACATTTCTCTGGCATACCTTTGCGGACGGAGCCGTGCCGGTGGAAAATTCCCTTCTGCTGGCGGATGCCATGCGGCGGGCAGGCGTGCCCTTTGAGCTGCATATTTTCCCGGACGGAGAGCATGGCCTGAGTCTGGCGGACGAGCAGACGGATAATGGCACGGGAGAACAGATCAGACCGGAATGCGCCATCTGGCCGGCGCTTGCGGCAGACTGGATCAGACGGGACTGATACGAATCCAAAGAGGGAGCAGGAACACGATGAAGGATGAAACGGGAAATAAACTGAAAGGTCTTTTGGATAAGGCCGTGGCGGAGAAGGAGCTTGCGGGCGGCTGCCTTCTGGTGCGCTGTCATGGCGAGGAATGCTGTTATCTGGAAGCGGGAATGGCGGATGTGGAAGAGGGAAAACCCATTGAGAGGGATCAGATCTACCGCCTGTATTCCATGAGTAAGCCCGTTACGGGTGCCGCGGCCATGAAGCTGTTTGAGGAGGGAGCGCTGGATCTGGGACAGCCGGTATCTGCTTATCTTCCATCCTTTCAGGATTCTCTGGTAGAACAGGATGGAAGGCTGGTAAAGGCGGACCGTCAGATACAGGTGCAGGATCTGCTGAACATGACTTCCGGACTGGTTTATAATGGGGATGCAGGACTTCCGGGCAGACATGCCGACGCGGTGTTTGGCGAACTGATGGAACGCCTGTGGACGGATCATCCCATGACCACCCGGGAACTGGCGGTACGTCTGGGAGAGGGGCCGCTGCTGTTTCAGCCGGGAAGTTCCTGGAAATACGGAAGCAGCGCGGATGTGCTGGGAGCTGTGATCGAAGCGGCGTCAGGCATGTCTTTCGGAGCGTATCTGGAGAAGAACTTTTTTGAACCTCTCGGCATGAAAGATACGGGCTTTTTTGTGCCTGAGGAAAAGCGGGACCGGCTGGTGACGGTATATCAGGCAGACGGAAATGGCGGACTTGTGCCTTATCTGGAGAACCATCTCGGAATTATCAACGCCATGGACCGGAAACCGGCCTTTGAGTCCGGCGGGGCCGGTCTGGTTTCCACCGTGGACGATTATGCCCGCTTCGCCCAGATGCTGCTAAACCGCGGCGAGCTGGACGGCGTGCGTGTGCTGAAACCGCGGACCGTAGACTACATGACCTCCGGGACGCTGAACGGAACGCAGAGAGAAGCCTTCGTGAGAAATTTCCCCACCATGCCCGGCTATGACTACGGAAATCTGGTGCGTGTGATGAGGGAGCCGGGAAAGTCCTGCACACTGAACAATGCGGGAGAATACGGCTGGGATGGCTGGCTGGGCTGCTACTTTGCCAACGATCCGGCGGCGGATATGACCATTCTGTTCATGATGCAGAAGACGGACTCCGGCCTTACGCCGCTGGTGCGCAGGCTGCGGAACGTGATCATGAGCGAATAAAGGGCCGTCTCATGTGCGAATCGGTCCGGCGCGTATGGACGGACGTTTCAGCCGCGCATGGGGGCAGGAAACATGGGAGCGAGACCCTGCAGGATCATTTTTTCCACCAGAGCCGCAATCCGTGCGGGCGGCTCTGGATCCTCCCGGTTCATCCAGGACTGGATCAGGCCGATGCAGCCGGAAGTGATAAAGGCATAATAGTAGTCAAAATCCGGAGAAGCCGGCATGCCCGCATCCTGAAGGCGCAGAAGCCTGAGTTTCACCAGTTCCTTCATGCGGTTGACAAAGGCGAGATCTCCATGCGGGCCGAGCAGCGTGCGGCCGATCAGGCGGTTGGCGTCCAGATAGGTGAAAATATCCTCCAGAACAGAATACAGAGCGGCTTCGTTGTCCGGTGCAAAGTTTTTGTCCAGAATCTCGTTGAATTCCTGAAAAATGGTGTCCTCAACCTGAGACAGCATGTCGTAGACATCCCGGTAATGAAGGTAAAAGGTGCCACGGTTGATATCCGCAAGGTCGGAAAGCTCTTTGACGGAAATATCCTTGATATCCTTCTCCTGCATGAGTGTCATCAGGCTTTGAAGAAGCTGAGCCTTTGTTTTCCGGACGCGCCGGTCCGTTTTGTTTTGTTCATGAATATCTTTTTCGCCAAAATTCTTTCCCATAAAATTCTGTCCCCCTGTCTTTTCTTTCATCAATTCTGAAAAAAGTATAAATTCTTAACAAATATCCCAAATGTGTCCATTAAGATACGATAAAAATCACAATGCTTATTGTAATCCCCTGTCGAGATTATTATAATGTACATGAGTTGGAAAATCAACAAATGTCAATTATAATTGGAGGAAAGACGGATGGAGCGTTATACGCGGTTTCTCCTGAAACACCGGGTTCAGGTGATCATCCTTTTTGTGGCCGCTGCGGCCGTATGCGCAGTTCTGTCAGGGCTGGTCGGCGTAAATTATAAATTTGCGGATTATCTGCCTGAGGAGGCGGCTTCCACCAGAGCAATCGAAGTAATGGAGGAGGAGTACAGCCAGGCCGTTCCGAACATGCGGGTGATGGTCTATGATGTCAGCATACCCGAAGCGCTGGAATATAAGGATCGGCTGAAGACGGCAGAGGGGGTTCAGGAGGTCAGCTGGCTGGACGATGCCGTGAATATTTACGAGCCCCTGGAAATGGCGCCGCAGAAAACCATTGACGAATGGTATAAGGATGGAAACGCGCTGTTTTCTGTGACGGTGGACGAGGAAAAAGAGGAAGAAGCGGTTGCCGCCGTCCGGGAAATCATCGGCGATGAGAACTGTATGGCGGGAGCTGCGGTAGAAAGCGTGGTCGCGGCATCCGATACGGCGAAGGATGTTCAGAAGATCATGCTTCTTGTGGTTCCGATCATTCTTCTGATTCTCCTGATCACAACCAATTCCTGGTTTGAGCCAGTCCTGTTCATGATCACCATCGGGATTGCGATTCTCATCAACATGGGAACCAATCTGATCTTCGGAACGGTTTCTTTCGTGACCAACGCGGCCGGGCCTGTGCTTCAGCTTGCGGTATCCATGGATTACTCCATTTTCCTGCTGCACCGTTTTGAGGAAAACCGGAATCTGGGACTGAAGGCGGAGGAAGCCATGTGCGCCGCGGTGCAGCAGTCGGTGGGCAGTATTCTTTCCAGCGGCCTGACCACGGTGACCGGATTTCTGGCGCTGGTGTTCATGGCATTTCAGATCGGACCGGATCTGGGCTGGGCCATGTCCAAGGCCATCGTATTCAGTCTGATCAGTGTGCTCTGTTTCCTTCCGGCACTTGCCATTACAACCTATAAACTGATTGACCGCACCAGACACAGGCCGTTTGTGCCGGGCTTTGGCGGTTTTGCCCGTTTTGTGATGAAAGCGCGCATTCCGCTTCTGATTCTCACCATTCTGGTAGTGCCGGTATTGTGGCTTGCGCAGAACCAGAACAGCTTTTACTATGGAGGCAGCGAAGTCTATACTTCGGAGGCCACACAGCTCGGAAGGGATACGAAGGCGATCCGTGACCTGTATGGCACATCCAATCCGGTTGTCCTGATGGTCCCGCGGGGAGACCTGGAAAAAGAGTCGGCCATGAATGCGGAGCTTCTGGAGCTGGATTATGTGACCAGCGTGATCTCCTATGCCAATTCGGTGGGAAATTCCATTCCCTCGGATTTTGTCCCCTCAGATACCCTTTCTTCCCTCTACTCTGCGAACTACAGCCGCTTCATTCTCACCCTTGACACGGAGGAGCGGGAGACCGGCTGGGATGATAAGGTGAACGCGGTCCGCAATATCGGAGAAAAATATTACGGGAATGAGATTCAGTATGCGGGTGATCTGGTGAGTACAGAGGATCTGAAAACCACAATCACACAGGACAATCTGAAGGTGAATCTGCTGGCAATCTGTTTTGTGATCTGTATCCTTTTGGCGAACTTCAAATCTCTCAGTCTGCCGCTTCTTCTGACGCTGGTGATCGAGGCATCCATCTGGATCAACCTGGGTCTGCCGTATTTTTCGGGAACCAGCCTGTTTTACATAGGATACCTGATCATCAGTACGGTACAGCTTGGCGCGACAATCGATTATGCGATTCTGTTTACCGACCGGTATCTGGAGTTCCGCAGTAAGATGCCGAAGAAGGAAGCGGCGGGACAGACGCTGAAGGCCTGCACCCTCTCCATTTTGACATCTTCTCTCGTGCTGACGCTGGCGGGAACCATTCTGGGGCTGATTTCCACGAACCGCGTTCTCAGCCAGCTGGGAACGCTGATCGGAAGGGGCGCGGTACTGTCCTTTGTGCTGGTGATTTTCGTCCTGCCCTCCCTGCTCATTCTGTTTGACGGGCTGATCCGAAAAACAACCCTTCGTGCGGATTTTTATGGAACCGGAAAACAGAACACGGGCCCGACAGGCGGCGCCGGACCCGGATCGGGCGGGACGGACGCAGCGGATCCCGGCGTGTACGACGAAGAGAGAGCGGAAGAAAAGAATGCCCTGACAGGAGGTGCGGATTATTTATGAAAAATAAATGCGGAAAGAACGCTGTCCGCGTTACGGCCATCATGCTGTGCGGCATACTGTTTGCAGGAAGCGTGGCGCCGGTATATGCGGCGGAGGAGAATACACCGAAGGATGAAAACGTATATGTGAATCTGAACCAGGACGGAAGCGTTGACGGCATTTATGTGGTGAACGCCTACCGCCTTGATGCGGATACGCAGATTGTGGATTATGGCAATTATGAATCTGTGAAAAATCTGACCTCAGATGCACAGATCAGCCAGCAGAGAGGAACGGTCACCGTAGACGCGCAGGCCGGAGAATTTTTCTATCAGGGAAACCTGCAGTCAAAGGAAATCCCCTGGGAGATTTCCATCAGCTATACGCTGGACGGAAAAGAAATAAGCGCCGAAGAGCTTGCCGGAAAGAACGGAAAGCTCAGGATATCCATTCATGTGGGACAGAATGACCAGGTGGATTCCGAATTTTTTGAAAATTATCTGCTCCAGGTAACGCTGACCATGGACATGGAAAGATGCAGCAATCTGGAGGCGCCCGGCGCGACCGCGGCAAATGTGGGAACGGATAAACAGCTGGTTTACAGCATTCTGGCCGGAAGCGAGAAGGATATCACGGTGACGGCGGACGTGCTGGATTTTGAGATGGACGCCATCAGCTTCCAGGGCCTTCCCATGAATCTGGACGTGGACAAAGAAGTGTTTTCTCTGGATGACCTTTATGATAAGGCCGGAGAGATCAGTGATGCGGCGGACGAGTTTTCTGACGGCGCGCAGGATCTGGAGGGCGGCGTGAATTCCCTGCAGGAGGGAGTGGAAGGGCTGCAGAGCGGCGCGGAAAGTCTGAAGGAAGGCATTGACAGCTACGCGGACGGCGCGAAGTCGCTGGGCGACGGTATCGATACCCTGCAGGATGGAAGCAATGATCTGGCCGACGGCGCGCAGGAGCTGGTGGATGGAATCACCTCCCTGCAGGACGGCGCGAATCAGCTTCGGGACGGCTACAGCGGCGAGAACGGGGCTGCGTTGGGAGCCCGCAAGCTGGCCGATGGCGTTAAACAGCTGAAGACGGGCTCCCATCAGCTGAGCGAGGGGGTCAGCACGCTGGTGGACATGATTTCCGGGCTTGGGGGAAGTTCGGAGGGGAGTCTGGATCAGCGGGCGGAAATGATATTTGCAGGAGCTTCCGAGGCTCATATATCCATTGAAGGGGCAACGAACATAGAAAAGCTGCAAAGTATTTCGGATGCTGTTTCCGGACAGCTGGAGTCCATACTTGATCAGCTGCTTGCCGCAATGGGCGGAAATATGGGTGGCGGCATCATGCTTCAGGAGAATGAAACCGAGTTGGAAACAGAATCTCAAACGGGATTGGAAACGGAAACAGAGACCGAAACGGAAACTGAATCTGAGACGGAAATGAAGATAGAGGAGGATGCAGCCTCAGGAATACAGAGCGGGACGCAAGTAGAGGAGAGTACAGTTTCAGGAACGGAGAGTGGAACGCAAGTAGAGGAGAGTACAGCCTCAGGAACGGAGAGTGGGACAGAAACAGAGGAGAATACAGTTTCAGAAACGAAGGAAATGAATACGGAGACCGGAACAGAAGATATGGCGGAATCTTCTGACTCTTCTAAAGAGGAAATGGGATCAGAGCCAGCATCGGAAAACCGTACGGCAGATGTTCCGGAATCGAATGGGGAATCCGGTACGGAAGCAACATCAGAAGCCGCAACGCAGCAGCTGGCAGAACCGGAAACTCAGAAGGAGCCGGAAGTACAGACGGAGTCGGAGACTAAGGTGGAAAAGCTGTCCGCAGTGTTTGGACGGAGCGGCCGAAGAGAAGCCTGGCAGACAATGACTCTGAATAGAAATGTACAGGCAGAACTGCTTCCGCTTTCCGCATCCGGGGGAGAACAGAATCTGCTGCCGTATTC
This sequence comes from uncultured Lachnospiraceae bacterium, assembly GCA_900544445.1. Classification (GTDB taxonomy): domain Bacteria; phylum Bacillota; class Clostridia; order Lachnospirales; family Lachnospiraceae; genus Eisenbergiella; species Eisenbergiella intestinigallinarum. The sequence goes on from UQVK01000003.1 coordinate 38,055, forward strand.
TTCAGATCAGATCATGAAGCTTGTCACGCTGAAATCCGGCGCAGATAAGCTGATCGGCGCCTATCAGGTGGTGGATGAGATTGCGGGAACCCTTGGAAGCGAAGAAACCGTAGCCCAGCTTAAGCAGCTGAAAGAAGGCGCGGCCGCTCTGGATTCGGGAATCGGAGATCTGGAGAGCGCAACGGACGCACTTGCGGATGGTATCAGCCAGCTTGCGGACGGAACCAGCCAGCTTGCAGACGGTGTTTCGGAGCTCGCCGATGGCGGAAGCGAATTTGCGGACGGGACAAAAGAGCTTGCGGATGGAGTTTCCGATCTTGCCGATGGCGTGGATGTGCTCAATGACGCTTCCGACGCCCTTCGGGACGGTTCCGCGCAGCTTGCGGACGGAACCGGGGAGCTTCTGGATGGAACGGGAGATCTTGCCGACGGCGTGGCTGATCTGAGGGATGGAACCGATGAGTTCAAGGATCAGGCAGGAGATATTGACACACAGATTGATGAAGAGGTAGACGGTGTGATCAATGACCTGTCCGGCAGCGATTTTGAACAGATTTCCTTTGTGTCCGACCGGAATTTGAATGTGGAGCTGGTACAGTTTGTGATGCAGACGGAAGGAATTCAGATACCGGAGGAAGTGGATATCCCGGTTGAGGAAGAGCCGATGAGCTTCTGGCAGAGACTGCTGGCGCTGTTCGGATTTTAAATGTTGAACATTCCCGGAAAGCCGTTGGGGAAAAATGGCCGTAACAATGGCAAAAAATGATAAGGTGCGGAAGATGGAGGGCATTCTTTAAGCCCGGAGAAATTTCCGCGCCTTATCTTTTGTCAACGGCCTGCGTTTACCGGAGTTATTGGAAAAAAACGGTATTTACTGTGCACATTCCATTCAGCAATAGAAAGTACCTCAAAAGATCGAATCAGTTCTGTCTGTATCTCAGGCAGCTTTTGAAGCTGAAAGGGAAGCAGATCTGCAATGTGGTTTCGAATCCGTTTACGCATAACTGCGTCGCTGTTCGGATATTCCAGTATATAAATGTATGCAACAGGTTTGCTCTTTTGCATTACCGTCAGGTAGATCCAACTGTCATAATATTTTCGCGCGATTTTATGTTCCCGTTTCTGATCCATCGGCTGAAAAGCTTCAGGATGTACTGCTCCGGGAATATTTGCATTTTTATATTCAACCAGCAGTATCTCTTCATGCGTCTCAGCAATAAAGTCAACGTCGCTTAATATTCCTGCATTGTTTACATGGAAAATCTGCTGAAGCATATTGGATGACCATAGGGCTGAAGAAAAATCAAACTGGTATATTTTGTTTTCATCCTGATAAATTTGCGTCATTTTCCGTACGCTTTTTCGTTATACACCATATCCAGAAGCATTTCATCTGCCATCATGATATGATTAGGCTGCAGTTCTTCCAGAGTATAGGCAGATTCTCCATAAATTTCGTCAGCACGCTGATTTCCGTCTGGAAAGTGCTTTTTCAGTGTATCAGGCATTTCAGAGGTCCCTTTATACAAATTATGGAATTGGACCTGTTCCTGGTCTTTTCGTAAAATTTCAAGATATTTTGAAAAATTATAGCTGTGGGTGGCAATAAAAATCTGGATACCGCTTTTCTGTAATTCAAGGAGAATTTCGGCCACAAGAGGAAATAATTCCGGATTCAGATTGGATTCCGGTTCATCCCAGAGAAGAATCGTTCCTTTTTCAAGAAGGCCATTGCGTATCAGTTTCCAGAGAAGGGCAAGTTTTCGGATACCTTCCGCCTCAAGGGAAAAATCAATTTTCCGGCCATCGCGTTTCAAAACATAGAAGATGTCATTTTCCTGAATAACTTCTCCATCGATGGTATCGCTGATCCGATTCAGAATGCGCTGCATATATTCGGGAAGGGTGCGGGCTTCCGGAAGGGATGCATTGACAACAATATCCACCTGAGTACCGTCAAATGGCATTTTGAATTTTTCATTCAGAGCAAGAAATCCTTTGGAGTGGGAAAGCATTTCTGTAGTTGGAATGAACACGGACTGAATATTCAAACCGTACCAGTCATCATAGTTGAAGAAACCGCCATGTGACAGGCTGTATTGAAAGGTATGTTTTCCATCTGATAGTTCAAAACCACAGTAATATTTCTGCTTTGCGTCATTTTTTAAAAGATCGCTGTCAGTAATATTGTTGGAAAAGAATTTATGAAATTTATCCGTTTTTCCAGGATCCGTTTTTGAAATCGACCATTGGGTCGCGGCATAAATCATTTTCAGGAGAGTGGTTTTTCCCGTTCCATTTTCACCAATTATTACGTTGATGCCATCAGAGAAATGAAGTTCAAAAGCATCATGGATCCGGTCTCCTGCAGACAGCTTTCCCATTTTGGGATCTCCGTTATTTTTTCTCCATTGATTCTGAAAAACCATAACATTCATGATCCGTATGGATTTGATAGCCATAAAACTGTCTCCTTTTGCATAAATACGCTATGATAGTTCCATAAAGCTTTTCTGGATTTCTTATGACATTTTATCAAAAAATGATGAGCTCTTCAACTTTTTATAACCTGTGTTTTCAAAGCATTGGTGTGATTCGAACAGGTAGGGCCGATGTATAAAAAGTACGCCCGGTTTTTTTCAGCAAAACCGGGCGTTTCCCTTGCAGGAATCTGTCATTTTCCGTTCACATAATCCCTATGTCATCTGTCAGAAAGCGGCACATAATCCCTGTCTTCACAGATCGACTTGTAGGCCGGACGGATGATTTTTCCGTTGTTTGCGAGCTCTTCCATGCGGTGTGCGCCCCAGCCGACCATTCTTGCGATGGCAAAGATGGGGGTGAACAGCTCGGTGGGCAGGCCAAGCATTTTGTAAACGAAGCCGGAGTAGAAATCCACGTTGACGCTTACGCCCTTGTACATCTGGCGTTCGCCGGAGATAACCTTCGGCGCAAGCTTTTCTACCAGATTGTAAAGTTCAAATTCTTCATGCAGTCCCTTCTCTTCGGAGAGCTTCTCTACGAAGGATTTGAGGACGATGGCTCTCGGATCGGACTTGGAATAGACTGCGTGGCCGACGCCATAGATCAGACCCGCGTGATCGAAGGCATCCTTGTTCAGCAGGCGCTGCAGATAGTGAGCAACCTCGTCCTCATCCGCCCAGTCCTTTACTTCGGATTTCATGTCTTCAAACATCTGGATCACCTTGATATTTGCGCCGCCGTGACGGGGTCCTTTAAGGGATCCGATTGCTGCCGCCATGACAGAATAGGTATCCGTCAGGGAGGAGGTGACCACATGGGTGGTGAAGGAGGAATTGTTTCCGCCGCCATGCTCCATATGAAGGATCATGCAGATATCCAGAATTCTCGCTTCCAGAGGCGTGTAGGAGCTGTCCGGACGCAGAATATGCAGGATATTTTCAGCCATGGAGCCCTCGGTGAGCGGCTGATGGATGAAAAGGCTGTTGCCGTCATGGTAATGGCTGTATGCCTGATAGCCATAGATGGTGAGCATCGGACAGAGGCTGATGAGCTGCAGGCACTGACGCAGAACATTGGGCAGCGATACGTCGTCAGCCCTGTCGTCATAGGAATAGAGCGTCAGGATGCTTCTTGCCAGTGTATTCATCATATCCTTGCTGGGAGCTTTCATGATAATGTCGCGGACGAAGCTGGTGGGGAGACTCCGGTAAAAGATGAGCAGCTTTTCGAATTCCGCGAGTTCTTCCCTGGTAGGAAGCTTGTTGAACAGAAGCAGATATGTAACCTCTTCAAAGCCGAACCGGTTATCCCGGCTGAAACCGGCTACCAGATCATTCACTTCATATCCGCGGTAAAAGAGTCTGCCGTCACAGGGAACTGACTTTCCGTCCACCATTTTCGTGGCCCGTACATCAGAGATATTGGTCAATCCGGCAAGCACGCCTTTTCCGTTCAGATCTCTCAAACCTCTTTTGACGTCGTATTTGGTAAACAGCTCGGTATCAATAACACCGGCTTCCTCACTCAGCTTTGCCAAACGGATGATTTCGGGAGTGATTTCATCATAGCTGTTATGTCCTTCCATTAAATCAACCACCTTTCTTTCTATTTTATTGTCATAAAAACGCCGGTTAGAACGGCGTTTATCCTTTGTCTGCTTTCCTTTTTATCCGCCGTTTCTGGTTTTGCACGTTAAAAAAGGAAAGTAGATACTTAAAATAATATCATGAATAAAAGGGGGTTACAAGAAAAATTGTATTTTTTTAGAAACCTTTAACATTTTGTTCATGATTTGGGATAGCTTTTTTGTGCGCATTGTATTACAATGATATGTCGGAAACGGCAGATTGAACGAGCCGGGAAAGGAACTGAGATATGAGAAGCGAGGAGATTTTAAGTAAGGTGGATCACACCCTGTTAAAAGCGGATGCTTCCTGGGAGAGCATTGTCAGGCTCTGTGAGGAGGCGGAAGAATATCATACGGCTTCCGTCTGCATTCCGCCCTGCTATGTGAAGCGGGTACGGGAGCGGTTTGAAAAGCTTGTGATCTGCACGGTGATCGGTTTCCCGCTGGGATACAGCGTGACGGCGGCCAAGGTGGCGGAAACGGCACAGGCGGTTTTGGACGGAGCGGATGAGATTGACATGGTGGTGAATATCACTGATGTGAAAAATCACCGGTACGAAGAGGTGGAAAATGAGATCCGTGCGGTAAGGGAAGCCTGCAGAGAACAGGTACTGAAGGTGATCGTGGAGACCTGTTATCTGACGGAAGAGGAAAAGATCGCGGTCTGCGAAGCGGTGACGAAAGCAGGGGCAGATTATATCAAGACCTCCACGGGCTTCGGTACGGCAGGAGCAGCCATCGAAGATGTGCGCCTGTTCCGGGAACATATCGGCCCGGAGGTGAAGATTAAGGCGGCCGGAGGAATCCGGACGAGGGAAGCGTTGGAGGCTTTTCTTGCGGAGGGATGCGACCGGGTCGGGGCTTCCTGTGCGGTGGAACTTTTCAGAAAATAATAAAGTGCCGCCTGTGGCGGCGGAAGAAGAGGCGGATGAAAGCCGAATGGCTTTCATCCTGGGAATTTGCGCATGGCGCAAATTCCTTTGAAATTAAAGGCCGCCCCTGGCGGCAGGAAAAGAGGCGGAGGAAATCCTCTGGATTTCCTCCTGGAAATTGGCCTTGGGCCAATTTCTCAGAAATACAGTGCCGCCTTACAGGCGGCGGAAAAGAGGTAGAAATGAATCAGGTCATTCAGGAGCGCATTGCGGCGCTTAAGAAAGTGATGGAGCAGGCGGGGGTCGATTATTATATGGTGCCCACCGCAGATTTTCACAATTCCGAGTATGTGGACCGGTATTTTAAGATGAGGGAGTATCTTTCCGGTTTTACCGGATCCAACGGAACGCTGCTGGTAAGTCAGAAGGAAGCCGGTCTGTGGACGGACGGCAGGTATTTCATCCAGGCGGAAAACGAGCTTTCCGGTACGGGAATCAAATTGTTCCGCATGCTGGACGAAGGGGTTCCCACCATTCAGGAGTATCTGCAGGAGAACATGAAAGAGGGCCAGACCCTGGGCTTTGACGGCCGTGTGGTGGATACCGCTTTGGGATGCAGGCTGGAAAAGGCGCTTCAGGAGAAGAAGATCCGCTTCGCTTTTGATCAGGATCTGGGAGATCAGGTCTGGAGCGACAGGCCAGCTCTTCCCTGCCATCCGGTAACCGTGCTGGACGAGGCGATCTGCGGAAAAACCGCAGGAGAGAAGCTGGCGGACATGAGAAGCAAAATGGAGGAAAGCGGCGCGGACGCTTTCCTGTTAAGCAAGCTGGACGATCTGATGTGGCTTCTGAACATCCGGGGCGCGGATGTGGCCTGCAATCCGGTGGCGCTTTCCTATCTTTATCTGACGAAGACGGAATGTTACCTGTTCATTCAGGAAGGTGAGGTGACGGATACGCTGAGAGCTCATGCGGCAAAATACGGCGTCACACTGCTTCCCTACGGACAGGTGGTTTCCTTCCTGAAGGAGAGAACAGAGAAGGAGACGGCACTGTTTGACGGTGCGAACACCAGCTATACCCTTTACCGCACGCTGCAGGAAAAGGGTGAGACCATCGACAGGAAGAATCCCACCGAGCTGATGAAGGCCATCAAGAACGAGGTGGAACTTTCCCACATGGAGGAGGTCTATCTGAAGGACAGCGCCGCCGTATGTAAATTTATCTACTGGCTGAAGAAAAATGTGGGAAAGATAAAAATTACCGAGGCGACGGCCGCAGAGTATCTGGACGGATTGAGAAGCCGGATCGACGGCTATCTGGATCTTTCCTTCCCCACCATCAGCGGCTATCAGGAAAACGCAGCCATGATGCATTACGAGGCCGATCCCGAGACCTGTAAGGAGCTGCAGCCGGAAGGAATGCTTCTGGTGGATTCCGGCGGACAGTATGTGGGAGGAACCACGGATGTGACCAGAACGATTGTGCTCGGACCCGTTTCCGATGAAATCAGGGAGCATTTCACCGCAGTCGCCGTCGGCATGCTTTCTCTTACCCACGCCAGATTTCTCTATGGCTGCACGGGCCGGAACCTGGACATTCTGGCAAGGCAGCCCATGTGGAACCGGAATATGGATTATAAGTGCGGAACGGGCCATGGCGTCGGCTATATCCTGAACGTGCATGAAGGCCCGCAGGGCATCCGCTGGCGTTATACGGAGGGACAGTCTGAGGCGGTGATCGAGGCCGGAATGGACGTTACAAACGAGCCCGGCATTTATATCGAGGGCAGCCACGGCATCCGCACGGAGAACGTGATGGTGGCAAGAAACGGGGTCAAGAACGGAGACGGTCAGTTCATGTATTTTGATACCCTCACCTGGGTGCCCATCGATCTGGACGGCATCGACACGAAGTATATGCAGCCACAGGAGATCGCATGGCTGAATTCCTATCATGCGAAGGTCTATGAAAAAATTGCGCCGCTCCTGACGGAGGAAGAGCGGGAGTGGCTGAAGGAGGCCACAAGACCCGTGAAATAATGGGCCGTTCATGCATTTTATCTGACGGAAAAACTTTCTGTTGTATTTTACAGAGGTTCAGGATATAATAAATGTAACCTGAGATGTTCGATAACTCCTGTTGTTTTGAACCTACATTTACTTAAACGGGACTCCTATATTGCCGCGTGGATGTCAGGCCCCCATTGCGCAGGGGAAGGCAGAAGCGTCGGTTGCGGTAACCCACCTGGCTGTCAGCTAGGAGTCAGAAGATGGGAGGCGGCATTTTGGGGATACAAAAGAGAAAAAGCAGCCATTTCGGCTGCTTTTTTCAGCTTTGTATGGTTTGTCCGCCAGCTGGTTCACAAAGAGGGGAATGGATGGAAGGAAAGGAAAGAAGAGACGGATACAGGCGTACATACAGGACGTCCGCCGCATATCATAGAAGGAACAGAAGGGCCGTCTCCCGCCTTCAGAGGACCGGATATGGGAGAAAACGGAGGAGGAGAGGAAGCGGTCCGGGAAACGGAAGGGAAGGGGACAGATGGGGAAAGCTCCTGACGATTCTCATTGGAACAGTGCTCCTCTTTCTTCTGTTGATTACTGCAGCCCGTGAAATACTTACACCCGGGCCGGAGGGAGAATATCTCGCCATACGGGAAGCGGAGAATCTGACACGCCTGCTTTCTGACCTGCGGCTTTCGGCAGGGGGTTCCGGACAGTCGGATACAGAGGCGGATATTTTTACCAAGGAACAGGCTTCTGAGGACGGATATTTGACCTTTGAAGCCTGGGAACGGATTACAGCTCTTTTTTCGGAGTGCGGATACGAGCTTCCGGACGGTTACCGGAAGAAGGACACAGTGCTCCTTTCGGACTGGTATGATTTTTTTGATGCGGTGCTCGCCGTCTATGATACACAGGGGCAGGTGAAGGATGTCACTCTGACCCCCATCGGAATCGGAGAGGCGGTGACGGACGCGGAAGGGGAGGCGCTTGCGCAGAACGGACTGATTTCCGAAAACGGCGCCTATACCTTCCTGACAGACCGGATACGGGACCTCCTGTACCGGCCCGTAACAGCAGTCTGCCGGGACGGATGTCTGTATGCGGTGAGAAGTGTGGACGGGCGGGAGGACGTTCTTTCCAATATCTGGATTATGGAGGCGGGAGAGGATTCCCTTCTTGGCTTCTGGAACGATTATGAGATCCGTTTTCCCGTTTCGGGCGATGGAACGCAGCCTGGCAGAGCGGGGCAGTCCGATGGAGCGGGGCAGCCCGATGGAGCAGGGCAGCCCGATGGAGCAGGGCAGTCCGATACGGCCGTAGAGCAGGTGGCGGATCTGCATTTCCTGGACGGAGTTCTGCAGGAGATCCGGATGAAAACACAGAAGGTATCCGGGAAGATTCTGCGGGTGGAGAACAACGGCGTTGAGGTGGAGGGAAGCGGTTTTCTGCCATTCGCGGATAATATCAGAGTCTATCGTCTGTACGGAAAACTGAAATCCTATGAGACAAAGGATCTACGCATCGGATACGATTTCACGGATTTCGTGATCGATGATGGCTGTGTGCAGGCAGCGCTTGTGGTGAAGGAAGAAAACATGGAGAATATCCGGGTACTGGTTAAGACCACGGGCTTTGCGGGAATATTTCATGAAACCGTTTCACTTACGGCGGACTGTGATCTTTCCGTCATTACCGGGAAATCCGGAAATCAGGAAACAACAGTGATTCCGGCAGGGGAAACGCTTACGATCGACAGGGAAAGCGGACTGTTTGCAGGGGATGGCTCCGCGGATGCTTTGGCGGGAAGCGCCGGGGCCGGTTCAGCAGGTGAGGTTTCTTCCATCATCCGGATTGAACCTGCGGTCCTTACCGGAAGGATCCGTCTCTTAAGCGTGGAGAGAAGCCAGGGAACGCCGTCCTATCGGGGAAGCCTTGAGCTGAGGCTTCAGGATGAGGGAATCCTGGTGGTCAACGAGCTTCTGCTGGAGGAATATCTGTATGCGGTAGTGCCCAGCGAAATGCCCGCGTCCTATCCGCTGGAGGCGCTGAAGGCGCAGGCGGTCTGTGCCAGAACCTATGCTTATGCAAGGATTCTTCACGCCGGCCTTCCGGAATACGGCGCGCATGTGGATGACAGCACCAGCTATCAGGTTTATAATAATATTCTGGAAAATGCGCAGACCACCAAAGCGGTGCGGGAGACAAAGGGAGAGATTCTTTACTATGGAGAGGAGCTGGCCGATACCTACTATTATTCCACCTCCTGCGGCTATGGTACGGATGCGGGCGTCTGGTCCGGCTCCGGCCCGGACACTTTTCCCTACCTGCAGGGAAAGGCGGTGAACGTGGCGGGCGTGGCGGATGCGCAGGGAGATGCCATCGATGAAACCGTGAACGAGGCGGATATCGCGGCTGCGGATTTCATGATGCAGGAGGAAAGCTTTGCGGCATTTATCAAAAATGTGCGTCCTTCTGATTTTGAGAGCGGAGAGGCCTGGTACCGATGGACGTATCAGGTGGATGAGCTGGATGAGGCGCTTCTTTATGAACGGGTGTTGGAGCGCTGCGCGGCTGCGCCGTCCACCGTATCTGTTCTCCGAAAGGACGGTGCCTGGGAGAATCAGACTCCTCCTGATCCGGGACGGATTCTGGAGCTTTCCATCACGGAAAGGAGTACCGGCGGGGTGGCGCAGACGCTTCAGATTGTGGGTGAGAATGCAGCGATTCAGGTCAGAACGGAACACAGCATCCGTTACGTGCTCTGTGACGCCCGGATTTCCGTGATCCGTCAGGACGGCAGCGCATGGCAGCCCTCCAGCCTGCTGCCCAGCGGCTTCTTTGTGCTGGAGACGGAAGCGGAGGATGGGTATGTGGCGGGCTTTACCCTGTATGGGGGCGGCTTCGGCCATGGCGTCGGACTGAGCCAGAACGGGGCGAAAGAAATGGCCGAAAGCGGCTGCGACTGTGAGACGATCCTGAGCTATTTTTATGAAGGAATCAGCCTGAAGAAAGGAAATGCGCTATGATGAAAATATACCGGTTGGTGAGAGGGTTTGCGAGACAGATGAGCCGGGCGAACGTGAATGCGTATGCCGCGAGCACGGCTTTTTTCATCTTCCTTTCTCTGATTCCCATGATCATGCTGATCTGTTCGGTGCTTGCTGCCACGCCCCTTGTGCAGAAGTCGGATCTGCTGACAGCGGCTACTATTTTTCCTGCGTCAATCACTCCCCTGATCGTGGGGCTGATTGACAGTATTTACGACAGCACCTTTGGAATGATCAGCATGACGGCCATCGTGACGATCTGGTCGGCGGGGAAGGGAATCCTGGCGCTGATGCGCGGGCTGAACGCCATGAACGGGGTGGTGGAGGACCGCAATTATGTGCTTCAGCGTCTTATTGCTTCCTTTTATCTGATCGTTTTCCTGGCCATGGTGGTGTTTTCTCTGGTGGTCATGGTGTTCGGTAACCTGCTGGCATCCGTGATCGTCCGGCATGTGCCGGGAATGGAAAATCTGTTTGCTTTTCTTCTTCATTTCAGGGGTATTTTTTCCTGGTGCATGATGACGCTCCTGTTCGCGCTGATGTATACGTTCATTCCAAACTGTAAGCTGAGATTTGCATGGCAGCTTCCGGGGGCCGCGTTTTCCGCGGTGACCTGGAACGTGTTTTCCTGGGGCTTTTCCATTTATGTCAGGCATTCCGGCGGCTTTGACATGTACGGAAGCCTGACCACCATTGTGATCCTGATGCTCTGGCTCTATTTCTGCTTTTATCTGTTCCTGATCGGGGCGCATATCAACCGTTTCCTGACGCCGTTTCGGAAGGTGCGGGAAAAGCAGAGGCAGTCCCGCAGGGGAAAAGGCGCCGGCAGAAGACGTGGTTGAAAAAATCAGGAAAAAATGCCGGCTTTCGAAATAAAATGAAGGAAAAACGGAAAAAAAAGAAGATAACCTGCCGGCTGGTTCGGTACGCTTGACATTTTCAGGCGGGACTCTTATAATCCGTTTCATGAATTGCGGCGGCCGGTACCGCAGCGGTTCACAGGAAAGCGGCCGGCGGTTATTCCTGATAGCCGGAAACGCCGGGCGGGAAAGGACGGATGCTGTTGATGGAGAAAAGAAAAATGGCAGAACGGGTCAGAGTCCCCGTCAATCATGCGGATGAACTGGATTATGTGGATTATCAGATCCTGGAAATGCTTCAGGAAAATGCCCGGGTCTCCGCAAAGGAAATTTCCGATCGGGTATTCCTTTCCTCCACCTCCGTGGCAGCGCGGATCGCGCGGATGGAGGAAAAGGGAGTCATAGCGGGCTACAGCGTTCGGGTCAATCCGCTGGCGCTTGGCTGTTACACAAAGGCATTTATCTGTGTGGACATAGAGCCAAAGCAGAAGAAAGAGTTTTATCCCTATGTGGAGCAGTGCGAGAATGTGGTGCAGTGCACCTGCGTAACAGGGGAATTTGCGGTTCTTCTGGAATGTCAGTTCCATAACACCATGGAGCTGGACTATTTTATCGGGGAGCTGCAGAGCTTTGGAAAGACGAAGACGCTGATTGCGTTTTCTACTCCGACGGAGCACAGGGAGATCTACTGGAAGGGCGACTGCCCGGAAAAATAGTGGAACAATCAAAGGTATCAGGCTGAAAAAATCACAGAGCATACAGGAAATGGCGAAGAGGCTGACGAAAGGGTTGGTCTTTTTTTTATGCCTTCGGCTGCCCGTGAAAATGCAGCTCTGGTTTTTCGAACCGGCAGCCGTGACGTCACAAAGAAATGGAGTGATCGGTATGGAGAATACGAACGAGATGATCAGGATTGAACATTTACGAAAGAGATTCGGGGACCTTCAGGTACTGGATGATATCAACCTTACCGTCCGGAAGGGAGAGAAGCTGGTCATTCTGGGGCCCAGCGGAAGCGGGAAGAGCACGCTGATCCGCTGCATCAACCGTCTGGAAAAGCCGACCAGCGGGGAAATCTACATAGACGGTGAGCTGGTTACCCATAAGAACCGGGTGAAGATGTCCAGGGATCATATGGCGATGGTGTTCCAGCAGTTTAATCTCTATCCCCACAAAACCGTGCTTCAGAACCTGACCCTGGCACCCATGAAGCTGCATAAAATCCCCAGAAAGGAAGCGGAGGAGGCAGCGATGGAATATCTGGCCCGCGTGGGACTCACCAGTAAGGCGGACGCCTATCCGCAGAATCTGTCCGGAGGGCAGCAGCAGCGGGTCGCAATTGCCAGGGCCCTGGTGACGCATCCGGAGATCATCCTTTTCGACGAACCCACCAGCGCACTTGATCCGGAAATGGTAGGTGAGGTTCTGGACGTTATGGTGGAACTCTCCAAAGAGGATATCACAATGCTCTGCGTGACCCATGAGATGGGATTCGCAAGGCAGGTGGCGGACCGGGTGATTTTCCTGGACAGCGCGAAAATCGTGGAGGAGGGAACGCCCCAGGAGGTGTTTGAGCATCCGAAAAATGAGCGCACGAAGGCTTTCTTCAGCAAAATTCTTCATTGATGGATCAAAATAGACTGGCAGAACGCAGTGTTTGTTGGAATGCCGCAGATTGGCGGCGGAAGGAGGAGAACGTTATGAAAAAAAGGATCATTGCAGGCATAATGGCTATGGTAATGACGCTGGGAACTCTGACCGGCTGTGGGAATACGGAGGCGTCCGCAGCTTCCGGATCCTCTGCTTCGTCAGCACAGAGAACCGTAGAGGATGTCAGAGAGGCAGGCGTCCTGAAGGTGGGCGCAAAATCCGATACGCTAAACATAGGCATGATAGATACCTCGACCGGAGAATACGAGGGGTATGAAATCGATCTGGCCTATGAGATCGCAGCATCGATTTTTGACTGTACCGCCGAAGAAGCAAAGAAAAACGGCCTGGTGGAATTCACTTCAGTAACGGCAAAGACCAGGGGAGGCCTGCTGGATAACGGAGAGCTGGACTGCGTCATCGCTGCCTTCACCATTACGGAGGAAAGGAAGAAATCCTGGAATTTTACGCAGCAGTACCGCCTGGAGCCCGTTACGTTTCTGGTGAGAAAGGACTCCGGTGTAACGACGCTTGCAGATATGGACGGCTTTATCATTGGGGTCGGCCAGGGAACAACTACGGCGGATCTGATTAAGGAATATGCGGCGGAAAAGAACATTGATGCGAATTATGAGATTCAGGATTTTCAGTACATTACGGACGGGGTAGCGGCCCTGAAAACCGGTCAGATTGATGCTTACTCCGTCGACCGTTCAGCGCTTGCGTCCTATGTGGACGATACCCTGATGCTGACGGATGACGCCTTCGGCGTACAGGAGATCGGCATCGCGCTGAAGAAGGGCAACGATGAACTGACTTCCTATATGGACGATGTGATCACTGATCTGAAGGAATCCGGAAGGCTGGATGAAATGAAGAAGGAATGGGGCGTCATGACGGACGCCGAAGTGGAAGCGGCGATGCAGTGAAGCCGGCAAAAGGGCAGACCGGAAGCCGGCGGAAGAAAACTCGGAAAATCAGAATCTGGATAAAGGTGGTGGCTGCATATGCTGGAAAGTTTGTTGGATCCCTGGAGATGGGAGCGTTCCTTTCAGGATTTCCCGGATTACCTGGCAGGGTTTGGAATGACATTGAGAGTTACTTTGGTTGGATGGCTGATCGCTATGGCCATAGGGATATTACTGGGACTGATATCCACAGGAGAAAACAGGGTGCTGAAGACGGTCAGCAGAATCTATGTACAGTTTTTTCAGAATACGCCGGTAACATTGCAGTTCTTTTTCATCTATGTGGGAGTTCCGGTAATTATTCAGCAGTTGTTTCATATGTCCAGAACGTACCGGATTTCCAAATTTGTGATCGGTATATTTGGTGTAGGACTTTATCACGGCGCCTATATTGCAGAGGTAATCCGTTCCGGCATCGAGGCGGTGCCGGGCGGACAGCGGGAAGCGGCCATGTCTCAGGGTTTTACGGGAAATCAGACAATGTTTTATGTGATACTGCCGCAGACACTGAAAATGATCCTTCCTCCGCTGACCAGCCAGACGCTGGCGCTTCTTAAGAATACATCAACTCTTGCCATGGTTGTCGGTCTGGACCTGATGTACTATGCGGACAGAAGCGTGGGCTATACCGGATATTTTCAGGGTTATCTGATCGCGGCAGCCATGTATTTTATCATATGCTTTCCGCTGTCGATGCTGGTGCGGGTATTTGAACGGAATGCGGCCAGGAATCCCGGAATGAAGAAAAAAAGAAAAAAGAGGATGATGGGGGTGGCGTAGTATGGCAAGTGTTCTTACAGCAGATAATCTGAATTTTATGATGAGCGGAATGAAGCTGACCCTGGAGATTGCAGTGCTCGCATCGGCCCTGTCCATTCTGATGGGAACCATACTGGCGCTGATGAAAACCTACTGCAGGGGAACGCTTGGCTTTCTGAACATACTGGCAACCGTTTATGTGGAAATTTTCCGTTGTACGCCTCAGCTTCTCTGGATTCTGATGTTTCGTTTTTTCGTGACGGGCGGCGGCTTTAATCTGGGCGTCGTCAGCCTGAGCGTGGTTTCTGCGCCGTATGTGTGCGAGATCGTCAGGGGCGGACTGAACAACATTTCCCACGGTCAGTTTGAGGCGGGATATTCTCAGGGCTTTCATTTTATCGGAATTCTGTGGTATATCGTGCTGCCGCAGACCTTCCGGGCGATTATTCCGTCTCTGATGTCTCAGATAACGTCGATTATCAAGAGTACATCCCTGCTGGCTTCCATCAATATTTTCGAATACCTGTTTACCTGTAATACGGTTATGCTGAACGCAACGAGCATCGGCGGTATTTTCACGGTGTATGCCATGGAGGCTGCCGGGTACTTCATCGTCTGTTACCTGCTGGTTGTTCTGGTAAACACGCTGGGCAGAAAATTCAGATTTGCATAGGCGGAGAAAACGGATGCGGAGACTGCAGGAAAGGGCAGAAGTGCGGAAGGGAGAACGGATATGGAGGCTATGGAAAAGAAAACGGAGATAAGAACTGTGGGAATCATGGGAGCCGGCGCTGTAGGCGCATATTTTCTCTGGGGCATGAGAAACCTGCCCTGTGGAACGCTCTGCCTGATCGCCAGGGGAGAGCGGAAGGAACGGCTGCAGAAGGAAGGAATGATAATTAACGGAGAACGCTTCCTCTATCCGGTGAAAACGCCGGAGGAGGCTGCAGGCGTGGACCTTCTTCTGATCACCACCAAATATGGAGCCCTTCCCGGCCTGCTTGAGGATATCAAAACGGTTGTGAAGCCTCAGACCGCGGTGCTCAGCCTGCTGAACGGCGTGGATTCCGAGGAGATTATCGGAGAAGCCATCGGAGAGGAGCATATGCTGTATTCCCTGATGCGCATCTCATCTGAGCGGAACGGAAATATCATTTTCTTTGATCCCAAAGAAACCAGAGGGATGTGGTTCGGAGAAAAGGGCATCCACCAGATTACCCCCAGGGCGCAGGCAGTGCTGGATCTGTTCGCACAGACGGACTGCAGGTGTACCTGGAAGGAGGACATCATGGCGGAGCTGTGGTACAAATATGCGATCAATATTTCCCATAATCTGCCGCAGGCGGTGCTGGGCGTCGGACTTGGCTGCTATGAGGACAGCGAGCATATGAGTTTTCTGGCGAGAAAGCTGTGGGGCGAGGTGATGGCGGTGGCGGATGCCAGAGGAATTGCCACAAGAGACTACACTCCTCCCTGCTGCAGCAGAAAGAATGCACATCTGTCCACCCTGCAGGATCTGCTGGCAAAAAGGCATACAGAGATAGACATGTTTGCCGGAGCCATGATACGGATGGGGAAGGAAGCGGGAATTCCCGTGCCATACTGCGAGTATACATTTCATGCCATCAAGGCGCTGGAGGAAAAGAACGACGGGAAATTTGATTATTCCTGATGTGCTGCGCTCCGGGAAAGGAAAAGAAAAATGGATTATAAAATTAATGAAAATCTGTGTCAGGCAAAGCTTTCAATTATCCGGCGGATCACCGACCTTGTGCAGTCGGAAAGGCAGCCGGGAGACCGGGTGGTGCTGTTTTCCAGCGGCCAGCCTGCCGATGAGGCGATCCCGCTGGAGCTGGTGAAGGAATATACGGCAAGAGTTATTGACAAATACGGCTGCGAGGTGCTTCAGTACGGCGGGCACAAGGGATATCCGGCCCTTTTTCCTGAGATCCGCAGATTCCTGAACAAAGACGGTACTGTTGCTTCCAGAGAGGATGATTTTGTCATTACCTATGGCTCATCAGAAGCAATTTTTGCCGTCGGCAGCGCCTTTATCCGCCCCGGGGACCGGGTGATCGTGGAGGATCCTACCTATCTGAATGCGACCAATTCCTTCCGCTACTGCGGCGCAGTTCTGGTCCCTGTCAAAACCGATCCGGACGGTGTGAACCTTGAAGCGCTGGAGGAAGCCATGAAGGGCGGCGCGGCCTTTTTCTATACCATTCCGAATTTCGGGAATCCTTCCAGCATCACCATGAGCCTGGAAAAGAGAAAGGCGGTCCACAAGCTGGCGGTGAAATATCAGGTTCCGATTCTGGAGGACAATCCGTACGGCTATCTGAGATTTTCCGGAAATGAATACATTCCTCCCATAAAAAGCTTTGACAGGGAAGGGATCGTTCTATACATGGGAACCTTCTCCAAGATCGTGGCGCCGGGCATGCGGTGCGGCTTCCTCTGCGCAAATAAAGAGCTGATTCCCAAATTTGTGGTATTCAAGGGAGTTTCCTCCAGCGGAAACATTAACTGGAGCCAGTATATTATCACTGAATTTCTTAAAAATGTGGACATGAACGAACACATCAGCAGAATCAGCGCCATCTATGAAAAGAAGGCTCTCGCCATGTACAATAAGATGAAGGAATGCTTCCATCCGGCTGTGCAGTATACCATGCCTCAGGGCGGCATGTTTATCTGGGCGAAGCTTCCGGACGGCGTGAAGGCGACGGATTTCTGCCTGGAGGCGGCAAAAAGGCTGAAGATTGCGGTGGTTCCGGGCAATGATTTCTTCATCGGAAGCCCGGAGGACTGCAGCTATATCCGCTTGAATTTCTCCAAGCCCGCTATTGAGGACATCGAATACGGCATTGAAAAGCTGGGAGAGCTGACCTGGCGGTACTGCGGTTGAGGATCGCCGGAACAGGTGCGGCCATGCCATGCATCCTTTGGATAAGAAAATATCATATTTCAGGATAGGAGACGGGCAGTATGAAAAAGTTTTCAGTTGTGATATCAAGACAGTTTGGAAGCCTGGGGCGTCCCATTGCAAAGGAAATGTCGGAAATTCTGGGCGTGGAATATTATGACAGGGACATCGTGACCATGGTGGCAAAGGAGCATAACATCACGATCCGGGAGGTCAGCAACCTGGAAGAAAAATCCTCCCGCTACGCTTTCATGAAATTCCCGCTGGGAAACGGAACGGTTGCGGCGCAGGATAAAATCTTTGACTCCACGGCAAGGATCATCCGGGAGCTGGCGGAAAAGGAGAGCTGCATCATCGTGGGACGGTGCGCGGACGCGATCCTTGGCGATAATCCGGACAATGTGAATATTTTTATCTACGCGCCCTACGAGGAGAGACTTGTGAACTGTGTCAACGAGCTTGGCATGGAGCCGAAGGAAGCCAGAAAGATGATACGCGACGTGGATAAGGCGAGAAATGCGTTTCACATGAGATATGCCAAATATAAGCCAAATGACACCAATCACATGGACGTCATGATTAACAGCAGCCTCCTCGGCGTAAAGGGAACGGCGGAATATCTCTGTGAGATGGTGAAAAAACGGTTCGCGGATGATCCGGAGGAATGAAGAAGAAAAAAATGTGCTCTCTGATGCGGTGTGCCTGACGCGCACCGCATCAGGGCGCGATTGCCATCAGCCGGAGGACGTGAGAGCATCCTCCGGCTTTTAAACGTTCCAGGTCAGGATTCCAGCAGAAAATCCATGATATTCTTCTGACGGATTCCGCCCCGGTTGATCCGCAGCAGGGTATCGGTGGACAGCACAAGCTTTTCATAGTTGTCAGGGATCGCTTCCAGAGGGCCGAATTCACGGTCCATATTTTCAGGTGTGAGCACATAGCAGACCTGGATGTAGAGCCGCTCATCCGTCCTGCCGGCAACAAAATCCACCTCCGCCCCTGTCTGAATCACATATGGAATGCTTTTTTATGCCTCCGGCCGCCGCGTGTTCTCGGGATAATCAAGTGTGAGACCGGACACCGGCGATACGGCTGCATCCTTTGATGAGCCATACTCCTCCCAGAACCGGAAACTCTTTTATTATAAACCTGAAATTGGGGTTTGACAAGTAAGAGAGGATGTGTTACTGTAATGACAGTTTTAGAGAAATGAATCATTTTCCAGAAACTGTGATGGGAAGAAGTAGGTGAAGGCACAGGCCCACAGAAAGCAGCCGGCTGATGAGAGGCGCGGGAAAAGCCGATCTGAATACATCCCGGAGTTCTGCACCCAAACCGCAAGGGAGTAGGCTGCAGCGGAGGCACCCGTTATTGTGCAGGAGTATCGCGAGACCGTGTGGACTGCAGCCGCCGGAGAAGCCGTACTTGATGAGGCAGCCGGTGTGAGCCGTCTGCGAAGAAAGGTGGTAACACGATGAGAATCGTCCTTTCTCCTGAAAAGGGAGAGGGGATTTTTTTATGCCCGAAAAATCAGATTAAAATGCCGCTGACGCGGCGGAAAGGTAAGGCGGATGAAATCCTGTGGATTTCATCCTGGAAATTAGCCTTGCGGCTAATTTCTCAGATTAAAATGCCGCTAAAGCGGCAAGAAAAGAGGTAAAAATGCAGGTATTTGAGGAACTGAGAGCGAGAGGGCTGCTGGCGCAGCTGACGGATGAGGAAGAGATCAGGGAGATGGTGAACGCGGGAAAGGCCACGTTTTACATTGGCTTTGATCCTACGGCGGACAGCCTTCATGTGGGACATTTCATGGCGCTGTGCCTGATGAAGCGGCTGCAGATGGCCGGAAACAGGCCCATTGCGCTGCTGGGCGGCGGTACGGGTATGATCGGAGACCCCTCCGGCAGAAGCGACATGCGCACCATGATGACGAAGGAAACCATCGACCATAACTGTGAATGCTTTAAGAAGCAGATGAGCAAGTTCATTGATTTCTCAGAAGGAAAGGCCATTCTGGCGAACAATGCCGACTGGCTGCTGAACCTGAATTACATCGAGCTGCTGCGCGACGTGGGAGCCTGCTTCTCCGTCAACAACATGCTCCGCGCGGAATGCTACAAGCAGAGAATGGAAAAGGGCTTAA
Source organism: uncultured Lachnospiraceae bacterium (assembly GCA_900544445.1). GTDB lineage: Bacteria > Bacillota > Clostridia > Lachnospirales > Lachnospiraceae > Eisenbergiella > Eisenbergiella intestinigallinarum. The sequence continues at coordinate 57,400 of UQVK01000003.1, forward strand.
GCTTCCTGGAATTCAACTACATGATCATGCAGAGCTACGACTTCCTGATGCTTTACCAGAAATACGGCTGCAACATGCAGTTCGGCGGGGATGACCAGTGGAGCAACATGCTGGGCGGCACGGAGCTGATCAGAAGAAAGCTTGGAAAGAACGCCTATGCGATGACCATCACCCTTCTCTTAAATTCTGAAGGCAAGAAGATGGGCAAGACCCAGAAGGGCGCAGTATGGCTGGATCCCAACAAGACCTCTCCCTTTGAGTTCTACCAGTACTGGAGAAACATTGCGGACGCAGATGTGCTCAAGTGCCTCCGGATGCTCACCTTCCTTCCCATCGAGCAGATCGACGAGATGGATAAATGGGAGGGCAGCCAGCTGAATACGGCGAAGGAGATTCTGGCCTTCGAACTGACCAAACTGGTACATGACGAGGCGGAGGCGCAGAAGGCGCAGGAGAGCGCCAGAGCGCTGTTTGGAAGCGGAACCGCGGCGGAGATGCCCACGGCGAAACTGTCCGAAGCCGATCTGAAGGACGGCAATATTGATATCCTCGACCTGCTGGTGAAATCCGGTCTGGTGAGCTCCCGCTCAGAAGGCCGCCGCGCGGTAGAACAGGGCGGCGTATCCATGGACGGAGAGAAGGTTACGGACTTCCGGGCGACGTTTGCCGGCGAAGATTTCCACGGAGAAGGAAAGGTCCTGAAGCGTGGAAAGAAGAACTTCAAGAGAGTGATAGTGGAGTAACTGCCATGAGAGAAGCGGCTGTTTTCGAGGAAGCATCTGCGGCAGGAGAAAACAGGGATTGCGCAAAAAAGGAAGAGAAGGACAGCATCCGCCTTATGCGGGCGGAGCTGTCCGATGCAAAAGAACTGCATGAAATGCAGAAGATCTGTTTTCAGCCGATTCTGGAAAAATATCAGGATTATGAACTCAATCCTGCCGCAGAACCGTTGGAAAAAACGATCAGCAGACTGCAGGAGAACTTTACGGATTTTTATTTTATCATGCTTGGAAATCGGAAAATCGGCGGGGTAAGGGTCCGGCATTGGGATCAGAAATGTAAGCTTGGGCCGATTTTTCTTCTGACAGAATATCAGGGGGTTGGATACGCCCAGGAGGCGATCCGTCAGGCAGAGGCAGAATATCCGGAAAGCATTCTCTGGGAACTGGAAACCATTCTCCAGGAGCCGAAGCTTCGCCATCTTTATGAAAAGATGGGATACCGCAGAACAGGAAAAACGGAGCGGGTCAAGGATGGTATGGATCTGGTTTATTACGAAAAAGAGGTTTGAAGATGAAACACGCCATGTTGCGGCAGAGAAATTGCAGTCGTGATTTCTCCGCCGCGGCAGAACGGAAAGTGTGGAGGCAGAAGAATGCAGCTTATTGTATCGGGCATATCAACATCCATCGTGAATCTGATCGTATTTTCTCTGATCCCGTTTGTCTGGTGGTTTTTCCGTCACCAGAAGGAAACGGGATTTTTCAGCTGGATCGGATTCTACAAACCGAAGCTGAAAAGCAGGTGGCCGGTGCTGGTCATCTTTGCGCTGTTTTTGCTTGCGGGGCTGGATGTGGGACTGTGGTACCACACGCTGATGTTTCTGTTTACCGGAGCGGGTATTTTTATCAGTTCCATGCTTGTGGCGTTTGGGTGAACTGATTTTTTCTATATTTTTATTTTATTTCAGAGCGGCAGGGTCAAAAGCCAGATTGAGATGGTTTATAGATGTGCCAAATTTTTGACAACGGCTGAGGTGACGAGAGCGGCCTATTTATCTCCGTAATGACCTTTGCAGTGAGCAATATAAATACGTCCGTTTTCCATATGATAGACCAGACGGTCTTTGTCGTTAATCCTGCGGCTGTACTCTCCCTTCAGGTCGCCGGTGAGGGGTTCAGGTTTCCCGATCCCTTCCATGCAGCCGTTGCGTTCAATATCTTTTATGAGCTGGTTAATACGTTTGATTATTTTCTTATCCTGGGTCTGCCAGTAGAGATAGTCTTCCCAGGCATCGTCAGACCAGATTTTTTCACTCATCCTCCACCTCGATCAGTTCATGTGCTGTACCCTTTCCTTCGCGCAGTTCCTGGACAGACTTTCTTACATAGGCCATATTTGCCTCGGAAAAAAAGGGGTCAGGGGACTGCGCAATTTCAAACGGAATACGTTTTTCGCGTAAAACTGCTTTCACAAAAAGATTGATGGCAGTTGAAGTATTCAATCCAACATTGGAGCAAAAAGCGTCAAAGTCAGCTTTGTCTTTCTGGTCTACTCTTGCAGTTAAGGTGGTTAATGCCATAGAAATATCTCCTTTCTGTGTTCTATTTGACCATATTATAATACTATTGTATTCGGATAGCAAGCAAATGTATTGCAAAAAAACAGGCCGGCTGCTTTTGACGGCCAACATCAGCGGAGATACGTTGTTTCCAGTCCGGATTCTCTGCAATATCTGAAAACTGTCCAAATACTGAAAACGCCCATTTTCAGACATATCCCCGCTTCCCGCCCGCATATACTGGTATCACCAGGCAAGCGGAAGGGGACGGATAATGGACACTATGCATACTCAGAACCTATACAGAGATATTCAGAAAAGAACCGGAGGAGAAATCTACATCGGGGTGGTCGGTCCGGTGCGGACGGGAAAATCCACCTTTATCAAGCGGTTTATGGATCTGCTGGTGCTCCCGTATATGACGGATGAGGCGGAGCGCATGCGGGCGCAGGATGAGCTGCCACAGAGCTCGGGCGGAAAAACGATCACCACCACGGAGCCTAAGTTCATCCCCCAGGAGGCGGCGCAGATCACGCTGGGCGGCGAGGTGAACGTGAACGTCCGTCTGGTGGACTGCGTGGGCTTCATGGTGGAAGGAGCGGCGGGCCACATGGAAGACGATGCGGAGCGGCTGGTAAAAACGCCCTGGTCGGACGTGGAGATCCCGTTTACCCAGGCGGCGGAGATCGGTACCAAGAAGGTGATCAACGATCATTCCACCATCGGGATCGTGGTGACCACGGATGGAAGCATCGGAGAGCTGAAGCGGGAGGCCTATATCCCTCCGGAGGAAAAGACCATCCAGGAATTAAAGAAGCTGCATAAGCCCTTTCTGGTGCTGGTCAACTCCGAACGCCCCCATGGCGACGAGGCGGTAAGGACAGCCGCATGGATCAGCGAAAAATATCATGTGACGGCGCTCCCGGTCAACTGCGAGCAGCTGAAAAGAGACGACATCAACCAGATTCTGGAGAGCGTGCTCTATGAATTTCCCGTCACCATGATTGAATTCTATATGCCCAAATGGGTGGAGATGCTTCCCAACACCCATAAGCTGAAAGCGGATCTGATCGAAAAAATCCGCGCCATGATGATCGGTATCGACACCATCCGCGATGTGATTCAGAAGCAGATCTCCGTGGACAGCGTCTACATCAAACGCTGCATCGTGGAAAATATCAGCATGGCCGACGGCAGCATCCGTGTGGTGCTTGATGTGGATGACAAATACTACTATGAGATGCTCAGCGATCTGGTGGGCGAAACCATCGGCGGCGAATACCAGCTCATTTCCGTGCTGAAGGAAATGGCCGCCATGCGCCGGGAATACACCAAAGTGCTTCACGCCATGGAGTCGGTCCGCCTGAAAGGTTACGGCGTGGTGATGCCGGAACGGGAGGAAATCAGCCTGGAAAAACCCGAACTCATCCGCCACGGCAACAAATTCGGCGTGAAAATCAAAGCGGAGAGCCCCTCCATCCACATGATCAAGGCCAACGTGATTACCGAGATCGCGCCCATCGTTGGGACCCAGCAGCAGGCTGAGGACCTGATCGGCTATATCTCTGACGCCCGAAACGACGAGGACGGCATCTGGGAAACCAACATCTTCGGAAAAACCGTGGAACAGCTCGTCAACGATGGTATCACCAACAAAATCTCCATGATTGGCGACGAATGCCAGGTAAAACTCCAGGAAACTATGCAGAAAATCGTCAACGACAGCAACGGAGGAATGGTTTGTATTATCATATGAAAACCTGATGAGCCATGCGCAGGAAAGGCCATGGACTCCGGAACAAGCTTGCTTGTGGAGGAGTCTGTGGCTTTTCCTGCATACGGCGACCAGCCGCAGCGAGAGGACGCGAAGCACGATGGGACGAGTGCCGCGTCATCGAGCTGGCATGGCGGAGTAGCGCGAGTATGGCACCCTCGGAACAAGCTTGCTTGTGGAGGAATCTGTGGCTTTTCCTGCATACGGCGATCAGCCGCAGCTTGATAAGATACCGGAATTCTTCTATAATAGGTGACGAAAAAGCAAACGGAAAATCATCCGTAAAGATAAAGGCGGTGACAGCATGAAAAGTTACCTCTCACTCCGGGAAGCGGCGGAAAAATGGGGCGTGTCGGAACGGAGAATCAATCAATACTGCACAGAGGGGCGCATACCGGGCGCGCAGAGAATCGGGAAAGCCTGGGCCATTCCCGCCGACGCCCAGAAGCCCGGCGACCCGCGCCGGGCGCGGCGGCAGGGAAAAAACGATCCGGCAAGAACCGTTTCCGGCGGACTACTCGACCAGACAAACCTGATGCCCCTGATGAATACGGCCTTTGCGCCGGGAAAGTGCCGGGAAACGGTGGAGGCCATGGCCCCCGGCCCGCGCCGGGACATCGCCACGGCGGAGTACCACTATTTCACAGGCCACCCGGAGGAAGCGGCGAAAGAGGCGGAAGCCTACCTCACAAGCCCCGACATGGGGGCGCGGCTGTCCGCCTGCCTGCTCTATGCCTATGCAAACCTTTCCCTGAAACGGATTCAGCGGGCCGAGTTTGCCCTGGGGGAGCTGAACGCTTCCCTTGCGAGCGCGGGGGAGCAGGTGCCGGAGTTTCGGGCGGCTGCGGCGTTTATATCGTTTACGGGGACGGTGCTGTTACATCTGCCGCTGCCGGAAAAAATGCCCCGGGCCGAAAGTTTCCTGCCCCTGCTGCCGCCGGGCCTGCGGGCCTTTGCCCTGTATGTGCAGGCTCACTATCTTTATCTGAAACAGGAGTACGACCACAGCGCGGGTATCGTGGAGGCCACCCTTGCCATGGGCGCGTCGGACTATCCCATTCCCGCCATCTATTTACATCTGATCGCGGTCATGGACTACATGAGCATGAAGCAGACAGACCGGGCGGAGGCCCATCTGATGAAAGCCTGGGAGATTGCCCGCCCCGATGATCTGATTGAGGGATTCGGGGAACACCACGGGCTTTTGGGCGCCATGCTGGAAGCGGTTATCAAGCCGAAATGGCCGGAAGATTTCAAAAAGATGATCGACATTACTTATCGTTTCTCTTCCGGGTGGCGTAGAGTTCACAATCCCAAAACAGGCCATGATGTGGCCGACGATTTGACGACCACGGAATTTGTCATTGCCATGCTCGCGGCCCGGGACTGGACCACCCAAGAGATCGCGGACCACCTGAAAATATCAGCAAATACGGCCAAAACCCACATTTCCGAGGCTATGCGGAAGCTGAATGTGGAGAACCGGAAAGACCTGAAACAGTATATGCTTTTATAGGCAAAGAGGCCCCCGAAAGGGGCCGGAAATGTCCCTGGGGGTCACCCGTTTAGGGGGTCAAAATGGGTGATGGTATTCCCTCTTTTTTTCCTGTATAATAATAATGCGGCCATACAACCGCCGCCCAAAACGGCGGCGGAGCCTGCCGCAGAAATGCAGGGAGAAAAGATGGAGATTTGCAAAATAAGTCTTGACAAGCGGGATTTTTTCCGCATAATTAGACAGACAGACAGACAGACAGACAGACAGACAGACAGACAGACAGACAGACAAGATAAGATAAGTCTGTCCTCTTTTCCTGCGTACAATCAAAATTTCATAACGCCGTTTCAAGGGACGCGCTGCGTCCACGGTCATTCCGTGGGCGGGGCGCGTCCTTTTGCGTTTTGGCAGCTCCGGCGTTTGGGGAGAGGGGGTGTCCGAAGCGTGTATAGCCATGAAACCCGCGTTGCGCTGGTAAAGGAACGGGTCAAGGAAATAGAGCGGCAGCGGAAGCGCCGCGTCCGCTCCGGCGCTTTGATACTGGCCGCCCTTGCTGTGGGGACGGCCCTGGGCGCGGCGGTGAACGGCCTCCGCCGTGGACGAGAGAGAGGGGGATAAAGATTGAAAAATAAGCCCGATGGCTTATTTTTCAATCGGCAGTTTTGCGCCGAAGCACAAAACTGCTGTGATCGCAGAGGAGAAATCACCTGCGTGATTTCTCCTCGCGGCCTCAGCGTATCGCTTCGGCATGGAGGAAAATATGGAAAAGGTCAATCGGTATGAGTTTGAGGGGGAAGTGATCGAAGTCCCCGTATCTTGGGACGACCATCTTCAAAGAGAGGCGGAGAGCTACGAGGGCTACTATGGCGGGCCTGTCTATACCCCGGCGGGCCGTCCCGTTCTTTTAACCATTGAGGACGCCTGCCCCTATGCCGAGATGGTGGACGACGATCCGACAGGCATTGACTGCGGCTCCTGCCGCCACTACCATCAATTCCCCGGCTCTCTGCTGGGGGTATGCGATCACGAGAAGCGGAGAAAGAAGAAACGGCGCTCCCGCAGGAGCGGCCTAACTCCAACGATTAAGGAGGAAAGACTATGCGAAAACGACTGACAGCGGCGCTTTTGTGCCTGTGCCTGCTGTTTACGCTGCTCCCGGCCACGGCCTTTGCCGAGGGGGAGGCGGATAGCGGCACGCCACCAGCAGGGAGCGCCCTGTGCGAACACCACCCGCAGCACGACGAAAGCTGCGGTTACACCGAGGGGACAGAGGGAAGCCCCTGTACCCATGAACATGACGAGGACTGCTATGCCCTTGTAACCGAGTGTGTCCATGAGCATACAGCGGAGTGCTATCCGGCCCAGAGCGTGTCGGAAAACACCGCCACCCCGTCCCAGCCGGAGGAAGCCAAGCCGACGGCCTGCACCCATGTATGCAGTGAGGAAAGCGGGTGTATCACGGAGGTTTTGGACTGCAAGCATGAACACGACGAGACTTGCGGCTATGTTCCCGCAACAGAGGGGACGCCTTGCGCCTTTGTCTGCGAAGTCTGCAACACCCAGGACAGCGGGGACACGGCAACCCCGTCCGACGCACAGCCGGAAGAATGTATCTGCGAAACTCTCTGCACCGAGGACAACATCAATGAGGACTGCCCGGTGTGCGGGGCCGAGGGCGCGGATTTGAACGACTGCAAGGGTGCGGCTCCAGCGGAATGTACCTGCGAAACGCTCTGTACCGGGGAAGAAATCAATGCGGATTGCCCGGTCTGCTCTGTGGAGGGTGCCGAACTGGACAAGGTTTGCGTGGGTGTAGCTCCTATGCTGCCCGTCACGGCGCTGGCGGTAGAAGAGCACGGCAGTCACAACAACGGCTGGACGGAGTTGACGGCGGACACCACCACCCTATCCGACGGCAGCTACTACCTGTCCGGCGATGTAGAGTACACCGGCACCGAGTCCATCACCGTCAGCGGCGAGGTGATCCTCTGCCTCAACAGTCAGAAGCTGAATCTGAAGGGGCAGCACATTTCCGTGGGTAGCGGCGCAAGTTTTACCCTGTGCGACTGCTCCACCGGCGGCGTCCTCACCGGCGGTTCTGGTGGTTCTGGAGGTTCTGGCGGCGGGGTATATGTAGACGGCGGCGGCACCTTCACTATGACCAGCGGCAACATCGCCGGCAACACCGCCGCTGCCGGCGGCGGGGTGTATGTGGACGACGGCGGCACCTTTACTATGGAGGGCGGCAGCATCTACAACAACAAGGCCACCACAGGTGGTGGAGGAGGGGTGATGGTTCACAATGGCACCTTCACCCTGTCCGGCGGCTCCATCACCGGCAACGCCACTAACAGCGAAACTTATGGTTACGGCGGCGGGGTGTGTCTATACGGCACCTTTTATCTGTCCGGTGATGCCATCATTCAAGGTAATACGAAGGCTGGTACCACTGACAATCTGTATTTAGGATGGCAAACAATCAACATCACCGGGCCGCTGGGCGAAAACGCGCACATTGGCGTTAACGCAGAAGCTATCCCCCGCAGCTTCATCAACGGGTGGAGCGACAATATGGCGGGCAAAAACCCGGCGGACTACTTCTCCTCCGACGATGACACCTGGGACATTGGTCTGAACGCCGACGGGAATGTGGTGCTGGGCAGCCTGTGCACAATCATCACCCAGCCCACAGATAAATCTGTGATCGAGGGCAAAAGCGCCACCTTTACCGTGAACGCCACCGGCAGTGAGCCGTTGTCCTATCAGTGGCAGCAAAATATGAATGGTTCCGGTTGGACGGATATTACAGGCGAAACAAACGCCACCTATACCACAGGGAAAACCACAATGGACATGAACGGCACTCAATACCGTTGTGTCGTGAGCAACAGCGCAGGCAGCGTCATAAGTGATGCCGCTACGCTGGCAGTACAAAAATCAACGACACCCATTGACCCGAAATATGTGCGTTACATTGTGGAGCATTACAAACAAAACGCCGATGGCAGATATACCCTTGCAGACACCGAACAGCCGATTGATGAAATTGGCAAAACGGTAACAGCTACCCCAAAAACCTATGAAGGCTATACATACAATCCCAATGCAGCGGGAACCGTTGCCGGCGGAACGCTGACGGAGATTAGGGACGCCGCCGACATTGTGACATTGAAGCTGTACTACGACCTGACGGTTTATACCGTCACCGTGGAAATTGAGGGCAGCGGCACTGCGGCTGCGTCCCCGGCATCTGCGACCGCAGGGACAGAGATCAGGCTGACCGCTGATCCTGGCGGAAACTATCACTTTGAACGGTGGGAGGTTGTTTCTGGCAATATCACCATTGAAAACAACGCCTTTTCCATGCCAGACGAAAATGTGACTGTCAGAGCGGTGTTTGCCCGGGACGCCAGCGGTGGCAGCAGTGGCACGGAAGGCGGCCACACTGGAGATGACGAAGCGGATGAGGAGGATTCTGATTCCCCGTCCGGCAACATCGGCGTTCAGGAGGAAGCGGACAGTCCCTTTACCGATGTACTTCCGGGCGACTGGTTCTACAACGATGTGATGTTTGTCTGGGAGAACGGTCTGATGGATGGAACCGGTGCTGTTACCTTCAGCCCGAATGTTCCCATTACCCGCGCACAGGTTGCCCTGATTTTCTTCCGTCTGGCCGGGAGCCCGGAGGTGACCGGAGACAATCCCTTTACCGATGTGGAGAACAGCCCGGCCACAGCATGGTATTACGATGCAGCGCTCTGGGCGCACCAGAGGGGGATTGTGGCAGGCTATGCCGATCATACCTGGCATCCGGGAGATCCGGTCAGCCGTGAGCAGCTTGCGGTAATGTTCCGCAACTATGCGAACTACAGAGGCTACGATCTGACTGCAGCGGACAACCTTTCCGGCTATGCCGATGCCGGGGAGGTGTCCGAATGGGCAAAGGAGTCGGTCAGATGGGCGGCAGACAGAGGCATGATGAACGGCAGGAACAGTGCCGTCCTCAATCCGACAGGCATCGTCACCCGCGCCCAGGCAGCCGCCATGCTCTGTCGTTTCATTGAGAGCAACAGCCTTGTGCCGCCTGTCGTCGTCTCCGGAGAAAACGAAGACGCAGAAGGAATGGACAGTGGTGAGAGGGGCTGGACACAGCAGTTCCCCGGCCCGATGACAGGCAGCATGGCACGGAACGATTATGTACCCGTTGTATCGGATGGCGCAGATACAGAGAGGAGGGCATTAAGAGCTTCTAAAAAGCAGGCAAAAATTTAGCTCTGTTTTTTCTGGAAAATGTGTTATCATAAAGCTGTGGAGCAATGGTGCTTTATGGCTGACAATGCCCGCTTATGCGGGCATTGTGCATTTCCAAAAGGAGGGGGATTAAATGAGAGGAAAAAAGTGTTTTTCCAGAATGCTTTCCACGTTGTGTGCAGTGTTGACCGTTTCCACTTTTGTGGCGGTTCCGGCAGAGGCGGCACAATTTGACCCGGCGTTTTACGGGGCGGCCTATCCGGATGTGGCTGCGGCGTTCGGGACGGATGCGCAGGCGCTTCTCAACCATTATCTGACTTATGGAATGGCGGAAGGAAGATTCCCGGCAGCTGACGCGCAGCCGGGAGAAGCGGTGGACGCAGTTGCGGGAGTTTCCGAAAGCGGAGAGGTATCCACAAATGCAGAACAGGCAGCGGGAGCGCAGACTGCTGCGGAAACCGCCTTTCAGCCGGTTCCCATGAATGAACTGGCCAACTATTCCAGCCTGAAAAAACGCATGACCGATGAAGAGTTTGCGCTCGCCTATCAGGCCGCTCTGAATCTGGTGACGCCGTATATCGGGCTGCCGCTGGAAGAACAGATCTATGGAATCACGGTTTCCATCCGCGCGTTGTTTGACAGCGGAATGAGTTATTCCATGTCAACCCCGCATTACAACGATCCATACGGATATTTCATTCTTGGAACCGCGTCCTGTGCCGGATGCACGAGAGCAACCGGGCTTTGCCTGAACATCCTCGGCATTCCCTATGAGCATGTGAATGAAAATCAGTATTCCCATCAATGGTGCCGGATCAATGTGAACGGTACTTACTGGATCAGCGATGCCTATGGGCTGTACTGCGGACCGGAGCCCGCGCCTTATGCGCATCCCTGGTTCTGATTCCACCATTGATTTTTGAATTTATCCGGTCCCCACGGAGAATCTGTTTTCGGACAGATGCCTGTGGGGACTTTCTTACAGAAAGCAGAAAAAAAGGAGACGTACAATGGAAATCAGAGAAAATACGGAACAGAATAACGAAACGGTGCACAGCATGATCCGGCAGCATAACGCGAAGTTTATGACGGAGTTTCAGGATTACAGCTATCATATTGAAGAAAATGGTGAGCTGGCGGCCGGTATCGTCGCGGAGGCTGTTTTTGACACGGTGGAGGTGGAGTTCCTGTGTGTGAAGGAAACCTGCCGGGGAAAAGGATATGGACGAAGCCTGCTGGAGTATGTGGAGGACAGGGCAAAACTGAATGAGTCCTGATTTGGGGGACAGCATGGAAAAATTATTATAATGAGAATACATCAAGTTTCTCTCAGGATATGTCATTGTATTTTGAAAACAGATATGAAAAAATGGGAAGAGAAAACGCAAAAGGGAGGTTTCCTTGTCATGGGTGAAAAAAGAGAGGAACGGATTCTGTGTTATACCAGGATGCCGATGGAGGATGCTGTCTATTCGGCGAAACTCGCCGACAGTATGCATCTGGCACTGGTGGATAAGGAAGGTGTCTGTACGCCGCTTAACCACAATTCCGGCATACTTTATGCCAAAGCAGTGCAGAATCAGGATGGTACGCTGCAGGCAAAGAGCCTGAAGAATCCCTGGCTTTTCAGAATGTCGGATGGTTCTTTCGGCGTAATTGCCAGGCGGATTGAGGCAGACGGCAGTCCGGATGAAAGCGCAAAAGGAAAGCTGCTGTTCTTTACATCTGAGGATTTGTTAAGATATCAGGAGCATGGGCTTTTGGATCTGGGAAGAGGTGCTCAGATTGTAGAGGCAGTCTGCCATTATGAGGGGGAACGGTATCATCTGGAGTGGATGGAAGAAGATGAAAAATGTTTCCATGCCGTCTTTGAAAAGTTCCCTGAGAGCGGATTCCCGGAGGGCGCGGTTTTGTCCGCGGCAGAAAGAATCAGCAAAGAGGCCCCGGAGGGGCTGGCGGATATGCCGGAGGGAGCGCTTGCTGGAAACATGATTTCCATACCCGGCGACGTGGCGGACCGTCTGAGATGGAGGCTGCTTCCGCCGAAGAATATCGCGAATGAAGTGCCGAAGGAGATATTCGCCTCCTCTCCGGAAGAGCTTCGGGCAGTAAAGGCTGTTGCCAGATACAGTGACGGAACCTGCGTGGAAAAACGGGTGGACTGGTGCATGGAAGAAGCAGTCTTCACAAAACCCGGTACCTGTCAGGTGACAGGAAGAGTCCACCAGGATCATTATGATTTTCCCGTCGCCTGGCATCGCGCGGACCCCTGCATCGGCAGATGGAAGGGGAAATATTATTTCATTGCAACCAATGATTATGACAATAATCATTCCCTTCTGATACGGGAGGCGGACACCATACCGGGCCTTGTGACGGCACAGGAGGTCTGCATTCTGGACACAACCATGTATCCTCATCTGGGCAACCTTCTTTGGGCGCCGGAGCTGCATGTCATTAAGGACCGGCTGTATATTTTTCATGCGGGAACGCCGCGGGAGTTTGAGAGGGAACAGTGCCATGTGATGGCGCTGAAAGAGAACGGGAATCCCATGAAGGCTTCCGACTGGGAAATGCCGGTGCGTGTGGTGAAAAAGGACGGCAGCTTTTTGTATAATGAGCAGGGGATCACGCTGGACATGACGGAGTGGGAACTGAACGGGAGATATTATGTTGCCTGGTCTCAGCGGCAGTTTTTCCCGGTAGACCAGGGAGCCTGGCTGTATATTGCCGAGATCGATCCGGATCAGCCCTGGAAGCTGATCTCAGACCCGGTTCTTCTGTCCATGCCGGAATATGGATGGGCAAACAATCACACCTTTGTGGATGAAGGGCCATTCGCGCTCCTGGGAAAGGAAAAAATATTTCTCACCTTTTCCAGCGCGGCCGTGGACAGCACCTATGTGGTGGGGCTGTTGTCCGCGGATCTGTCCGCCGACCTGCTGGATCCTGCCAGTTGGACAAAGGAAAATTATCCCCTGATGTCCTCCCGCAGCAGGGAAGGAGAGTTTGGGACGGGCCATAACTCTTATATCACGGATGAGGATGGGTTGGTCTGGAACGCTTATCACGCCCGCCCCGGCATCGATGGCCCCAGAAGCGCCGGACTTCGCAGGGTACATTTCGGGCCTGATGGCTATCCGGTGCTGGACCTGACGGAAGAGCTGGATCTTTCGCCGGAACTGGTATGGGTGTCTGCCAGGGTAATTGTAAAATAAGAAAGCGAACTGCCTATATCTCTTCGGGAGGGAGAAAAGTGCCGGATTTCTGTTCATGCCCGCCGTCCGGCAGAACGGCGGGAGCTGCCGGGAGCTTATGCGGTACTTCATGGGTACGGCGGAATTCCCCCGGGCTGAGGCCGGTGCACTGTTTAAACTGACGGCAGAAATGCTCCACATTCCGGTAACCGCAGAATTCGGCTACGGATACAACCGTTTTTTCCGTATATAAAAGCTGATCCTTGGCCAGCCGGATCCGGGCACGGATACAGTCGTCCATGCAGGAAAGTCCAAAGGCATTTTTGTAGATGGTCTGCAGATAGCCTTCGGAAAGATGGAGTTGCTGTGCCATCAGGGAGACGCTCCAGGAAAGCTGTGGACTGTTGTAGACGGATTTGCGCAGAGAAAGCAGCTCCTGAAAGCGTGAATGGGGCTGCTGCTGCGGAAATTTTTTTCCGACTGCCTCATGCAGCTCAAAAAACAGAAGAGACAGGAGCTGATCGATGATTCTTTCGTTGTCCCTGCCGGGAAAGGAGTTTTTCCAGGTGAGAAGCTGAAAGAGGTTGTGGCAGTATTCCGCGTCCGGCAGGGGAAAAGGAGTTCCGAACAGGGGAAAAGAGGTGACGGCAGTTTCATCGGAGTCAAAACGACACCAGTCGTTTGCGTAACGGCTGCCGCAGGCCCGATAGTAGATTGGAGTGTTGGGGGCGAAGAGAACAGCGGAGCCTGCCGGATATTCCTGCAGCCGGTCAGGCGGGCCGAAAAGTGCAGGCGTGCGGGTGAGAAGAAGCAGCCAGCAGTCATGCCCCTGGGGAACGTCAAAAACAAAGTCCTGCATATGCGCAGCATCGTATTCCACATATCGGATATGATTCATGGGTACCTCCGTGCGGACAGAGGAAGTGTCCGCGGCAATCATTCTTTTGGAGAGTATACCTGATGCAGAAAGAACAGTCAATGAATGGAGGAAAAATTGAAAATGAAAAAACAGGCGTTTAATCCATATCTTCCGTCCTGGGAATATATCCCGGACGGGGAACCTTACGTGTTTGACGGGAGAGTATATGTATACGGTTCTCATGACCGTTTCCGGGGGCATGCGTATTGTCTGAATGATTATGTGTGCTGGTCGGCGCCGGTAGAGGATCTGGGAGACTGGCGTTATGAAGGGGTGATTTACCGAAAGACCCAGGATCCGCTGAATCCGGACGGCATGATGTGTCTGTATGCGCCGGATGTGACGGTAGGGCCGGATGGAAGATACTATTTGTATTATGTGCTGGATAAGGTGCCGGTGGTTTCCGTAGCCGTATGTGATACGCCTGCCGGTGCATACGAGTTTTATGGGTACGTGCATTATCCGGACGGTACCAGGCTGGGGGAGAGAGAAGGCGATGAACCCCAGTTTGACCCCGGTGTGCTGACAGAAGGGGACAGGACCTATCTGTATACCGGCTTCTGCCAGATAGGGGATGCTTCCAGAAGAGGCCCTATGGGAACGGTTCTGGGGCCGGATATGCTCACCATTGTGGAAGGTCCTGTGACCATTGCGCCCAGCCAGCCCTACAGCGCGGGAAGCAGTTTTGAGGGACATGAATTTTTTGAGGCCTCTTCGATCAGAAAACGGGGAGATACCTACTATTTCATTTATTCTTCCATCGCCATGCACGAGCTGTGCTATGCGGTCAGCGACAATCCCATGAAGGGCTTTGTCTATGGCGGCGTGATCGTGAGCAACGCGGATATGCACATTGATTCCTATAAGCCTGCGGACCGGAATATGGCCTATGGCGGCAATAACCACGGCAGTATGGTGGAGATTATGGGAAAATGGTATATTTTCTATCACCGGCATACGGATGGAACCAATTTCAGCAGACAGGGCTGCATCGAGCCCATTTCCTTCCGGGAGGACGGAAGCATCGTACAGGCAGAACTCACCTCCTGCGGCGCCAACGGAGGCCCATTGATCGGAAAAGGAGAATACCCGGCTTATCTGGCCTGCAATCTCTGGGCAAACGACGCGGCGCTCACCACCGGCGCGCCTGGAGAATGGATGGACTGCCGTTTCCCCAAGGTGACCCAGGACGGAAAGGATGGAGATGAGGAAACCGGCTATGTGGCGAATCTGCGCGACGGCTCCCATGCGGGCTTCAAATATTTTGACTGCAAAGGAGTTTCGGGAATTTCTATCCGCGTGCGCGGCTACTGCAGCGGTGCCTTCGGGGTAAAGACGAAGTGGGACGGAGAGGTGCTGGGCTGGATTCCGGTGGAGTTTTCCAATGAATGGAAGGAATACCGGGCGGATATCGCGGTGCCTGACGGCATACAGGCACTGTATTTTGTCTATAAAGGAACCGGGGCTGCCAATCTGGCTTCCTTTACGCTGGAATAACAGGAAGGTATATTTTGATTACTTTTGTGCACGCGAATGGCGTGCGGATGGGAGCAAAGATTGAAAAATGCGCTCGATAGCGCATTTTTCAATCAGGATTTGCGCCGAAGCGTCGCAAATCCCGTTATCGCAGCGCCGAACTGGAGGTTCGGCGCGCGTGCCTCAGCGTAAAACGCTTCGGCATGGAGGAAAAAATGAAAGAATGGATGCGTCCGGTCTGGGACGGCGGTGAAGTGTTTCGGGAGACGATGGCTATGGTGGAGGAAAACGGCATATGCGCCGCGCCCTTCCTTTATGAACCGGAGGAAATCCTGAGGATAGAAAGCTATGACGGTACGCGGATTTATGAAATGGGAAGGGACTGTTATGTGGAGGAGAGAAAACTGGTTCTTACAGAAGACAGCCGGATTCCGCGTGCCGGCTGGGAGAACTTCTATTATGGAAACAGGGAGGAAGCGGAAGAAGGGCAGAAACGACTCTCCATAGACTTTGGCCCCGTGGAGACGACGGACGCAAAATTTGTCCACCTTGACGCCATCGGCCATCCGGAGCTGGTGACCGGGTTTCAGATTGCGGTGACCTATCGGACAAAGGAACGCTGGCAGGGAACGGTTCCTGCGTCTGGCCTGGAGGTGTTGCCCCGTTTCCGGGAGAAGGCGAAAAAGAAGGAGCTGACGAGACTGGTTCTATATGGAGACAGCATTTCCTGCGGCTATGACTGCAGCGGAATGTATGGACAGAAGCCGGGCCAGCCTGTCTGGCCGCTGCTTCTGAAGGACAGCCTGGAAGCTTTTTATCAGATGGAAGTTGAACTGATTAATACTTCCGTCGGCGGCATGGCCTCAGATTGGGCACTGGAGCATGTGCAGGAAAATGTCTGTGATTACCGTCCTGATCTGGTACTTCTGGGCTTTGGCATGAACGACAGGTGCCCGGGAAAGGAATATGCGCAGAAAACAGAAAGGCTTATTGATGCTGTTCGGGCAGGCTGTCCGGAGGCAGAGATAGTCCTTATGGCGACCAGCCTTCCGAATCCTCTGGTGAAGACGGCGCCGTTCTATTTTTGGGCGTATCAGGATGAATATGCGGATGCTCTCCGGAAACTGTGCGGCCCGGGGATTGCGCTTGCGGACATTCAGGGGGTACAGAAATCCCTGATGCAAAGAAAAAGATACATCGATCTGACCGGCAACCTTTTAAATCATCCGAACGATTACCTGGCGCGTATTCAGGCGCAGGTGCTGGATTCGGTGTTGCGGCGGTGGTATGTGAGGAAACCTCTTTGCGGCGCCGGATGAGGGAGGGGCGCGGCATTTCGGATGAGACGTGGCTGGAAAGTTCCCGGCATTTTAATGAATGGCTGAAGAAGCATGCCGGAGAAACTGTTCCTGCCATAACGCTGATCGACAATACAAATCTGACGCCGGAGCAGACGGCCGGGAAGATTGAAGGCTGGATTAAAGAAAATATTGGGGATTGAGTTGGCGGTCAACGTCCTTTCGGATTTATCCGGGAAGATATTCGGATATCATGGACAAAAAGAGGATAACCAATTTAGTAAAAATGTTGTCTTGTTCTTTGAAAACTCCTTTGTTATAATGTGTTTATCGTTAAATTAAGCGAGGAGGAGAGTAGGCATGGTAACATTAAAGGAAATCGCGAAAGAATGTAATGTTTCAGCGACGACCGTGTCGAATATCCTGAATGGGAAGACCAATGTGGGGGAGGAAACCAGGAAAAGGGTACTGGAGGTGGTCCGGCTTCGGGGATATCAGCCCAATTATATTGCCCAGGGGCTGCGGAACCGCAGGACGAAGATGATCGGTATAATCGCGGAGGATATCGCGCAGTTTTCCACTCCTGTGATCATGGAAGGTATTATGGAATACTTTGAAGAGATGGATTACCGCGCCATGATAGAGAATCTGCGGCTGTATGCCAGATGGAGCGATTTCTGGTACGATGATGAGAAAGCCTATCGGTCTGTGCTGGAACCTGCGCTGCAGGAGCTTCTTTCCATTAAAGTGGACGGCATGATCTACATAGCGGGTCATGCGAGAACCCTGCGCAATTTCCCGAACGAGACATCCCTTCCTTCGGTGATGGTATATGCTTATACGGATTCAGCCCGTGTTCCCTCTGTGGTGATCGATGATGAGCAGGGAGCTTATGATATGACGAAATATCTGATTTCTATGGGGCACAGAGACATTGCGGTGCTGGCAGGTAGAGCGGATAATATTCATACTCAGAAGCGTCTGAACGGATATCAGAGAGCCTTATTTGAATCGCGGATTCTGTATAATCCCGGCTGGATTTTCTATGGAGACTGGAATAAGGAATCGGGTTATCGGCTGGCGGATAAACTGTATCGTACAGGGGCAACGGCTTTGTTCTGCATGTCCGACCATATGGCAGGCGGACTGTACGACTATTTCTATGAGAAGGGAATCCGGGTGGGAGAGGATATTTCCATAGCGGGATTTGATAATCAGGAAATGGCGGAATATCTGAGTCCCGGACTGACTACTATGGAACTGAATCTTCACCGGATTGGACATGAGGCAGCGAGAATTTTGCTTGATCGTCTGGCTTTGGAGGATGGTGAAGGTGCGGAGAAAGAGACAGAACTGTACATCCCCTGTAATTTTATTGAACGGAAGTCGGTGAAACGGATTTGACCGGAAATCGCGGCTGAAAAAAGTGTTGATGTAAAGACTTGATGCCTGAAAAAGAGCGTTTAAGAAGAAAAAATCTTTTTGAATGCTCTTTTTTTGACTGTATGGCCTGAAAAAGAAATGTGTTATCAAACGATAAATTAAAATAAAGAAATTAGAAAATTAGTAAAATGAGACAAAAACGCATGTGAAATAGGGATAAATGAAATTACAAATTGTTAAAATCATGGAAAAATAGCACGATAACAAAAGAAATATTGACAATAATGCGTATGCAGATGTATAATGCAAACAGAAAGTAAGTTTAACGATAAACAAAGCAACAGACCAAATGAACTGCTGAGTTAAATTCTGGTTGTGAAAGGTTTGGGCTTGTGAAGGGAGGATGCAGATGAAACTGTTTGCAGACAAAAAGAAATGGAATTCCATAAAGCTGTTTCTGTTTATACTTCCATTTCTCATTCTTGTATTCATTTTTTCCTATTATCCGTTGTATGGCTGGGTCTATGCATTTTATGATTACAGACCGCCAAGGCCTTTTTCGGATGCTGAGTTTGTAGGGCTGAAATGGTTTAAATCCCTGGTTGAAAACGATATCAAGATCAACCAGCTGCTGCAGGTGTTGAAAAACACTTTTGCCATGAGCGCCATTACGCTGGGAACCTCCTGGCTGCCCATGTTTTTTGCAGTGTTCCTGAATGAAATCAAGTGTGTTCCGTTTAGAAAGTTTGTGCAGACTGTAACCACGCTTCCGAATTTCATCAGCTGGGTTCTTGTATATTCTGTTGCATTCAGCCTGTTCAACAGTACTGGTATGATAAATACGCTGCTGACCAATCTGGGGCTGATAGAGGAACCGATTCTTCTGTTGCAGTCGTCGGAACATGTGTGGCTGACTCAGTGGCTGTGGCTGACCTGGAAGAATCTGGGGTGGTCGGCAATCATGTATATAGCCGGAATTTCCAGCATTGACGATGAACTGTTTCAGGCTGCGAAGGTGGATGGGGCAACCCGGATGCAGATCATCCGTCATATTACGATTCCCAGCCTGCTTCCTACATTCTTCGTGCTGCTGATGATGAATATCGGTAACTTCCTTTCCAATGGAATGGAGCAGTATTACGTGTTCCAGAACGCTTTTAACAAGGAACACATTCAGGTGCTTGATCTGTACGTTTATAACCTGGCAATGGGAAGCGGCAGTTATTCCGTGTCGGTTGCTCTGAGTATGCTGAAGAGTGTTGTAAGTGTCATTCTTCTGGTAACTGCAAATACTGTTTCCAAGCTGACGCGCGGAGAGAGTTTCCTGTGATGAGAGTGAAGGGAGAAGAGCATTTATGAACAAAACAGCAGTCGGTAGAAAGAAAAAAATTCATCAGAGCTTCGGCGACCGGATGGTCAGCGTGGTCTGCTATGCTATCTTTTCGGTTTGCGCGATCCTGTGCATCTATCCTTTTTACTACATATTCATTAATACGATCAGTGCCAATGATTTAAGCTCGAGAGGGGCCATCCTGTTCTGGCCGCAGGGGGTTCACCTGAAAAATTATGCCAGCGCCCTTCAGATTGATGGACTGTTCCAGGCGGCCAAGATATCTGTCATGCGTACAGTGATTGGTACAGCCTGCACGGTGAGCGCTTCTGCTTTTCTGGGATTCATGTTTACCCAGGAAAAAATGTGGCATCGGAAAATATGGTATCGTTTTGTAGTTGCAACCATGTATTTTAACGCTGGTATCATTCCCTGGTTTCTGATTATGAAGAATATGGGACTGACCAACAATTTCTGGGGATATATCCTTCCGGCAATTGTGTCTCCGTTTCATATTGTCCTGACCAAAACCTTCGTGGAATCCATACCGAAAGAGCTGCAGGAAGCAGCGGAAATTGATGGCGCAGGAATTATGACTGTTTTCTTCAAAATCATGGTTCCGGTTATCAAGCCGATCATGGCAACAGTAGCCATTTTCGCCGCAGTGAATCAGTGGAATGCATTCCAGGATACCCTGCTTCTGGTAACGGACACCAAACTTTATCCGCTCCAGTTTGTACTGTATCAGTATCTGAATCAGGCAAGCTCTTTGTCCGCATTGGTTAATACCAGCAGTTCCAGCTCCCTGGCTGCAGCAGCCGCTACCACACAGACGGCGACAAGTATCCGTATGACGATTACGGTTATCGTGGTTCTGCCGATTATGATGGTATATCCGTTCTTCCAGAAATATTTTGTCAAAGGAATCATGATCGGTGCTGTTAAGGGATAAGGATACCGGGAACATAATGAAGTCAAAATAAGCCTGCAGAGTCCGGGCTGTATCGTGTGAACGGCCGGATTGTCCGGCCGTCACCCCAAAACGTGATAAATGGAAGATTGTCTTCCGTTTACAAATATTAAATTTAAGGAGGTATTACATGAAAAAGCGTATTGTATCCCTGCTTCTGACATCTGTCATGACCGCTTCCATGATTTTAAGCGGATGCGGCGGAAGTACATCCACAGAGGCGCCTGCAGAGTCTCAGAGCGAAGCTGCTGAAGTACCTGCGTCAGACAGCGCTTCAGAGGAAAGCGTATCTACGGAGGCTGCTTCAGAGGACAGTGCTTCCGCTCCCGCGGCAAACCATGACGAAGAGCTGACACTGGAGGTTTATGATGTGGCGGCCAACTATCAGGGACTTCAGACCGGCTGGTTCGGCAAGATCCTGAAGGATGAGTTCAACCTGGTCCTGAACATCATCGCGCCGCAGGTATCCGGAGACGGAGAGGCCCTGTACCAGACCAGGACGGCGGCCGGAAATCTGGGAGATATCATTCTTCTGGACAATGCGGATATGGTGGAGTGTGTCGACGTTGGCCTGGTGGCGGACATCAGCGGCGACATCCAGAATTACCCCAACCTGATGAAGTACTGGGAGCAGATCGAAATGTTCAATGAAGGGATCGGAGACGGCGTATGGGCGATCCCCACGGAAATGAACACCAACGGCCCTACCGCTTATATGTCGGAAACGGCGGGCACCATGCCCAGACTTCCCTGGGATTTCTATACGGAGCTGGGAAGGCCGGAGCTGAACACCCTGGACGACCTGCTTCAGGTCCTTGCGGACATGCAGGCAGCGCATCCGACCAATGAGGCCGGCGATCCTGCTTACGGCATCACCATGTGGAAGGACTGGGACAGCACTTCCATTGAAAATGTCAACCAGCTGACCAAGTGGTACGGACAGGAAGTAAACGGTTCCGTGATGATCGGCTATGACAACAGCATCACCCCTCTGACCGACAAGGAAGGGGCTTATTACAAGATGCTGAAGTTCTTCTTCCAGGCAAATCAGATGGGCCTGATCGATCCGGACTCCGCGACGCAGGACTGGAACGCTGCCTGTGACAAGATGAAGACCAAGAGAACTTATCTGGTATGGAATAACTGGATGCAGGGCTTCACCAACTCCCCGACGATCGGCGAGGCGGGCGCGAACTATATGGGAATCCCGATCGCGGACATGCAGGTTTTCCAGACTTCTGATACGTATTACGGAAGCGGACGCTGCTTCGCGATCGGCGCTCAGGTGAGCGAAGAGAACAAGCTGCGTATCCTGGAGTTCCTTGACTGGCTGGCATCTCCGGAAGGACTGATGAAGCAGCATATCGGTAACGAAGGAACGATCTATACCGTGAATGAAGACGGCACCTGCACGCTTACCGAGGACGGCTACAACAGATTTACCTCTGAGATCATGGTTCCCGAAGAAGAGGGCGGCGGAAACTGGACGGATGGAAACAACCAGATCAACCAGTGGATCGTTTCCGGTTTCGAGATCAATCCCAATACCGGCGAGACCTACAGCAGCGATCTGTGGGCTTCTTATCTGGAAAAGAACAACACCAAGACCACCCAGGAATACAACGAGCATTTTGACTGCAAGAATGAAGTGGATTACCTGGAGAAGAACGGCATGATGTCTCCGGTTCCCAGCGTCAACCTGATCCTGGATATCGACACCACGGATATCGGCCTGATCCGCAGCCAGTGCAAGACGATCGTGTGCGACAGCTCCTGGCAGGCAGTTTTCGCGGCGGACGAGGCGGAATTTGAGGCAATCTGGGATAATATGTGCACGCAGCTGGAAGGCTTCGGATGGCAGCAGCTGGTGGAATTTGACACCGCGAAGTATCAGCCTGTGATCGAGGCCAGAAAAGCGGCTATGTAATTTCGCATAACAGCAAGAGACCGAAAGGGATGCAGGGGGGACGGCGGAAGCTGTCCTCCCTTTTTCTGGGAAAAAAGGAGGGATTGGTATGAGTCTGAAGGAAGTATATCAGCCATATTTTAAAATCGGCGCTGCGGTAGGGGAGAACGCGTTTGGGCGTCCGGCGGCACTGTATCATTTGTGGCAGGAATACGATTCCATTACCTGTGAAAATGATATGAAACCGGAAAAACTTCTGGATGAAAAAGAGAACAGAAGGGATCCTGGCAAATATGACAGAGATCCTGCGGTAAATCCTGAAGCGGCAAGAAAGTATCTGGAATATGCAAAAGAAAATGGAATGCGGATGAGGGGGCATACGCTGGTATGGCACAATCAGACGCCCAGGTGGTTTTTTGCCAGAGGGTATGAAATGGGAGAGAATGCGCCTTTGGCAGACCGGGAAACGATGCTGGCACGGCTGGACGGATACATCCGTTCGGTGATGACGTTCGTGCAGGAGGAATACCCCGGTATCATTTACGCCTGGGATGTGGTGAATGAAGCGGTAGAGGATGGAGGAATCCGGCCGTCCCTCTGGACGCAGACTGTGGGAGAGGACTATATTCTGCAGGCGTTTCGGATCGCAAGAAAATATGCGGCGCCTTCAGTCAGCCTTTTTTATAATGATTACGATACCTTCCTTCCGTGGAAAAGGGAGGTGATCTGCGAACGCATCCTGAAGCCGCTGCTCGCGGAAGGACTGGTGGACGGTATGGGGATGCAGTCCCATATGACCATGGAGAAGCCGGAGCTTTCCGAATATGAAAAGAGCCTGAGAACCTACGGCGCGCTGGGGCTGGAAATTCATGTGACGGAGCTGGATATTCATAACACGGACTCTTCCGCCATTTCCATGGAAGCGCTGGCTGACCGCTACCGGAGACTGTTTTCCATTCTGGTACGGGCGAAGAAGGAAGGCGCAGCCAATGTGACGAATGTGACTTTCTGGGGGCTGCAGGATGAGGAGAGCTGGCTGACCGGCTTCCGGGGAGCAAAGAGCTTTCCGCTGCTGTTCTGGAAAGGATATCGGCCGAAAGAGGCATATGGAGCCGTGCTCGCCGTACCGGGGATAGTGGAAGGGGATGCGCAGGACCGTCTGCCTGACGGACAGCGATTTGTGTTCTGGGAAAGGGAGCAGACATACCGGCGGGAATACCATGTAAATCCCATGTCCCCTGCCGCTTCCGATGAAAATGACGGCAGCGCAGAGCACCCTTTTCAAACTATTCAGGCGGCGGCAGATGTGGCAGGGCCGGGAAGCTGTGTGAAGATTCATGGCGGCGTGTATCGGGAGTGCGTGAGTCCGGCCTTCGGCGGAAACGGGCCGGAGGAAATGGTATGCTATGAAGCCTATGGAGATGGAGAGGTGATCATCAAGGCTTCTGAAATCGCGGATGTATTTCGCAGAAGCGAGGGCTGGATTCTGTTTCCTTCTGAAAGCGCAGAAAAATCTCCTGAGAAAATTCAAATCTGGGAAGTCCGTCTTTCGGAAGGAAATCTGAAGAACAAATTTGTCGGATACAATCCCTTCTGTGCTGTGAATATCCTTCATGACCGGCTTTTTATTGAATATGAAAAAACGGATATGACCACTTATCTGAACAGAAGGGGAATGGTATTCTGCGATGGAAAACCGCTCGTTCAGGTGGCTCTGTATAATCAGATGGCAGAGATCCCCGGCTCCTACTGGGTAGAGGCCAACGGGCAGACCGTTCATTTCCGGCTGGAGGATGACGGGGACCCGGCGGAACATTTGATCGAACTGACATGCAGGGAGCAGTGCTTCGCGCCTGCCGAACCCTTTCTTTCTTATATAAAAGTGAAGGGCCTGACCTGCGCCCATGCGGCGACAGGAGCTCCTGTACCGCAGAGAGGAGCGATTTCCTGCCACAGAGGACATCATTGGGTGATTGAGGATTGTAAAGTCGACTGGTCCAACGGAGTGGGGATTGATATTGGGAATGAATGCTGGCATCACACCCACAGGGACGGGGAGATCATCGGGCACACGGTGGTGAGAGGCTGTGAAATCCGGAACGCGGGTGTCTGCGGAATCGCGGGCCTGTTTGCCACGGATCTGCTGATTGAGGATAATCTGATCGAAGGGACCGGCTGGCAGAAAATGGAGCTTTCCTGGGAAGCAGGCGGTATTAAGGTGCATAACAGCCTGCGCAGCCTGATCCGGAGAAATATTTTTCGGAATACTTTCCGCGCAGACCATCTCTGGATGGATGTGGGAAATGAAAATAACCGGATCACCGGAAATCTGTTCCTGGATGGAATTGAACAGAGAGAAGCGATATTTATTGAATGTTCCAGAGAAGGGGTCAATCTGATCGACAACAACATTTTCTGGAACGTGGAGGGACGGTTCCGTCCCGAAGAGGTACCAGTGGAGCCGGGCAGTAAAGGATGGTACAAGATGGAGGAACACGGTGTGGTGAACGGCTATGCGGTATACGGAGAGGGAACGGACCGGCTGCATGTGGTTCACAACCTGATCGGCTGCTGCCGCAGCGCCGGATACTATGGAAAACCGGTTGCCTTCCGGATTTCAAACCGCGGAAGAGGCGGAACCGCAAGGGAAGCCGTGATTTCCAATAATCTGTTCTATGACTGCGGGGAAGCGGCTGTCAAGTTCCCGACAAAGGACAACGATGCGCAGGGAAATCTTTATGTAAAGATGCCGGGCGGATATCTGCGTGTGCTGTATCCCGCTCCGGAGAACTGTCTGGATCTGGATGCCTGGCAGGAATTCTTCGGCTTTGACAGGGAAGGACAGGAAGGCTGGTTTGATATTTCGATGGATACAAAAAACTGCAGCATGATCCTGACGGAGAAGGAAGATGCTTTCGGCGGACAACTCTCACATGACGGCAGGCACCTGTATGCACGACGGACGGACCAGATTGTTGAAGTAAGAGGGCGCGCGGAGGTCTCTGAAGACTTTTACGGAATGGTTCGCGGAGAACGCAGCCTGCCCGGACCATTTGCGCAGCTCAGGCCGGGGCATAAATATGATCTTGACCCGAGAAAAAGTCATCAACAAAAAACGGAGGAAAATCAATGATAAAACTGTATATTAATGAAAAGAAGAAAATGGGCCGGATCAGTCCTGAAATTTATGGACATTTCAGCGAGCATCTGGGAAGATGTATCTATGAGGGGCTGTATGTCGGGGAGGATTCCCCCATCCCCAATGTGAAGGGCATCCGTACGGATGTGGTGGAGGCGCTGCGTGAGATCCGCGTGCCGGTGCTTCGCTGGCCGGGAGGCTGCTTTGCGGATGAATATCACTGGAAGGACGGCATCGGGCCGAAAGAAAAGAGGAAGAAGATGGTCAATACCCACTGGGGAGGTGTGGTAGAGGACAACAGCTTCGGAACCCATGAGTTTTTTGAACTGTGCGAACAGATCGGCTGCAAGGCATATGTGAACGGAAATGTGGGAAGCGGCACGGTGCAGGAGATGAGTGAATGGGTGGAATACATGACGTTTGACGGAATCTCTCCCATGGCTGATCTGCGTAAGGAGAACGGAAGGGAAAAGCCATGGAGACTGGACTACTTCGGCGTCGGAAACGAGAACTGGGGATGCGGCGGGAATATGACGCCGGATTACTATGCGCATCTTTACCGCAGGTACCAGACCTATGTGCGCTGCTACGATAAAAACGCGCCGGTTTTCAAGATATGCGGCGGAGCGAATGCGGATGATTATGAGTGGACGGATGTGGTGCTTCGGGAATGCTTCCGCAGTCCTGCACCGCCCCAGGCGCATGGCTTTATGGACGGCCTGAGCGTACACTATTATGTAGGGGTGGAAAAAGGGGAGCATAAGGGAAGCGCGACGGAGTTTGATGAAGCGCGCTGGTTTGATACTCTTTCCCATGCGGTGAAAATGGAGGAACTGATCAATCGCCACGGCGCTATCATGGATCGGTACGATCCGGAGAAAAAGATCGGAATGATCGTGGATGAATGGGGCTGCTGGCACGATGTGGAGCCCGGAACCAATCCAGGCTTTCTGTATCAGCAGAATACCATGCGGGATGCATTGACGGCAGGCATCACGCTGAATATCTTCAACAGGCACTGCGACAGGGTGAAGATGGCCTGCATCGCGCAGATGGTCAATGTGCTTCAGGCCGTGATTCTGACGGAAGGGCCGAGGATGGTAAAAACGCCCACCTGGTATGTCTTCCACATGTACAGACATCATCAGGGCGCTCAGCTGGTCGAGAGCTTTCTGGAGGGAGTGGAAAAGATTGGCATGAAGGAAGAGGAGATGGTTCCGAACGTGCAGGAATCCGTCTCCGTGGATGAGGAAGGCGTGATAAGCATTACGCTGAACAATCTGTCCCTCACCCAGGAACAGGAAATGGAAATTGTGCTGGAAGAGAAAACCTGTGAAAAGGTGGAAGCCACGCTGCTTTGCGGCGGAATGCGGGATTACAACACCTTTGATATGCCGGAACGCGTGAAAGAGGAGTGTTTTAAGGATTATCAGAGAACGGAGAGGGGACTTCGTCTCCGTCTCCCGGCCTGCAGCGTTCTGCTTTTGAGAATCGGCTGATCTGTCTGGCCGATCCTGGAGAAAGGAGAAAGAGTAAATGGTAGAATATGAAAGAAAGCAGGTATCCCTGGCGGTATATACCCGCCGGGCGGTACCCGGCGTATATCCGGACGGACTCGCGCGCAGCGTGCATTTTGCGGTAAGCCGGGACGGAAAAACGTATGAGCCATGGAATTCAGGATATGGAATTCTGTTCGCGGAAGGGACGATAACGGAGCAGAATACCATCCGTCCCAAAGGCGTAAAGGATCCGCACCTGTCCAGAAGAAGGGACGGCAGCTTTGCCATTACGGCCAGACGCGTGGAGGAGGACGGCAGCGAGGACGAAGAAAGCCGGGGAAAGGTGCTTCTGTGGCTGACGGAGGATTTCATCCGTTTCACGGCATGCGGACTGGTGGAGGAAAACGGGCTTTTGGAGGAGCAGGAAGGAACGGATACGCTGCTCCCGGTGGATGCCGCTGTCTGCGGCCGGGCGGCTCTTTATTGGGGAAAGCTCCGTAACATTGGGATTCACCTGCCGGAACGGGTAAAGGTTTCCGATGCGGAGGAGCTGGAACGGGTGAAGGCTCTCGCCGTCTATACGGACGGTTCCACGGCAGAGAAGCAGGTGGACTGGGACAGCGCCTGCGTGGACTTCAGCAGGAAAGGAGAGTATCTGATCAGAGGCCGGGTAAAAAGCCCCGCTTATCCTTTCCCGCTGGACCGCGGCTGGGGAGATCCGGTGATCTTTCCGTGGGAAGGAAAATATTATTATATCGCGACCAATGATAACCGGAACGATATCGGATTCTATGTACGTGAGGCGGAGCGGCCGGAAGAACTGTTCGGAGAGCATGTGAAACAGCATGTGATCCTGGATTATGATGAAAAAAGGGAGCTGATTCAGACCTTTTGGGCGCCGGAATTTCACGTGATCGGAGGACGGCTGTACATTCTGTTTGCCGTTGGCCCCAGGGAATGGGGACCGCAGTGCTGGCTGATGCGGCTGAAGGAGGGAGGACGCATCACGGATCCTGCAGCCTGGGAGGATCCGGTGAGAATCCGGAAAAAAGACGGAAGCTTTCTGTGCAGGGAAGGGATTACGCTGGACATGACCTTTCTGAAAGCGGGAAGGCGCTCCTATGTGGTATGGTCTTATCGAAATGGAATCAACACGCCGCTGGATACCGGCTCCATGCTCTACATTGCTCAGATTGATGAAAACGCGCCCTGGCAGCTGGTCAGCGATCCCGTGCTTCTGAGCAGACCCCTGTATGGATGGGAGAATACGGAAGGGACGATCAATAACGAGGGGCCGCATGCCTTTACGATGGGAGGAATGGTTTATCTGACTTATTCCGGCGGTTCGGCCAACGGCTATACCTACGTTCTTGGTATGTTGTGCGCAAAGGAATCTTCAGACCTGACTGATCCGGACAGCTGGGAAAAAAGCGTGGCGCCGGTGCTGTCCTTTTACAGCGTGGAAGGGCAATACGGCCCGGGACACAATTCTTTTTTCATTGACCCCGACGGAAACCTGATGATCGCTTACCATGCGGAAACAGCCATTGATGACAGCATCCGTTGTCCGGGAATCCGAAGAGTACATTTCGATATTCAGGGAAGGCCGAGATTTGATCTGTCGGCGGACCGGGATCTGGATCCAAAGCTGTGCGAGGTGAGCCTGCGGGTGATGGTATGTCCGGAAGAAAAAGACGGAGAGGGGGAGAACTGATATGCTGAAAATAGTGAAAACGGAAAACGGTCTGGTACGGGGACTGCCTGCGGCGGATCCGAGGGTGATTTCCTTTAAGGGAATCCCCTTTGCCGCCCCGCCGGTAGGGAAGCTTCGCTGGAAGGCGCCGCAGCCTGCGGCGGACTGGGAAGGGGTGCGGGACTGCCTGGAATTTGCGCCCATTTCCATGCAGAGTATTCCGGGGCTGGATAAGGAAAATATTTATACCAGGGAGTGGAATGTGGATCCTTCGATTCCCATGAGCGAAGACTGCCTGTACCTGAATGTCTGGACGCCCGCCGAAAGTGATAAGGACAGGCTTCCCGTTTTCGTATGGTATTTTGGCGGCGCGCTTCAATGGGGAAATACGGCGGAGATGGAGTTTGACGGCGAGCGGCTGGCGCGCAGGGGAATCGTGGTGGTGACGGTAAATTACCGTTTGAATGTCTTCGGCTTTCTCGCCCATCCGGAGCTTTTTGAAGAAGCACCGGACGCGCCGGCCAATTTCGGCAATCTGGATCAGCAGTACGGCCTGTTCTGGACAAAACGTAATATCGCGGCTTTTGGCGGCGATCCGGACAACATCACGATCGGAGGCCAGTCTGCGGGCGGAGGCAGTGTGCTGACTCAGCTGAACTGTGAAGGAAACCGGGGTTACATACAAAAAGCCATTGTAGAGAGCGGCGTTTTCCTGGATCCATATCAGGAACGGTTAAAACTGACAAGAGAGCAGGCGCTGGAACAGGGAAAACGCTTTTTTGAGTATCTGGGCGTGCGGACGCTGGAGGAAGCGAGGGCGCTTCCTGCGGAATTTATCCGCGATAAGAACGACGCCTTCGGCGCGTTCTGGGTTACCATTCCGGACGGCGTATATCAGACCGATACATATTGGAACAATATGGCGGCAGGGAGGTTCCTGGATGTGCCGATTCTGACAGGATATACGGAGGATGAATTTCTGGCCGGGCCTCAGGCGTCCGACATGGAAGGTCTGAAAAAGGAAGCGGAGGAGAAATTCGGGGAACGGGCAGGCGAGTTCCTGAGGCTCATCCGGGAAAAAAGCGGAAAAAACGAAAAATCATTTGAGGAAGTAAGGGCAGCCGCACAGATTCATTCGGTTGAACTCGGCATCCGCAGGATGCATCAGCTTCTTGTACGTTCCGGAGCGAAACAGCCCATGTACGTATATTCCTTTGGCCCCCATATTCCAGGATGGGACAATCCGGGCGCCTTTCATTCTGTGGACCTGTGGTTTTTCTTTGAGACGCTGGCCAAGTGCTGGAGACCCTTTACCGGGGGCCACTATGACCTTGCCAGACTGATGTGCAATTATTGGACGGAATTCATCAAAAAGGGAAATCCTGACGGCAGAGACGCGGACGGAACACAGATGCCTGCCTGGGATGCTTTCACGGAGGAGGCCCCCATGGTGATGACCTTCTGCGGCGGAGCAAGAGAAGAAAGCCTGCCGGAAGATGAATGGATGGCTTTTATGAAAAATAATGTGAAGGGATGAGCGAAGAGGAGAACAGATGAACAGAAAAAAATATGTCGTGGAGCAGGGAGCATCGGTTCCCTTTCATAACAGAACGGATTATTGTGTGGGGACGGGGCGGATGGGCCTGGCTCTGCAGAAGGAATATCAGGAACAGCTCGCGCTGGTACAGGAGGAAATCGGCTTTTCCCATATCAGGGGGCATGGCCTGTTTTCGGATGATATGGGGATCTATCGGGAATATGAAGATGAAAACGGAGAAAAGCATGCCGAATACTGCTTTACCTATCTGGATCTGGTGATGGACAGTTATCTGAAGCTGAATATCCGGCCTTTTCTGGAACTGGGTTTCATGCCTGCGAAGCTGGCCAGCGGCGATCAGACTGTTTTTTACTGGAAGGGGAATGTGACCCCGCCCAAAAGCTACGCGGCCTGGTGCAAGCTGGTTCAGGCGACTCTTCGCCACCTGATAGAGCGTTACGGTGCGGATGAGGTGACCGGATGGCCGATCGAGGTATGGAACGAGCCGAACCTGCCCGGCTTCTGGAAGGATGCGGACATGGAAGAGTATTTTCTGCTCTTTGCGGAAACCTTTGCGGCGGTTAAGGAAGTGGATTCCCGGTTTCGGGTCGGCGGCCCGGCCATCTGTGGGGTGGAGGATGAAAAATGGATCCGCTGCTTCCTTGAATTCTGCAGCAGAGAGAGGATACCGCTGGATTTTGTAACCCGTCACCATTATACGACCGAGGTGCCTGAAACGGCGGGACATTATGGCTATGTGAAGCTGCGGGAACCGGAGGAGGGCTTTGAAAACCTGCAGAGCACCAGAGATATTGTGGACAGCTTCACACAGTACAGGGGGCTGGAGATTCATATTACGGAATTCAACACGTCTTATGTCCCCAACTGTCCGCTGCATGATACCAACCAGAATGCAGCTTATATCGCGCACCAGCTTTCCAGACTCGGTGATGTGAATGAATCCTATTCCTACTGGACCTTCGGAGATATTTTCGAGGAATTTGGCGTGCCGTTTACGCCTTTCCATGGAGGTTTTGGGCTGGTCGCAAACGGAGGAATTCCCAAACCCACATTCTGGACCTTCCGGTTTTTCAAGGAACTGCAGGGGACCTGCGTACATCGTTCCGAGGACGCGGTGATCGTAAAGCGCGGTGATGGAAGCTATCGGGGCGCAGCCTGGAACCGGACGATGAACGGGAGCGGCGAAACGCTGGAGCTGGAATTTCTGCTTCCCATGGAAGCAAAGCAGGAGAATGCCGGGGAATGCTGCATCCTCACCAAAACCGTGGATGAGGTGACCTGTAACCCGCTGAAGCTGTGGCATGATATGGGAGAACCTTCCAGCCTGTCGGAAGCGCAGAAAAAACTGTTGAAGGAAGGTGCAAAGCCGTTTGTAGAGACATTCAGAGAGCATCTTGTGGACGGAAAGGTGCAGATAAGCCTTATGGTAAGGGAAAATGGTGTGGTATATTTTGAAGTGTTCCCTGTGAAAGATGGAAGCGACAGGGGGTACAGTTACCAGAAGGCAGTGAGAAGAAAATAAATATTTTCAAAGAAGCATATTTGCAGGAATTTATAAAACAGTCAAAAGTTCTGAGGGGGCTTTTGGCTGTTTTATTTCTGATTTGCTTCCTGTCGGAATTGAAAATTTTGAGGAATTCCAGGCGGATGATATTCTGATTCTCACGCTGCTTTGTTCCCGGCTGAAGGGCAAAAAGGTGGATGCGACTGAGGTGGCGGCAATTATCGAGATATGTCATACAGCGTCGCTGATCCACGACGATATTATCGATGATGCGGATACAAGGCGCGGCCAGCTGTCCGTTCAGAAAAAGTTTGGGCGGGAAATGGCAGTCTATTGCGGCGATTTTATGATCTTTGCCGCAATGGGACGTACAGACCTGAGGATTAAGCCGTGGTACAGAGCCATGTTTTCCAGGCTTGAGATGATGTGCGATGGTGAGATCAGCCAGTACGACAATCAGTATAATACGGATATAAAGGAAGAGAAATACATGGAAAATATCGTGGGAAAAACGTCCGCCATGTTCAGCATCGCCTGTGAAGCGGGCGCATATGAGGGGAAATGTGATCCGGATGAAATAGAAGCGATAGATGAATTTGCAAAAAATCTGGGACTCTTATTCCAGATCAGGGCCGCCGGAGGATACGGTTATACGCTTAAGAAAATGGAACACTTTAAAAATCTGGCGAAGGAAAGCCTTGAGATATTCGGAGACTCTGTTGCCAGAAGAAAACTCACAGAGCTGGTTGATTATCTCTGGGAGAGCACGAACGTCTTGCGTATGGAATAGGAATGTGCGTATGGAACAGGAATGGAAGGACTGCCGCTTTTTTCGCAGCTTCCATTCCTTTTTTTTCATAACTTCCATTCCCGCTCTGGCAGGAACGGGAAGATTCTGGTATACTGATATCTGTATGAAAAACATCAGAAGGAGCCAGGAGCGCTCCGGAATGGAGGAATACCTATGAATCCCGTATATGATAAATTACTGAAATGTTATGAAAGCTTCCGGCAGAAAATTGACTTCAAGCCGGAGGTTGCCATCGTTCTCGGGTCCGGACTGGGGGACTATGCGGACGATATCCGTGTGGAGGCGGAGCTGGACTATCATGAGATCGAAGGATTCCCCGTGTCCACCGTACCGGGCCATGCCGGAAAGTTCATTTTCGGCTATGTGGGACAGGTCCCTGTGGTCTGCATGAAGGGAAGGGTGCATTATTATGAGGGCTACCCGATTTCCGACGTGGTGCTTCCTGCCAGGCTGATGAAGATGATGGGGGCGAAGATCCTGTTTCTGACCAATGCGTCCGGCGGCATCAATCCGTCCTTCCATGCAGGGGATTTTATGCTGCTGACCGACCATGTTTCCCTGTGGGCGCCCAATCCGCTGATCGGCGCGAACATCGACGAGCTGGGCGTGCGTTTTCCGGATATGACCCACGTGTATGACCTGGAGCTGAGAGACCTGATTAAGGAAGCGGCTGCAGAGCAGAACATCGGCCTGCAGGAGGGCGTGTATGCCCAGCTCACCGGACCTTCCTTTGAATCTCCGGCGGAGATCCGCCTGCTGCATCAGCTTGGCGTGGACGCGGTGGGCATGTCCACGGTGGTGGAAGCCATCGCGGCCAATCACATGGGAATGCGCATCTGCTGCATTTCCTGTGTCTGCAATCTGGCGGCGGGCATGACGGACAACCCGCTGACCCATGAAGAGGTGCAGGAAGCGGCCAATGCGGCGGCACCGCTTTTCCGGACGCTGGTGACGGAGTCCGTGAAGAAGTTCGGGGAGAAAATTTTATGACAGATTATGAGGGACTGATCCGACAGGCGATGAAGGCGAGGGAGAACGCCTACGCGCCCTATTCCAACTTTTATGTGGGGGCGGCGCTTCTGACCAATTTTGAAAAGGATGGAAAGCCGCTGATTTACACGGGATGCAACATTGAGAATTCGGCTTTTTCGCCCACCAACTGTGCGGAACGCACCGCCTTTTTCAAGGCGGTGAGCGAAGGCTGCCGGGCGTTTAAGGCGATCGCCATCGTGGGCGGCGGACAGGGTGCGCCCGTTTCCTATACCATGCCCTGCGGCGTATGCAGGCAGGTGATGATGGAATTCTGCAATCCGGAGACTTTTGAAATCGTTGCGGCGATCTCGGAAAGCGATTATCAGGTGTATAAGCTGAAAGAGCTTCTTCCGGAAGCCTTCGGCGCACTATAAAAATGAAGAGGTGAGGTTTGAAACAGATGAAAATCCGATTTTACAATGCGAGAATTATGACCATGACCGATGGCTGCGCCCTGTTTTCCGGCGAGCTGTGGGTGGAAAACGACCGGATCCTTTATATCGGAGACGGCAGCGATCTGGATGACTTTTACAAAAGAACGGGGAAGGACTGCATCGTGTGGGACCGGGAGATCGACTGTGAAGGAAACGTGCTCATGCCCGGCTTCAAGAACG
Organism: uncultured Lachnospiraceae bacterium; assembly: GCA_900544445.1. Classification (GTDB taxonomy): domain Bacteria; phylum Bacillota; class Clostridia; order Lachnospirales; family Lachnospiraceae; genus Eisenbergiella; species Eisenbergiella intestinigallinarum. The sequence continues at coordinate 91,533 of UQVK01000003.1, forward strand.
CACACACCCATTCCGCCATGGTGGCCATGCGTTCCTTTGCGGACGACATGCCGCTTCAGGAATGGCTGAACACGAAGATTTTCCCGCTGGAGGCGAAGATGACGGATCAGGACAACTACGACCTGACCCAGCTGGCCATCCTGGAATATCTGACCAGCGGCGTGACCTCCATTTTCGACATGTATCTTTCCCCGAAGGACATCGCGCAGGCCTGCGTGGATATGGGAATGCGCTGCGTGCTGGTGAGCGGCCTGAACCAGTTCGGCCCGGCGCTTGAGGTGATGGAGGAGAGGTATCTGAATCTGAATAAGATGCATCCGCTGATCACCTACATGATGGGCGTGCACGCGGAATATACCTGCCCGAAGGAGCTTCTTGAGCAGGTGTCCGAGCTGATTCACAAGTATCAGGCGCCTCTGTTCGCCCACATGTCCGAGACGAAGAAAGAGACGGACGAGTGTGTGGAGCGTTATGGATTAACGCCTCCGGCCCTCTTTGATTCCCTTGGCCTGTTCGATTTCGGCGGCGGCGGATATCACTGTGTGTATTTCACGGAAGAGGATATGGACCTGTTCGCAAAGAAGGGCCTGCATGTGATCACCAATCCCGGATCCAACACCAAGCTGGCGAGCGGCATCGCGCCCATCACCCGCTTCCTGGAAAAAGGAATCAACGTAGGGATAGGGACGGACGGCGCTTCCAGCAACAACTGTCTGGACATGTTCCGCGAGATGTTCTTAACCACCGGCCTTGCAAAGCTTCGGGATAAGGACGCTTCCGCTGTGGCGCCGGAGGAGGTTCTGAAGATGGCCACCACGAACGGAGCAAGAGCCATGGGCCTTATGGACTGCGACGTGCTGGCGGAGGGCAAGAAGGCGGATATCATCATGATCGACCTGCATCAGCCCAATATGCAGCCGCTCAACAACATCGCGAAGAATATCGTATACAGCGGAAGCAAGATGAACGTGAAGATGACGATGATCGACGGACAGATCCTTTATTATGAAGGAAAATACCTGTGCTGCGACGATCCGGAAAAGCTGTACGCGAAGGCCAACGAGATCATTCATAGGCTCGCGGCAGAGGCGTAAAATCCTTCCGTTTAAAAAGCGGAAAGAAAAATGTTGAACATTGTCAAAAATCATTTATAATAAGAATGCAACTGTTAAGGCGGAGGAAAGAGAGAAGATCCTGTATGACAGGCCTCCGCAAAAGGGCCTTTCTGCTTTTGAACCATTGATTTTAGCATGACCTGTGCGCATTTACGCATACAGCTTCTGCTGCCGGAAGAAACGGAAAGAGTGCTGATTTTTGTGTGTTCATGCGGCAATGAAGCCCAGTGAAGGAAAGGGGAGTAGTTTAACCTTGGAGAAATTTTTTAAGCTCAGGGAGAGCGGCACAACGGTCTCCACTGAGATCATGGCAGGCCTGACCACCTTTTTTACGATGGCGTATATCATCGCGGTAAATCCGAGCATTCTGAGCCAGACCGGAATGGAGTGGGGCGCGGTATTCCTTGCGACCATCATCGCTTCCATCATCGGTACGCTGATCATGGGGCTTGTGGCGAATGTACCTTATGCGCAGGCGCCCGGCATGGGACTGAATGCGTTCTTTACTTATACGGTATGCTTTGGCCTTGGTTTCACCTGGCAGCAGGCGCTGTCCATGGTGTTCATCTGCGGTCTGATCAACATCCTGATCACCGTGACCAAGCTGCGCAAGTACATCATTAAGGCGATTCCGAAGAGCCTGCAGAACGCCATCGGCGGCGGCATCGGCGTGTTCGTTGCCTACATCGGCCTTCTGAACGTGGGCATCATCAGTTTCGATTCCGGCGTTCCGGCGATCGCAACCCTGAACCAGCCTGTATTCTGGCTGTTCCTGATCGGCCTGGTGCTGACCATTGTTCTTCTGGTGTGCAACGTAAAGGGCGCAATTCTGATCGGTATCGTTGTGACTGCCATCATCGGAATTCCGATGGGCGTTACCGCTACGGGTGATACGATCAGCTTTACCGAAGCCTGCGCGGCGCTTCCGACTACCTTCGGCGCGATTTTCACCGCTCAGGGTCTGCCGTCCCTGTTTACGGATATGGCAAAGCTGCCTCTGGTGCTCATTACCATTTTTGCCTTCAGCATTTCCGATACCTTTGATACCATCGGAACCTTCATCGGAACCGGACGCCGTGCCGGCATCTTCAGCGAAGAGGATGAGAAGGCAATGGATACCAGCTCCGGATTCAAGTCCAAGATGGACAAGGCGCTCTTTGCGGATGCTACGGCGACCTCCATCGGCGCGATCTTCGGAACGTCCAACACCACCACCTTCGTGGAAAGCGCTTCCGGTATCGGAGCGGGCGGACGTACCGGTCTGACCAGCGTTGTGGTTGCAGTCTGCTTTGCAATCAGCGCGTTCCTGGCGACCTTTGTCAGCGCGATTCCCATGGCGGCTACCGCTCCGGCACTCGTTGTGGTAGGTGTGATGATGACTTCCGCATTTAAGGAAATTGACTGGGCGGACTTTTCCGAGGCGGTTCCCGCGTTCTTCGCAGGACTGTTCATGGCTCTGTGCTACAGCATTTCCTACGGTATCGCGTTTGGATTCATTTCCTACTGCATCGTCCGGATGTGCAAGAAGGAAGCAGGAAAGATTCATCCCATCATCTGGGTGGCATCCATTCTGTTCATCCTCAACTTTGTGCTTCTGGCGGTCATTTAACCAGTCATCTTCCGGCGGCAGAATACGGGCCTCTGTATCCATCTGGGTACAGGGGCCCGTCTGATTTCACACGGACAGAATTTGGAATTGTGCCGGGCGGCGGTTCGTGGTAGAATGTCCCTGCGGGCCGTTTTATGATGCAAAAATTCCGAAAGGCGAAGGGAAGAGGATTTGCTCCTGTTGCAAAACGGCACAGAAAAGAGGTAAGAAAATGCATAATCAGCTGACAGAAAATGATATCAGAAGAATGCAGGAAGAGATCGAGCACAGAAAGCTGGTGGAAAGGCCCAAAGCGCTGGAAGCGGTGAAGGAAGCCCGGGCGCAGGGCGATCTGAGCGAAAATTTTGAATATTATGCGGCCAAACGGGAAAAAAACAGAAATGAAAGCAGAATCCGTTTTCTGGAGAGAATGATAAAGACGGCCGAGGTGATTTCCGATGATTCCGCAGAGGATGAAATCGGCGTGAACAATACGGTGGAGCTGTTTTTCGAGGAAGATGGCACGTCGGAGACGATGAAAATCGTGACCACCATGCGGGGAAATTCCCTGGAAGGCCTTGTGAGCACGGAATCTCCCATCGGGAAAGCGCTTCTGCACCACAAGGTGGGAGACCGGGTCTACGTGAAGGTCAACGACAGCTACGGCTACTATGTGGTGGTAAAGAAAATTGAAAAAACGGTGGACGACGGGTCGGACAGGCTGAGAAGCTTTTAGCGGGGGAGATCCCCGTACAGGCAGCGGTTCGAAACGCGCGAAAGGAATCAAAACGATGGAAGTTATGGCAGTATTGGCTGCCATCGCCCTGGCGGTGGTGTTTTTCTTTGTCAGAGGAGTGAGTGAGGAAAAGAGAAAAAAGAGGCGGCAGAGGGAGAAGATCCACGCCGCCTTCGGAAACGCATGGGACCGGGTTTACGAGGATGAGGAACTTTCCGGCATTCCGGGCTTTTATGAAGCGCACAGACGGGAGAATCAGATCGATGACATCACCTGGGACGATCTGGGAATGGATCAGATCTTTTTTCAGATGAACCATACCTATTCCTCGGCGGGACAGGAGTATCTGTATTATGCGCTCAGAACGCCTGCCCTGAGTAAAGAGGAACAGGCGCAGCTGGAAGGAATGGAGGAGAAAATTTCCTGGTTTTCTTCCCATGAAAAGGAGCGGGAAGATCTTCAGGTCCTTTTCAGCAGTCTGGGAAGAAGCGGAAAGTATTCCATCTATGATTATCTGGGCTATCTGGACCGGCTGGGAGAACGAAACAGCACCCAGGCTGTGGTGATGGATCTGTTGCTTCTTTTTTCCATCGCCCTGATGATTATGTCCCCGCCCATCGGAATGGTACTCTTCTTTTTCATCCTTCTCATGAACATGTTCTCTTATATGAAGCAGAAACGGGAGGTGGAGCCCTATCTGACCAGCTTTGCCTATGTGGGACGGATTCTGGACTTCGCCAGAGAACTGAAAAAGACGGAGATACCCGTATGCGCCGAAGAATGGAGGGAACTTTCCGAACTGGAGAAAAAATTCGGAAAATTCCGGCACAGCGCGGTGCTGGGCATGCGCGGCAGCACCATGGCGGGGGATCCCCTGTCCGTGCTGATGGATTATGTGAACATGATCCTGCATCTGGATCTGATCTGCTTCAATTCCATGCTTCATGAGGTGCGCGTTCATCTTGCGGACATCGACCGGATGGTGGAGCTGATCGGAAGGACGGAATGCCTGCTCGCGGTATCCTCCTGGCGCGCGTCTCTGAAAAACGGCTGGTGCAGCCCGGTTTTTCAGGATGGAAGAGGAGAAGCGCAAAACGGGAAAAATGCGTATCCCTGCGGAAGCCTGTCGGTCGCCGGCCTGTATCACCCGCTTCTTTCAGAGCCGGTGAAAAACAGCATCCGCACGGAGCAGGGAGTGCTCGTTACCGGGTCCAACGCTTCCGGGAAATCCACCTTTTTAAAGGCGGTGGCGATAAACGCCCTTCTGGCTCAGACCGTCCACACCTGTCCGGCGGAAAGCTATCGGGGCGGCCTGTACCGGATTTTTACCTCCATGGCGCTGCGGGATAACCTGGAGAGCGGAGAAAGCTATTATATCGTGGAGATCAAGGCGCTGAAGCGGATACTGGACGCGGTGAACGCGGATCCTTCGCCGGTTCTCTGCTTTGTGGACGAGGTTCTGCGCGGGACCAATACGGTGGAGCGGATCGCGGCTTCCACCCAGGTTTTAAAGAGCCTGCACCGCCCGGGCGTCCTCTGTTTTGCGGCAACCCACGACATTGAACTGACCAGGCTCCTTGAGACGGCGTATGACAACTACCATTTTGAGGAACAGGTGGAAGGAGACGATATCCGCTTCAATTATCAGCTCATGCCCGGCCGTGCCGGCACGCGAAACGCCATCCGCCTGCTCGGCATTATCGGCTATGACGAAGACATCATCCGCGAAGCCGACCGGATGGCGGAGGAATTTTTGCGGACAGGAGAATGGAGAGACAGAATCAGGAGGTGCACGGGTGAAGGTGATGATTTATACGGACGGGGCTGCCAGGGGAAATCCGGAAGGGCCGGGCGGCTACGGGACGATTCTGCATTACGTGGATAGAAACGGAAAGCTTCATGAGAGGGAGCTTTCCGGAGGATACATAAGGACGACGAACAACCGGATGGAGCTGATGGCGGTGATCGCCGGGCTGGAGGCGCTGAAGCGCCCCTGCGAGGTGCAGATCGTTTCAGACTCCAAATATGTGACGGATGCCTTTAATAAGCACTGGATTGACGGCTGGCTGAAAAAGGGCTGGAGGGGAGCCTCAGGCCCGGTCAAAAATGTGGATCTGTGGAAGCGTCTGCTGGAGGCGGCGAGGCCGCATCAGCTCACCTTTATCTGGGTGAAGGGGCATGACGGGCATCCGGAAAACGAACGCTGCGACCAGCTTGCCACGTCTGCGGCGGACGGAGATGGGCTTCTGCCGGATCCCGGCGTATGAGGCGGTTTAATTTAAGAAGCGGAAGGAAAGAAAAAGAGGGAACGAAGCTTTACTTCGCTCCGGAATGGAGATTACGATGGAACTGCAATTTGCAACAAGAATGAAGGATTATGAGGAAGGAATTTTTCAGGTTCTGAACGAGAAGAAGGAAGCGCTCCTGGCACAGGGGCGGAAGGTGTACAATCTGTCCGTGGGTACGCCGGACTTTCCTCCCGCTCAGGAAGTGATGGATGCGGTGGTAAAGGCCGCACAGGATCCGGAAAACTACAAGTATTCCCTGAAGGATCTGCCGGCGCTTACAGACGCTGTGATCGGGCGTTACAGGAGGCGCTACGGGGTGGAGCTCATGCCGGATGAGATCATGTCGGTCTACGGCTCTCAGGAGGGAATTACCCATGTGGGATTCACCCTCTGTGATAAGGGGGATGTGGTGCTGGTGCCGGATCCCGGTTATCCTATTTTCGGAATCGGCCCCTCCCTTGCGGGCGCGGTTCTGGAAACCTATCCTCTGACGGAAGAGAACGGCTATGTGCCGGATCTGGAGGCGCTTTCCAAAGCGGCGGACCGGGCGAAGTTCATGATCGTTTCCTATCCCATGAATCCGATCTGCAAATGCGCGCCGGAGGGATTCTATGAGAGGCTGGTGCGGTGGGCGGCAGAGCACAATCTGGTGCTCATCCATGACAACGCCTATTCGGATATCATTTTCGACGGAAGGCGGGGAGGCTCCATTCTGGCGGTACCCGGTGCGAAAGAGGTCTGCGTGGAATTTTTCTCCCTGTCCAAGACCTATAACTATACCGGGGCGCGGATGAGCTTTCTGGTGGGGAACCGGGAAATCATCGTCGGCTTCAAAAAACTCCGCTCCCAGATCGATTACGGAACCTTCCTTCCGGTGCAGTACGGCGCCATTGCCGCGCTGAACGGACCGGAGGAGCCCATCCTCAGACAGTGTGAGGAATACCAGAGAAGAAGGGACGCCCTCTGCGGCGGACTTCGCGCCGCAGGCTGGAATGTGCCGGACAGCGAGGGAACCATGTTCGCCTGGGCGCGCGTTCCGGAGGGCTTTACGGACGACGTGGATTTTGTCATGAAGCTCATGGAGGCCACAGGCGTTCTCTGCACGCCGGGAAGCAGCTTTGGAACGCTGGGAAAGGGCCATGTCCGTTTCGCCCTCACCCTTCCGGTGCCGGTGATCGGGGAGGCTGTGGAGGCCGTAAGGAAAAGCGGCATCCTTTTATGAATTCCTTCAGGAAAGGAATTGACAGGAGGCTCTTTTTTGGGTATACTGACATACGACAAGCAAACCGATACCAGATATTGTGGAAACATATCTGTGAGAAACAAGATATTGTTGCTGTGATTCATACGACATAAGAGAATCCAAGAGGGAATCATCGGAAACGGCGCATACAGGGCCGGATGCGGAAAGGGCTGCAGGCAGATTTTCCGCATCCGGATTTTTTACCCGGCATTTGCCGGACACAGTGTCCGGCCACTTTGTCCGGCCCCCTGCGCGGCAATTTCCCTGGCCTTCTGCATGGCGCTCTGCCAGGCAGAATGGCAGGGCTGGCGGACGGAGGATGGCGGGCGGCGGAACCGGTCCGATGGAAATGAACACAAAGAAACGGAGGGAGAGACGGCAGAATGGAATATACGGTAGAAGAGCTTGGACGGAAAGAGGAAACGGATTACGGAAAAGAGTACAGGCCGAAGCGGAATGTGAAGGTGATCAAGAAGGACGGAACGAAGGAAGTGTTCAACGTTCAGAAGGTCATCAATGCGGTGGGAAAGAGCGCATACCGCGCCCTGACCCGGTTTACGGACGAGGAAAACCGGAAGATCTGCAGCTATGTGATCGAGAAGGTGGATGAGCTGGAAAGCGACGAGATCCCGATCCCGGTGATGCATAACGTGGTGGAGAGCGCGCTGGAGCAGGTGAAGCCCATCGTGGCGAAGAGCTACCGGGATTACCGCAACTACAAGCAGGATTTCGTGCGGATGCTGGACGATGTATACAAGAAGAGCCAGTCCATCATGTACATCGGGGACAAGGAGAATTCCAATACGGATTCCGCCCTGGTTTCCACCAAGAGAAGCCTGATCTTCAACCAGCTGAACAAGGAGCTGTATCAGAAGTTTTTCATGACCACGGAAGAGATCCAGGCCTGCCGGGACGGCTATATCTACGTGCATGACATGTCCGCGAGAAGGGATACCATGAACTGCTGTCTGTTCGACGTGGAGCATGTGCTTTCCGGCGGCTTTGAGATGGGAAATATCTGGTACAACGAGCCCAAGACTCTGGACGTGGCCTTCGATGTGATCGGGGACATCGTCCTGAGCGCGGCAAGCCAGCAGTACGGCGGTTTCACCGTGCCCAGCGTGGACTTGATTCTGGAGCCCTATGCGCAGAAGTCCTATGACAGATTTCTGAAGAAATATACGGAAATGGGCGTGCCGCAGGAAAAGGCGGAAGAAGTCGCCTATGCCGACGTGGTCAAGGAGATGGAGCAGGGCTTTCAGGGCTGGGAATACAAGTTCAACACGGTGGCGAGCAGCCGGGGAGACTATCCCTTCATCACCGTGACCGCAGGAACGGGAACGGGCCGGTTTGCGAAGCTGGCCACCATGAGCATGCTGAACGTGCGCCGCAAGGGACAGGGAAAGGAAGGACACAAGAAGCCCGTGCTCTTCCCCAAGATCGTGTTCCTGTATGACGAAAACCTGCACGGCCCCGGAAAGCCGCTGGAGGACGTGTTCGAAGCGGGCGTGCGCTGCTCCGCGAAGACCATGTATCCGGACTGGCTGAGCCTGACCGGAGAGGGCTACGTGGCGAGCATGTACAAGAAGTACGGCAAGATCATTTCCCCCATGGGCTGCCGCGCCTTCCTGTCTCCCTGGTATGAGAGAGGGGGCATGCATCCGGCGGACGAGAAGGACGAGCCGGTCTTTGTGGGCCGTTTCAACATCGGCGCCGTATCCCTGCACCTGCCCATGATTCTGGCGAAGGCCAGACAGGAGAGCCGGGATTTCTATGAGGTGCTGGACTATTACCTGAACCTGATCCGTCAGCTTCACATCCGCACCTACGCCTATCTGGGTGAGATGCGCGCTTCCACCAACCCGCTGGCTTACTGCGAGGGCGGCTTCCTGGGCGGCCATCTGAAGCTCAGGGACAAGATCAAGCCTCTGCTGAAGTCGGCAACCGCCTCCTTCGGCATCACGGCCCTGAATGAGCTGCAGATGCTCTATAACGGAAAATCTCTGGTGGAGGACGGTCAGTTCGCCCTGGAGGTGATGGAATACATCAACAGCCGGGTCAATGAGTTCAAGGAGGAGGACGGCCACCTGTATGCGATTTACGGCACGCCCGCAGAGAATCTCTGCGGCCTGCAGGTGAAGCAGTTCCGCAACAAGTACGGCATCATCGAGGGCGTATCCGACAGGGAATACGTCAGCAACAGCTTCCACTGCCATGTGACGGAGGACATCACCCCCATCGAGAAGCAGGACAAGGAGGGGCGGTTCTGGAATCTGTGCAACGGCGGCAAGATCCAGTATGTGAAGTATCCCATCGACTACAACCTGGAAGCGGTGAAGACCCTGATCCGCCGGGCCATGGATAAGGGCTATTACGAAGGCGTCAACCTGTCTCTGGCCTACTGCGACGACTGCGGCCATCAGGAGCTGGAAATGGACGTCTGCCCCAAGTGCGGCAGCAGGAACCTGACCAAGATCGACCGGATGAACGGCTATCTTTCCTACTCCAGAGTCCATGGAGACACCAGGCTGAACGACGCAAAGATGGCGGAAATCGCGGAAAGGAAATCGATGTAAGCCATGCGCTATCATGATATTACCAAGGATGATATGAAAAACGGGGACGGCCTGCGGGTCGTCCTCTGGGTGGCCGGCTGCGGCCACTGCTGCGAGGGCTGCCAGAACCCCGTCACCTGGGATCCGGAGGGCGGCCTTCTTTTTGACAGCGCCGCGAAGGCGGAAATCTTCGACCAGCTCGACAAGCCTTATATTTCCGGCATCACCTTTTCCGGCGGAGATCCCCTCCATCCGGCAAACAAAGGGGATGTGAGAAGGCTGATGCGGGAAATCAAACAGAAATATCCGGAGAAAACCATCTGGCTCTACACCGGCGAGGTGTGGGAGAGGCTGTATCAGGATTCCATCCTGCAGGATATTGACGTGCTGGTGGACGGCGAGTTCGTTCTTGCAAAAAGAGATGTGAATCTGATGTGGAAGGGAAGCTCCAACCAGAGAGTGATCGACGTGCAGGCCTCCCTTCAGCAGGAAAACCCGAAGATCCCCGTTCTCCACTGCCCGGACTACGCGCCGGCGGAGGACGCATGGCAGAAAGGAGTATCGGCATGCGGAGAATAGCGAAATTTGAAAAGGTGAGTGAGGAAAGGTTTCTGGAGGATCTGACAGACGCGTTTCCGGAATATACGAAGGAACAGGCGAAGGAAATCTACGCGTCACTGCGCCTTCCCGAACGGGCGACGAAGGGAAGCGCGGGATATGATTTTTATATGCCCGTTCCCTGCAGCCTGAAGCCCGGCGAAACGGTAAAGATTCCCACGGGCGTGCGGGTGCGGATGGAGGAGGACTGGGTGCTTTCCCTCTATCCCAGAAGCGGCCTTGGCTTCAAGTACCGCCTGCAGCTGAACAACACGGTGGGCATCATCGACAGCGACTACTATTACAGCGATAATGAGGGGCATATTTTTGCCAAGCTCACCAACGATTCCAACGAAGGAAAGGCTCTGTCCCTGAATGCGGGAGACGGCTTCATGCAGGGAATCTTCCTTTCCTACGGCATCACGGAGGATGACGCTGCGGACGGCACAAGAAACGGCGGCTTCGGCAGCACGGGAAGATAGGCGTTCTTTTACTCCTTTCAGCGAACAGTGAATGCTGAAAGGAGTATTTTTATGCCTGACTGGCCTTCGCCATGCATCCGTGTTATGACGGTGTGAAAAAACAGGCCGGAGTATTGAATTTTTTGAAACGTCCATGTAAAATATAGAACGGATTTGTCGAAAAAGAAAGGAAAAAGGAATGGAAGACTTTAAGATCATAACGGATACAACCGCGGATCTTCCGGAAAGCTACATACGGGAAAACGAACTCGGCATCATGGTTGTTCCGTATATCATGGACGGCATCCCTCAGGGGGAAGAGCGGAAAATGGAGGTGAAGGAGTTTTACGACCGGATGCGGGGCGGCATGATGCCCACCACCTCCCAGATCAATCCGGAAACGGCGAAGGAATACCTGAACGGTTTTCTGGAAGAAAGCAGGCAGCTTCTGGTGCTTTCCTTTTCTTCGGGTTTAAGCGGTACCTGCGGCAATGTAAGCCTCGCTGCCCGGGAGATCATGGAGGAGCGCCCGGACTGCAGAATCGTGGTGGCGGACACCCTCTGCGCGTCTCTGGGAGAGGGGCTTCTGGTACATAAGGCGGTACAGCTGAAAAAAGCGGGAAAGAGCCTGGATGAGACAGCGCAGTGGGTGGAAGCGCATAAGGAGAACCTGGTGCATGTCTTTACGGTGGACGACCTGTTCCATCTGCACAGAGGCGGAAGAGTGAGCAAAGCCACGGCGATCGTGGGAACCCTTGCCGGAATCAAGCCCCTTCTGCATGTGGATGAGCAGGGCCATCTGACCGCGGTGGGAAAGGTGAGAGGGAGGAAGAAATCCCTTCAGTCGCTGGTGGACATGATGGAAAAGCAGGTGGGAAGCTGGCGCGATAAAAACGACTGTATCTTCATCAGCCACGGAGACTGCGCGGAAGACGCGGATTACGTGAAGCAGCTTGTAGAAGAACGTTTTGGGAGAAAGGATTTTCTGATCAATGAGATCGGCCCGACCATCGGAACTCATTCCGGTCCGGGAACCGTCGCCCTGTTTTTCATGGGAGACGTGAGATAAGAACTGAAGGAGTGAAAATCGTATGCTGCAACTTTTTTTGGTGTGTCTGACTGCCGGGCTCGCGGCCGGAATCGGAACGGGATTTGCAGGGTTGTCGGCCGCCACGGTGATCGCCCCGATGCTCATCGCGTTTCTGGGCTTTCCCTGGTACGAATCTGTGGGAATCGGGCTGGCTTCAGATGTGCTGGCATCCGCGCTGGCTGCCTGGATCTATAAAAAGCATGGAAACATTGATCTGAAAAACGGAAGCTTCATGCTGGCGAGCGTACTGGCGATGACCGTGGCGGGAAGCTACTTTTCTCAGTACATGCCGGACATGGAGATGGGATACCTTTCCATTATTATGAGCTTCTGCATGGGGTTACGCTTCATCATAAAGCCCGTTACCGGCCGGACATCCTTTTTTTCCAGAAGTACGGGAAAACGGAAAACGGTGATTTCCGTCATCTGCGGTCTGTGCATCGGCTTCTACTGCGGCTTCATGGGGCTGGGCGGCGGCATGATGATGCTGTTCATCCTGACCTTTGTACTGGGTTATGATCTGAAAACGGCGGTGGGAACGAGCGTGTTTGTCATGACATTTACGGCGTTTACGGGAGCGGCTTCCCATTTTTATTTCGGGGAGCTTACAGGCGGCATGGTTCCGGCGCTGTTTCTCTGCGCGGCGTTCACGCTGCTCGGCTCCGTGGTGACCTCCGCCATGTCCAACCGGATGAAACCGGAGAATACGAATCGTGCCACAGGCGTGGTTCTGGTGATTCTGGGCATTGCAATGATTTTTGAACAGATCGTTTAGAACAGGGATCAGACTGGTCAGGAAAAAATACCGGAACTGTCCGGGGGAGATAACAGGTTATGAAAAAGAAAAAGAGATGGATCATAGGACTTTCCATAGTGATCGTGGCTGCGGCGGTCGTTATTGGCGTGTTTTTGTATGCAAGAAGCTTTCTGTCTGCGGAGACCGCCATCCGCGAGGACTGGTCGATTGATACGGGAGATCTTCTGGCTTCGGACGGAGAGCTGAATGTATCGGTTTTTGATGCGGACGTTCCTTCCTCTATCCGTATTTCCAGAGTGATTCCGACGGAAAATGAGGAAGAAGGCTTTACTTATTATGATGTGGATGTACAGAAAAGGCTTGCGGCATCGATTGTGAAGCTGGCGGACACGGGAGATTTTTCTCTTCAGGAGCCGCTTGCCGTACTGAATCCCTTTGGAACGGGGAGCAATGGCCTGTATCTGTATTTCAATACACGCAGGGCCGGAAGCATCCGGTATACCATCCATGTGGAAAATGAGAAAATTCCCGATTATACGGCGACGGCATATGAAGGGGAGAATATCGGCACCCGCCATGAGTTTCAGATGATCGGCCTGGTTCCCGGGGAAGAAAACACGGTGACCATGGAGCTGCTGGGAAGAAGGGGAAAGGTCCTTGACACGGCTTCCTTCACGGTCACCATGCCTGAGACCATGTCCGGCTATTCCATCCTTCTGGACAGTGAAGACGGGAACAGCAGCGCAAAGCTTTCTGACGGCCTGTACGCCATGATCCGTGTGGGAGGACATACCGGATATGCCTTTTTCTATGATAATAACGGCGTTATGCGTTATGAGATGGTGCTGGAGGGATACGGCCTGGACCGCATCCTCTGGTATGAGGGAAATATGACGGTCTGTGCATCGGCTTATAAGATTGCTCAGATCAACCGTCTCGGGCAGGCGACAGCCGTTTATGATACGGAAGGTTTTGAACTTCACCATGATATGGTCCTGCAGGGAGACGAAGGAAAAATTGTCGCTCTCGCCAGTGATGAATCGGATGAAGTCAATCTGGAGGATATGGCGATCGAAGTGGATCTGGAAACCGGAGAGGTGAAGGAGCTTCTGGATTTCAAGGAGATCTTTTCCGATTATTATGAGAATGACGCTTCCGAACTGACGGCCACAGACGAATTTTTCTGGCTGGCCGGACAGAAGGACTGGATTCATCTGAATACGGTGCAGTATCTTCCGGAGGATGACAGCGTGATTGTCAGCTCCCGGGAAACCTCTACCATCATCAAGATAAAAAATGTACATTCCGGACCAGAAATCGACTATCTGATCGGAGATGAGGATTTCTGGAAGGGAACGCCCTATGAAGAATACTCCTATACGCAGGAGGGAGACTTCGTGCCTCAGTACGGACAGCATACGGTGGAGTATTATGAGGGAGAAGGGCTGGAAGAGGATCAGTACTATCTGATGATGTACAATAACAACTACTGGGTGAACGGAACCAGGGATGATTATGAAATCGAGGATCTGCCGGACAGCGTGGGTACCGTCCTGGCAAGCGATTCCCTGAAGTCCCAGGTCTATGTCTATCTGGTGGATGAAGGGGAACATACCTTTCGCCTGGTGCATTCCTTCGATGTGCCCTACTCCAGCATCGTTTCCAATGTGACGCCGTCCGGAGAAAATCTGGTAATCAACAGCGGAACCGCCAATGTATTCGGAGAGTATGACATCCAGGGCGGGCTGATCCGTCAGTTCTCCTATGAATGTGAGCTGCAGACCTACCGGGTGATGAAGGACGATTTCGACAGCTTCTGGTTTGCCATGTGAAAGGACAGGAAAATCTCATGATCAGAAAGGAAGATCTGTCTTATCAGTTTATCAAAAAGGAACCGCTGACGGGAAGCTGTGACGGAATGCGGTATTATATCGCCATGGGAAAGGACTGTATCCGCGCCTGTACCTATCCTGACCGCCTCTGTTTTGTCAGAACACCGGAGGAAGAAAAGACCTTTCGGGAATTTCCTGACAGCCCGGATTCCATGCCTCTCATTCTTGACTGGCTGAATGAACGGCTTTCTGAAATGCAGTCTCAGGCTGCGGACAGTACCCGGTAACCTGTTTTTTTCGCCCACATACAATAATATTAAAAATACTGGTAAATTATGTGAGGCGATCTATGCAGGATACCAACCACAAAAATGAATTCCTCGATCAGCTCCCCCTTGCCATGGCCTACGTTCCCTGGCAGCGGATGACCGGGATCTTTGAAAACCTGGAAGAAGCGTTCTGCTGCGGCACCATCTTTCCTGAACTGAACAAGCCCTTTACAGGAAGGAGATGCGTCAAATGAACGGTGGAAATTGCACGAATTGTAACTGTCAGAACCAGAACCGTATGGATGAGCAGCAGGAACGCTGCCTCCGCAACATCAGCATCGTCAGTTTTGTCGTGGTTGAGCTGACAGAATATCTGGACACCCACCCGGATGACCGGGATGCCCTGAGCTATTTCTGCTACTACAACCGTATGCTGAACCAGATGACGGCGGAATACGCGGCAAAATATGATCCGCTGACAATTGCGTCTGCCGAAGCCTGCAGCAAGGAATGGAAATGGGGACTTACTCCCCTTCCCTGGGAACGGAGGTGCGATTGAATGTGGAATTATGAAAAAAGACTGCAGTTTCCCGTTAACATCAAGGAACCAAACGCCAAACTGGCACAGTTCATCATTTCCCAGTATGGCGGTCCGGACGGCGAGCTGGGCGCTTCCATGCGTTATCTGTCCCAGCGCTATACCATGCCTTATCGCGAGGTAGCGGGACTTTTGACAGATATTGCCACAGAAGAACTCGCTCATTTCGAAATGATCGGCGCCATCGTCTATCAGCTCACCAAAGACCTGTCCATGGAAGAAATTGAGAACTCCGGCTTCGGCCCCTATTATATCGACCATACCACGGCGCTCTGGCCGCAGGCCGCCGGGGGCGTTCCGTTCAATGCCTGCCAGTTCCAGTCCAAGGGCGATATCATCACAGATCTTACAGAAGACATGGCTGCGGAACAGAAGGCCCGGACGACCTACGATAACATCCTCAGAACAGTCAGGGATTCCGATGTGGCGGACCCCATCCGCTTCCTGCGGGCAAGAGAGATTGTCCATTTCCAGCGTTTCGGCGAAGCCCTCCGGCTCGTTCAGGAGCGCCTTGACTCCAAAAACTTCTACGCTTTTAATCCGGAGTTTGACCGGTGCAGGAAATGATTTCCCAGGGAATAATTTCCCGGGAATGATTTCCCCGGAATAGTTTGCTCAAACGCAGCCTTTTTGCCGAAGGATAACCCGGCTGAAGAAACGGTCCTCTGCAAGGGCCGTTTCTTCAGCCTTCCAGCAGATTCCGGTAGATATTCCGGTCCCTGTCGGTGAAAACATTGAATATAACCTGACGGATGGAAGTGCCCGTTTCCAGGAAACGCAGGACCGTCTCTGTCGCAATCTCGGCGGCTTTTTTCTGCGGGAAATGGAAAACGCCGGTGGAAATGCAGCAGAAGGCGATGGACTGTACCCCATTGGATGCGGCGAGTTCCAGACAGGAGCGGTAACAGTCCGCCAGAGTCTCGCAGTCCTGTCTGCGGAGCGGACCGGCAATGATGGGGCCCACCGTGTGCAGGACGTAACGGCAGGGGAGGTTATAGGCGGGCGTGATTTTGGCCCTTCCCGTCGGTTCCTCATGTCCCTGTTCCTGCATGATTTCATTGCACCGGATGCGAAGCTGGACGCCGGACAGGGAGTGAATGATGTTGTCGATGCAGGAATGGCAGGGCTGCCAGCATCCCAGCAGGGCGCTGTTTGCAGCGTTTACGATCGCGTCGCAGTAAAGCGTTGTGATGTCGCCCTGCCAGAGGGAGATTCTGGGACTGGCTTTCACGGACGGCAGATCCGCTGCTTCCACAATTCCCCTCTCCCGGATGACCTCCGACAAATACGCGTCCTGTACGTTAAGAAAATCTTCAGAAGCAGGATATGGCGGGCGCAGATTAAACAGCGAACGCAGAAGCCTGCGTTGCTGCATTTCCTCTTCCGGAATCGGGATGTCGGCATATTGGGGCATTTCCCGCTGCATTTCGCGGATCAGATAAATTCTTCTTTCCTGCTGATTCATACTCGTTACTCCTGATTGTAAAACCTTTCTGGCATCTTTTTCATAAAGCATCATAATCCGGAGGAAATGCTTTGTAAAGCACGCACTTTTTTGTAACTGGCAGGAGTCATTCCGGTGATTGACAACGCTTAAGGGTAAGAATATAATTTTCTGAGTGAGAATCATGATCAAGTATACACAGGGATAAAATGCTTCGGAGATTGAGGTACTTATGACACTTTATGAAGGAAAAGTCGGAAAACAGTATCTGGTGGAAGACATGGAAACACCGGAAGAGGTGACGAGGCGGCTTCAGGCCCTCGGCCTGATTGAGGGGACTCCTCTGAAACTGCTGAACAGAAAGAAGAAAGGTGCGCTGATCCTGTATGTGCGCGGAACCAGGCTGGCGCTTGGAAAGGATATTTCCTCCCGTATTCTGGTGAAGGAGACTGGTGCGAATCCTCAGGCCGCGCCGGAATAATGGCCGACACGTTACTATTCAGCCAGGTCTGCGCATTTACTGCGCAGACCGTACGAAAACGTAT